>JAZQUB010000016.1:0-4717 GCA_045631045.1 Lachnospiraceae bacterium
GTTATATCTAAATGGAATATAAGATGTATGTGTTCTAATTTATATTTTATTGATGAATGTACTGGAATAATCTATCGCCAATACATAACAATTCAGCCTGGTTGCAGATGCTGGATGAAATGACTGTGCTTTCGAAGCCTTCTAGCGAGCGTCGGTCCTTAGCGAGACGCAAGTCGAGCTTAGTACCGCTACGTGAGCTTAGAGCGAAAGCGTGCTGAGAAAGCACAGTCATTTCATCCGGGGTCTTGGCAACCGGGCTGAATTGTTATATTGGCAGACATATTTAGCATTTCACACCCTTGCAAAACCCACTATTTTGTGGTAAAGTTTACGATATATGGTATTTTGTGCTAATTATGCACACAATCTGTTGTATATGACAGCAGACGACAAGAATTTACGATGATGAGGAAGTTTTTATGGCAAAGAAAGAGACTTATGGTGCGGAGAATATTACCGTATTAGAAGGCCTTGAGGCGGTCAGAGTACGTCCGGGTATGTATATCGGAAGTGTGTCTACCAAGGGCTTAAATCACCTGATTTATGAGATTGTAGACAACTCTGTGGACGAGCATCTGGCCGGTTACTGCTCTGAAATTCATGTAACCTTGGAAGCAGACGGTTCCTGTACGGTTGCGGACAATGGACGTGGTATTCCGGTAGGCATGCACGAAAAGGGCATCAGTGCGGAGCGTCTGGTTTTTACAACCCTTCATGCAGGCGGGAAATTTGATAATGCAGCATACAAGACCAGCGGTGGTCTTCATGGCGTTGGTTCCTCTGTTGTAAATGCGCTGTCTAAAAGATTGACGGTTACGGTTAAGGTAGGAGGTGCTATTCATCAGGATAGCTACGAGCGTGGTATTCCGACTACGGAGCTGATTGGCGGACTATTACCGGTTATTGGCAAGACCAAAGAAACCGGTACGACCATTAATTTCCTTCCGGATGATGAGATTTTTGACAAAACCCGTTTTAAAGAGGATGATATCAAGAGTCGTATGCATGAAACTGCATACTTAAATCCGGAGCTTACCATTATTTTCAAAGATATGCGTAAGGAAGAGCCGGAGGAAATTGTATATCATGAGCCGGAAGGCATTATCGGATTCATTAAAGATATGAACAAATCCAGTGAGACGATACATGATGTAGTATATTTTAAGGGCGAGAGCGAAGGTATTACCTGTGAAGTAGCATTTCAGTATGTAAATGAATTCCATGAGAATGTGCTTGGCTTCTGTAATAATATTTATAACTCCGAAGGTGGTACTCACCTGACCGGTTTTAAGACCCAATTTACCACCGTAATTAATAATTATGCCCGTCAGCTCAATATTTTAAAAGAAAAAGACGTGAATTTTACCGGTGCAGATGTACGAAACGGTATGACTGCAGTGGTTTCCATAAAACATCCGGACCCTCGTTTTGAAGGTCAGACCAAGACCAAGCTGGACAATCAGGATGCTGCTAAGGCGGTGAGTAAGATTACCAGTGAGGAAATTGTACGTTTCTTCGATCGAAATTTAGATACCTTAAAGGGTGTTATTTCTTGTGCAGAAAAAGCTGCCAAGATTCGTAAGAGCGAAGAACGTGCCAAAACCAATTTACTGACCAAGCAGAAGTTTTCTTTTGACTCTAACGGTAAGCTTGCTAACTGTGAATCTAAGGATGCTTCTAAGTGTGAAATCTTTATCGTGGAAGGTGATTCTGCGGGTGGAAGTGCCAAAAGTGCGAGAAATCGTATGTATCAGGCGATTTTGCCGATTCGCGGTAAGATTTTGAACGTAGAAAAAGCCAGCATCGACAAAGTTCTTGCTAATGCAGAAATCAAGACCATGATTAATGCCTTTGGTTGTGGTTTTTCCGAAGGTTATGGCAATGACTTTGATATTTCCAAGCTTCGCTATGACAAAATTATTATCATGGCCGATGCGGATGTGGATGGTGAACATATTTCCACCTTACTTTTAACTTTATTTTATCGTTTTATGCCGGAGCTTATATACAATGGGCATGTGTATATTGCCATGCCGCCATTGTATAAGGCAATGCCAAGCAAAGGCAAAGAAGAATATTTATATGATGACAAAGCCTTAGAGCAGTACCGCAAAAAACACAAAGGACCTTTTACCTTACAGCGTTACAAAGGTCTTGGTGAAATGGATGCGGACCAGCTTTGGGAGACTACGTTAAATCCGGAAACCAGACTGTTAAAGCAGGTTGAGATTGAAGACGGTCGTATGGCAAGCCGCATAACAGAAATGCTTATGGGCACGGAAGTAGGCGCCCGAAAGGAATTTATTTACGAACATGCAACCGATGCAGAATTAGATATTTAGGAGTGAAATGCGATGGATGACAGAATTATAAAAACCGAATATTCCGACGTCATGCAAAAGTCCTTTATTGACTATGCCATGAGCGTTATTGTTGCCAGAGCATTGCCGGATGCCAGAGATGGGTTGAAGCCGGTTCAGCGCCGTACCTTATATGATATGCATGAACTGGGTATCCGTTATGATAAGCCTTACAGAAAGAGCGCACGTATCGTAGGTGATACCATGGGTAAATATCATCCACATGGTGACAGTTCTATTTACGAAGCGTTGGTTGTGATGACACAGGACTTCAAAAAAGGACTTCCTTTAGTAGACGGCCATGGTAACTTTGGCAATATCGAAGGCGATGGCGCCGCTGCTATGCGTTATACGGAAGCCAGATTAGAGCGTATCAGTCAGGAAGGTCTTCTTGCGGATTTGGACAAGGATGTCGTAGATTTTGTACCAAACTTTGATGAAACGGAGAAAGAACCTAGTGTACTTCCTGCGAAGTTTCCTAATTTATTGATTAACGGCTCCGAAGGTATTGCTGTTGGTATGGCTACAAGTATTCCGCCTCACAATTTTGCAGAGGTTGTGGATGCGGCCAAGGCATATATGCTGAATCCGAATATTACTACCAGAGAGCTTATGCGCTATGTAAAAGGACCGGATTTTCCTACAGGTGGTATTGTAATCAATAAAGACGATTTACTTGATATTTATGAAACAGGTGCCGGTAAAATTAAAATCCGTGGTCGCGTAACTACCGAAAAAACAAAAAGTGGCCGTATTAACATTGTTATAACAGAAATTCCATACACTATGATTGGTGCCGGAATCGGTAAGTTTTTAAGCGACGTGGCAGCTCTTGCAGAAAGTAAGAAAACCACAGACGTGGTGGATATTTCTAATCAGTCCTCCAAGGAAGGCATTCGAATTGTTATTGAAGTGCGTAAAGACACGGATGTAGACAATTTTATCAATATGCTTTATAAAAAGACCCGCTTGGAGGATACCTTCGGCGTAAATATGCTTGCTATTCACAAGGGTAGACCGGAGACCATGGGCTTAAAAGCTATTTTAAAGGCCAATATTGATTTCCAGTTTGAAGTGGCAAAACGCAAGTATACTACATTACTGAATAAAGAACTGGAAAAGAAGGAAATTCAGGAAGGTCTTATCAAAGCATGTAACGTAATTGACCTTATTATTGAGATTTTACGTGGTTCCAAGGATCGTGCTATGGCAAAAGCTTGTTTGGTAGAAGGAGAAACGAAGGGCATTCGTTTCAAATCCAAAGGTTCCGAGCTTATGGCAAGTCAGCTTCGTTTTACGGAAAAGCAGGCCAATGCGATTTTGGATATGCGTCTTTATAAGTTGATTGGTTTGGAAATTGAGGCATTGATTGCAGAGCATGAAGATACTCTTACAAATATTTTCAAATATGAGGATATTCTGGCAAGACGTGACGCCATGGCTCAGGTCATTATCAATGACATGGAAGATTTCAAAAAACAGTACAAGCGTGACAGACGTACCACCATTGAAAATGGTGTGGAAGCTGTATTTGAAGAAGCAAAACAGCAGGAATTGGATGTGTATTTCTTGTTAGACCGTTTTGGCTATGCAAAGACCATCGATGAATCTACTTTTGAGCGTAATAAAGAAGCGGCTTTGAATGAAAATCGTTATGTATTTAAATGCAAAAACACCGGAAAGGTATGTTTATTTACCGACAAAGGCCAGCTTCATACGATTAAAGTGATGGATGTTCCGTTCGGTAAGTTCCGCGACAAATCCGTACCGGTAGATAATATCAGTACCTTTAGCATGGAAAAAGAAAGCATTGTATATGTAGCAAGCCAGTCTGATTTGAACTTATACCGTGTAATGTTTATGACCAAGCAGGCCATGTGTAAAGTAGTGGATGGCGGTGAGTTTGACGTTGCAAAGCGAAATGTGGCAGCAACCAAACTGCAGGATGGTGACGAAGTGGTATGGGTAGAGGTATTAAAGGAACAGAAAACCATAGTGCTTCAGTCCCAAGAAGGATATTTCCTGCGCATGCCGGTGGAAGATATTCCGGAAAAGAAAAAAGCAGCTATCGGTGTGCGTGGTATGAAGTTAAAGGACAGCGACTCCATTGAAGCTGTTTTTGGTCTGAATTACAACGATCCGAAAACCATAGAATATAAGTCTAAACAATTAGAATTAAACAAAATTAAACTTGGAAAGCGTGATGGCAGCGGCGTAAAAGTAAGAGCCTAGCGCAGAAAGGAAGCTATGAGAGTTATTGCGGGAATTGCAAGAGGTATGAAATTAAAGACGCCGGAAGGACTGAATACCAGACCTACCCAGGACCGTATTAAAGAAACCTTATTTAATATGATTCA
>JAZQUB010000017.1:0-43930 GCA_045631045.1 Lachnospiraceae bacterium
TTTCTTTTTTAATCCAGTCTACGATACCATTGGTGGTCTCCGATTGTTTGCCAAAAAGTTTAAATCCTGCTTTGGCAGGAGTATGTGCTTTAAAAATGTCCTGCAATTCTTTTTGCTTACGCTCATAATGGGTCTTTAAAATCCAGGCATTGCCAAGGGTGTTGCCGTAGTCAAACATTTTCTGGAAATGGGTACGGCAAAAGCCGGCCTTATCAGTATCTTCGCGGACGTCGCTTTCCATGTAGGAGGAACTATTGCCCAAGACAAAATCCAGAGTGTCTCGCTCCAATTTGCGCTCAATGAAGCAGAAAGGGCATTCATCCTGTGCATTTACTGCATCATTTAACGGAATGGTATATATTTTTTCTTTCATAAAAGTACCTCATATTTGAAGAAGTTATTATCTTTATTATAGTATGTAAGTGACCTATGGGCAAGCAATAAAAAGAATATCAGAAAAATTTTATAGAAAATTTATGGTATTTCTTCCTATAAAGCGTATAATGATAAAATGTAGAAATGTTGGAAAAAATATAGCATACAATGAGAAGGGAACCGGAGACTATGAAGAAACGTAATAAATGTGTATTGAGTATGATGCTTGTACTGGGGATGAGTATGACTTTTGCAGGTTGTGGCGATACAAAGACAGATACCATTACAGAAGAAAAAAGCGTTGTTGTAGATGTAATGACCGCTGAGAAAGGCACATTAACCTTGAGTAATCAGTTCGTAGGTACCATTGCGCCCGAGGAGAGTGTATATGTAATTCCCATGGCTCAGGGCAAGGTTACCGATACATATTTTTATGTAGGTGACATGGTGCAAGCGGGAGATGTGTTGTTTGAGATTGATGATAGTGCGGCTGAGATGCAGTTGGAGCAGGCGAAGCTCTCTTACACCAATGCAAAGCAGCAGGCAGACAGCGCATTGACTACACAGCAGGATTCTGCCAATGCGCAGTTGGAAACCCAGTTGGCGTCTACGTTAGCTCAGCTGGAGGCAGCACAGGTGCAGTATTTCACGATAAAGGATAGTTTTGATCAGATAACGGATTCTATTCAACTTGTAGATGAAAGTATTAGTACCTTTGAAAAAATTGCATCTGGAGAAGTGGTAGTGCCGGCAGAGCAATTAGCTATCATGTTGGCAGCACTGGATACAGACCCGACAGACAATATTCCGGGACCAAAGACTGCGGCGGAGGCCGTTGCTGCGTTAAAGGTACAGTCTGAGGAATTAAATGAATTACAAAAGCAGACCTCTATGTCTGTTAATGCTACAAAGGCAGCTATGGACGCAGCAGAAAAGGGGTATTATATGATTGTGGACTCCATTGAATTATCCAAGGGAGAAGGACTGGAAAAAACAAAGGCACAGTTAAATACTAGTCTGGAACTTGCTCAGTTAGGCGTGGACAGTGCAAAGCTTGCCTTGTCTTATTATGATGTGACGGCACCAATTTCCGGCAAAATTATTTCCAAGGCTGTGGAGGTAAATGGGTTTGCAACCAGCTCCCAGCCGGCTTATGTGATTGCAAATGATGAAACCATGACGGTTACGTTTCAAGTAAGTGAGTCTGTGAAAAACACCTTGGCGGTAGGTGCAGAACTTATCGTGGAGCGTAATGGCGTGGAATTTCAGGGAGTAGTTACCGAAGTGGGTAATGCGGTAAATCAGCAGACCGGTTTGTTCCAGATAAAGGGCTCTGTTTATGCCAATGGAGATGCGCTTCCAAGTGGTGTCAGTGTAAAGATTTTTTTAGAAACCTATCGGGCAGAAGATGCTATTATCCTTCCTTATGATGCGGTATATTATGAAAATGAAGGTGCCTATGTCTATGTGATGAAGGAAAATGTGGCCGTGAAAACACCGGTAACCACAGGCATTTTTGATGAGGAATATATGGAGATTACAAGTGGTGTGGTTTTAGGAGATGTGGTTATTACAAGCTGGTCTCCGAGACTCATAGACGGCGTGGAAGTAGAAGTAACATCTGATATAGCAGTAAAGTAAGGAGGCGCAGCATGAATTTAACAAAATTTGCTTTAAAAAGACCGGTAACCTGTCTTTTGGCAATTTTAGCATTGTTTGTATTTGGTTTGTCCTCTGTGTTTGGCTTTAAACTTCAGCTATTGCCGGATATCGAAATGCCTATGCTGATTGTGATGGCTACCTATCCGGGTGCCGATGCCCAAAGTGTGGATGAGTTAGTGGTGTCTGTAATCGAGGATGCGGGGGCTACTTTAAGTGGTGTGGAGTCTACCACCAGTGTTTCTAATGAAAATTATGGTATAGTGTTGTTTACATACGAATATGGTGTAGACATTGCAGAGTGCCATGACGAATTGAATGCGGCTTTAGAAGTGGCGGCACTAAGCTTTCCGGAGGATGCCGCAGAACCCACCATTATTGAAATGAATATAAACAGCATGAGTTGTATGAGTATTTCCGCTACGGAAGTGGGTGATGTGGACCTATTAAAAGTGATTAAGGAGTCCGTGGTGCCGGAACTGGAAACCATAAATGGTGTGGCACAGGTCAGTGTATCCGGAGGCAGTGAGGAATACATTAAAGTGGAGCTGAATGATACGCTTTTGAATCAATATGGGCTTACCATGTCTGGTGTGGCACAGTTTCTTGGTGCAGTGGATTTTTCCTATCCAGCAGGTACGGTGACACATGGTTCTCAGGATATTAGTATTATTACATCCATGGAATACGACACGGTGCAGAAATTAAAAGAGGTACCCATTATGACAGGTACCGGTGCGGTTCTTACATTACAGGATATTGCCACAGTGTCTATGGCCGGCAGAGAAGCAGACTCTCTCAGCCGTTATAATGGTATGGATAATGTCAGCATCAGCATCCAAAATAAATCCAGCTTTGGTATTGTAAACGTATGTAACAGCGTGGAAAAGGTATTGGAAGAGCTGAAGGAAAATATTCCGGCTGTTTCGTTTTCGGTAACTTACAATGCCAGTGACTCCATTGTGGATTCTTTGATGAGCGTGTTTGAAACCTTATTGCTTGGTATTGCACTTACCATGCTGGTATTATTTATATTTTTCGGAGACTGGAAGGCCAGCTTAATAGTAGGGGCATCTATGCCGATTTCCTTGTTTGCCACCTTGATTTTGATGAGCTTCATGGGCTTTTCTATGAATATTGTTACCCTGGGATCGCTGGTAATCGCTATTGGTATGATGGTAGATGCCTCTATTGTAGTAATTGAAAGTATTTTCCGAAGTCAGGAGAAAGGATTGGACCGAAAAGAGGCAGCATTTCAGGGAACCAAGGAAGTTACCATGTCCATTGTAGCATCTACCATTACGACGGTTGTTGTGTATGTTCCACTGGCACTTTTAGAAGGGTTATCCGGTCAGTTGTTCTATCAGCTTGGGTTTACTATTGTGTTTGCAATGCTGACCTCTTTGATTGCGGCTCTGATGTTGGTACCATTGTTTTTTATGATGTTTAAACCAGTAGAAAAAGAAGGTTTGCCGGTGGATAAGTTATTAAAGAAATTTACCGATAAATACCAGATATTTATGAAGAAGATTCTTTATAAGAAAAAGACGGTATTGGCGTTCTCTGTGGCGTTGTTGTTTGCATCCTTCGGTATTGCGTATACCTTAAATATGGAAATGATTCCTACTGCAGATGAAGGGCTGGTTCAGGTGTCCGTCGGGTTCCGTGCGGGCACTACGTTGGAAGCACAGGATAAAGTGATGCGTGAATGGGAGCGTATTGCAGAAGAGCATGAAGATGTGGTTGGATATTCCGTGTCGGTGGGCGGTTCTTCCTTATTGGGAACCGGCGGTGCAACCCTAACAGCGAGCTTAAGTCCGGAGCGCAAGATGTCTACCATGGAAGTGGTTGACGCGTGGAATGAGCTGGCAGGCACTATGACCAATGTGGATGTAACGGTAAGCTCCTCCGGCAGCAGTATGAGTGCGCTTATGACTACCGGAAGCTATGAAATTGATTTACAATGTCGTGATATGGCAGTGCTGCGTAAAGCGGCAGATCAGCTTGTCACGGCAGTGCGAGATGTGGATGGCGTAGTAAAAGCAGAGCATTCTCTTGCCAATCCGACGACCCTCGTTAAAGTAGATGTGGATCCTTTAAAGGCAATGCAGTATGGTCTCACACCGATTCAAGTAGCTATGCATTTAAATAATGTACTGAGTGGTGTTAATCCCATTAATTTGACGAAGGATGGGTCTGAGTATGAGGTGTGGCTGGAATATCCAAAAGGAATCTATGATGACTTAAATAAACTGATGGACTTGATGATTCCGACTTCTTTTGGTACAAATTTACCGCTTAGAGATATTGCACAGCTGGTATATACCGATGGCCAGGAGTCTATTGAAAAGCTGGATGGGGTATATTATGCGGCAATAACGGCAACTACTACCTCCGACCTACGTTATGAGGCACAGGACGCTATCGATGGGCTAGTGGCAGACATGGAATTTCCGGAGGGGGTAACCCCTGCAAACAGTATGCAGACTGAGATGATGTACGAGGAATTATTCTCTATTTTGAAATCCATTTTTGTTGCCGTATTTTTAGTTTTTTTGGTAATGGCAATGCAGTTTGAATCCCCAAGATTTTCTTTGATGGTTATGACCTGTATTCCATTTTCCCTGATTGGTTCCTTCTTGTTATTGTTCTTAACAGGCTCCAATATCAGCATGGTTTCTCTTATGGGATTTTTGATGTTAATGGGTATTGTGGTAAATAATGGTATTTTGTTTGTGGACTCTACCAATCAGTTTAGAGAAGAAATGCCGGTGGAAGATGCGCTGATTCAGTCCGGTGTAATTCGACTTCGACCGATTCTTATGACAACTTTGACGACCATTTTATCTATGGTTCCGCTTAGCCTTGGTATTGGTACGAATGCGGTTATGATGCAGGGCATGGCATTGGTAATTATCGGAGGTTTGATTGCATCTACGGTTTTGACATTGATATTGATTCCGACCTTCTATTTGATTTTGGATAGGAAACAGAAAGTTTCAACGAGTACTGGACATTTGGAGGAAAATATAGTAAAGTAATAGGGAAACGTATGTTTGGTTTTGGAGAGTGTTATGAGTATTTACGATACCTTAAATGAGAATCAGAGACTTGGTGTGGAGACTACTGAGGGACCGGTGCTATTGTTAGCAGGTGCAGGCAGTGGTAAGACCAGAGTACTGACACATAGAGTTGCATATTTGATGGAAGAGGAAGGGGTAAATCCTTGGAACATCCTTGCTATTACTTTTACCAATAAGGCGGCAAAGGAGATGCGGGAGCGTGTGGATAAGCTGATTGGCTTTGGCAGTGAAGCAATCTGGGTTGCTACCTTTCATGCTACCTGTGTGCGTATTTTGCGTCGCTATGCAGACCGATTAGGATACGATACCAATTTTACGATTTACGATACGGACGACCAGAAGACCGTTATGAAGGATATCTGTAAGCGTCTGAATATTGATACCAAGATGTTCAAAGAGCGTGCTATTTTGGGAGCAATATCCGGCGCCAAGGATGAGCTTATCAGTCCGCTTCAGTATGCCATGGATGCTATGGGGGACTTTCAAAAGCGTAAGATTGCGGATGCATATACGGAGTATCAGGCTGTTTTAAAGAAAAATAATGCCATGGACTTTGATGATTTAATTGTGAAGACGGTAGAGCTTTTTAAGTCTTGTCCGGAGGTGTTAGAGCAGTATCAGAATCGGTTCCGTTACATTATGGTGGACGAATATCAAGATACCAATACGGCGCAGTTTGAATTGGTGCGTCTTTTAGCAAGTAAATATCGTAATCTGTGTGTGGTTGGTGACGATGACCAGTCTATTTATAAATTCCGCGGTGCTAATATCCGTAATATTTTGGATTTTGAGGACACCTATCCGGAAGCAACGACCATTAAGTTAGAGCAGAATTATCGTTCCGTAGGAAATATTCTTGCGGCGGCTAATTCTGTAATTTCCAACAACCGCGGACGTAAGGGCAAGAATCTTTGGACCGCTAAGGAGGATGGCAGCAGGCTTCATTTTAAGCAGTTTGATACTGCTATGGATGAGGCAGTGTTTATTGCGGAGGACATTCGCAATAAAAAACGCAAGGATGAGGCGGATTATGGGGATTGTGCGGTGTTATACCGTACCAATGCACAGGCTCGTCTTTTGGAAGAGCGTATGGTGATGCTGGGTATTCCATATATGGTTGTGGGCGGACAGAACTTCTACGGACGTAAGGAAATCAAGGACGTTTTGGCCTATTTAAAGACCATCGACAATGGACGGGATGATGTGGCTGTAAAGCGTATCATCAATATTCCAAAACGTGGTATCGGTGCTACCAGCATTGCCAAGGTGCAGGCCTATGCAGATGCCCACGACATGAGTTTTTATGATGCGCTGTGTCAGTGCGAGGAAATTCCTTCCCTTGGTAAGTCAGCAGTGAAAATCAAACCGTTTGTGACCTTAATTCAAGGCTTCCGCAGTAAAGTGGATTACTATGGTTTGGAAGGACTGATTCAGGATATTTTGGAAATGACACAGTACGAAGAGTATCTGAAGGAAAACGAAGAAGATGCGGATGACCGAATTGAAAACGTGCAGGAACTTGTCAATAAAATCGTTGCCTACGAGGCAGAGAATGACCAGCCGACATTAGGACAGTTTTTGGAAGAAGTGGCCTTGGTTGCAGAGGTGGACAATGTTCAGGAGGACCATAATCGTGTGCTTTTGATGACGTTACATAGTGCAAAGGGGCTGGAATTCCCACATGTGTATCTTGCGGGCATGGAAGATGGTGTGTTCCCTAGCTATATGACGATTACTTCGAACAATAAAGAGGACCTGGAGGAGGAACGTCGACTGGCTTATGTAGGGATTACCCGTGCTATGCAGGATTTGACCTTGACTGCTGCCAAATCTCGTATGCTTCATGGCCAGACCCAGTACAATATGGTTAGCCGTTTTGTAAAGGAAATTCCGGAGGAACTTTTGGATAGAAAACTTCCGGGACGTCGTTTTAGTGATGAGCAGATTGCAGATGCTATGGCAGAAGCGGTTATGCAGAGAGCGGTGTACGATTACAGAGCACAGGCAGAAGCCCAAAGACCGGTGTTTGATTATCGTCCCAAGGCTGTGTTGAAGCCGAAGGAAACCAGCCGGGCGGTGAAGCCATTTATGTCTCAGACAATCAGTGATTTAAACAAAGTGGCTGGTATTTCCAAAGGCATGAGTGGTACAAAGAGTGGTCTGGAGTATGGTGTAGATGACAGCGTGCAGCATATTAAGTTTGGTACAGGTGTGGTAAAGGCTATTCAGGACGAGGCCAGAGATTATAAAGTGACCGTGGAATTTGAGAAGTTTGGGCAAAAAGTGATGTATGCCTCTTTTGCAAAATTAAAAAAAATATAAGCTTACTATAGTAAGAAGTCTCAAAATGTGTTACACTATTTTTAAGAGCAGAAGTTTTAGAAAGGTGGTATGTTTATGTTAAAGATAAAAGAAGATAACAATAAATTAATTAAGACCGTTTTTGCTGTTGTCGGTATTCTTGTTGTGGTAGCAGCGATTGCATTTGCCGTTTACAGGTTTATTACAAAGTGCAAGTGCGAAGAGGAAGAGTTCGTATGTGATGATACCTTTGAAGACGAAGAATCCTGCATTGAACTCGAATTTGTATGTCCTGCAGAAGAAGCAGCAGCTCCTGCTGAAGCGGAAGAAGTGACTACAGAAGAATAGGTGGAAGGAAGCATAGGCATGAAAAAAGGACAGGTGTATCAGGGAGTTTGTGGTCGTGTGGATTTTCCTAATAAAGGTATTGTGACCGTGGAGGATAAGACATGCGTAGTCAAAAATGCACTTCCTGGACAAACTGTACAATTCCGTGTGAACAAAATTCGAAAAGGGAAGGCAGAGGGTGCACTGTTAGCGGTTGTTGAGAAAGCTCCCGCTCAGGTGGAACCAAAGTGTTCCTTTTTTGGTATGTGCGGAGGTTGTACTTATTTATCTTTACCATACGAAGAACAGTTACATATCAAAGAGGAACAGGTACACAAGCTATTAGACAGTGTGCTTGGTAAACAGGACAGTCCTTACAAGTGGGAGGGCATTAAAGCCAGCCCGAAGCCTTATGAGTATCGCAACAAAATGGAGTTTTCCTTTGGCGACGAATACAAGGATGGTCCGTTAGCACTTGGTATGCATAAGCGTGGCAGTTTCCATGATATTGTGACCGTAAGGGATTGCCATATAGTAGATGGCGATTATCGTTTGATTTTAAATAGTGTATTGGAGTTTTTTCAGAAGAAAGGGCTTCCATATTATCATAGAATGCGCCATGATGGTATCTTGCGTCATTTATTGGTACGTAAGGCAGTAAAGACGGAGGAAATATTGGTGGCATTGGTTACTACTAGTGAGCTTGCCTCCAATGAGGAGATTTTGCAGGAATTTAAAGATATGATTTTGGCATTGCCTCTTCGGGGCAAAGTTGCGGGAATACTGCATATCAGCAATGATTCCTTAGCAGATGTGGTACAGAGCGATGATACACGTGTACTTTTCGGACAAGACTATTTCTTTGAGGAACTCCTTGGTTTGAAATTTAAAGTATCTACGTTTTCCTTTTTTCAGACTAATTCCCTGGGAGCAGAGGTACTTTACACCACCGCCAGAGAGTATATCGGTGATTTAGGACAGGGCGAGAAAATTGTTTATGATTTGTATAGCGGCACCGGAACTATTGCACAGCTTATGGCACCGGTTGCTCGTCAGGTAATTGGCGTAGAGATTGTGGAAGAGGCGGTAGAGGCAGCCCAAGAAAATGCAGCACGAAATGGTCTTAATAATTGTACTTTCCTCGCAGGCGACGTGTTAAAGACTCTGGATGAAATTGAGGAGAAACCGGACTTTATCGTGCTGGACCCGCCACGCGACGGCATTCATCCAAAGGCACTGACCAAGATTGTAAATTATGGTGTAGAGCACATGGTTTATATTTCCTGTAAGCCAACCAGCCTGGTGCGAGACTTGGAAGTATTCCTGGAAGCCGGATATCAGGTGGAAAGAGCATGTGCCGTAGACCAGTTCCCTTGGACGGCGAATGTGGAAACTGTGTGTCTTCTAAAGCGAATGAGTGTTTGAGACAGAAGAAAAAAGCACATGAACAACCGACTATTGTTATTCGGTCATTCATGTGCTTTTATAAGTTTAAATATTATACTAAAAATTAATGTTCTACTGCAATTTTACCAAAATATTCCGGACGGTGGTAATCAGGTTTGTCACCCATCATGAAATAAGATACGTAATGTGGCATTTCGGTTAAATCTCCGCATTTATAGAAATTGCCGAGAATATATTCGCAGGTGTTTATATCAAAAGTCGGATAGTATTTCTTGATGAAATCAAAACCGATTTTGTAGGTTACGGTCCAGTAATTATTATAAAGAACCGGTGTAATGCAAAAGTCTTCGATATCAGACAATGCCAAAGGCTCTGCATCATGTCTGCAGGTGCGAAATGCAACGTTCATGTAACCTGCGGCATTCACTTCAAAATTGATGTAATGTTTGCTGTGTTCCGGTGCGAAGTTAGCAAAAAATTCTACACAGCTATCTTGGTGAACATAAGAAAGATGCGCTTTCTTATTGCATAATGGATTGGATTCGCCGTCTACGGTAAATCTCACGGTAATACCTTCCTCGTCATATGCGAGTTGTACATAAACAGTAGGTTTATATGCTTCCGTGCCCCATAATTTGTGGGTTAATTTAAATTTTTCAGCTTGTTCGATAGATGTCTTTTTCATTTTAATCATAATTACTTTCTCCAAAGATATTCCGGGTATACGCCCTGTGCCTTTAAGGCAACAATGGCCTCCACAACTTTTTCTTTATCTTTTTTGTAAGTTACGCCAAACCATTTGTCTTTAGACTGTAGTACTTGATAATAAAAACAACTTTTTCAAAGCCTGCACGGACAGCATCATAAATAGAGAAATCAATGATGATATGTTCCTGCACATCTACAGAGTCAATTTGCCTTAAGCAACCGTAACGGCTGTCCATTCCGGCTGCCATAATTACTAAAACTGGTTTTTTCATAATCTTACACGCTCCATTATTACATTATTATTTGATATATGTCAAAGATTTTCTTGTATATTTATTTTATCTGACACAATATTTTAATAATTCCTCTTCCATATTTTCTAAATCGGCTAATAACTTGAATTGATTTCTTGCACGGTCCAGATTGTGATGTTCCCTGTGAATCTTAAAATAGGTATCGCTATTCAGATAATCTGCAGGAATCAGATGCCGCACTCGTAGGTTAAAAGCTTAACAGAGAAAGGTAGCAGTGCCAGTTCCTCGTCTGTATGGCTGTCTTTTATTTCTGATAGGTAGCCCTTGGCAAAGCATTCAAAAGCTTTTGCGTCAAAATTTAATTTGCTTAAATCGGTTTCATCTTCAGCACCGGTAGAACCGCCCATTTTGAGGGCATCACCGAAGTCATATAACATACTGCCCGGCATTACGGTATCTAAGTTAATTACGCTGACTGCTTTTCCGGTTTCGGCATCGAAAAAAATATTATTGATTTTGGTATCATTATGGGTAACGCGCATTGGGATTCAGCAGCCAGGCGTATTTCAGTGCCTTTTATAAAAGGGAAACCGGAATTTCTCCAACGGATATGAAGAAAAAGGAAAAGTATTGAAAAAATGATAACAAATTGATATACTTAGAGCATTGAGTTTACGTTTTTCAGGAGGCAGTATGCA
Organism: Lachnospiraceae bacterium; assembly: GCA_045631045.1. Classification (GTDB taxonomy): domain Bacteria; phylum Bacillota; class Clostridia; order Lachnospirales; family Lachnospiraceae; genus RGIG6307. Next base: position 10,813 of record JAZQUB010000017.1, read on the forward strand.
TTATAGGGAGACATTGGAATATATTCAGTCATTAAATCAATATGGTTCAGTACTGGGGCTGGATAATATGTTGCGGCTTTGTGAAAAACTGGGACACGCGGAGACAAGGTGTAAGTTTATACATATTGCAGGAACCAATGGAAAAGGTTCTACGTCTGCTTATATTGCACATATGCTTATGGCAGCAGGATTTCGTGTGGGAAGATATGTTTCTCCGACGATTACAGACTATAGAGAACGTTTTCAAATTGGAAAGCGTATGATTACACAAAAGGACTTGTGTGAATATGTTGAGCGTTTAAAAGCAGTTTGTGAGGAACTGGTGGCCGAAGGTTATCCACATCCGACACCCTTTGAAGTAGAAACAGCCCTTGGTTTTTTGTATTTTGCAGAAAAAAACTGTGATTATGTGGTATTGGAGGTTGGTATGGGTGGTGCTACCGATGCCACCAATGTAATTCCGGCACCGGTGGCATGTGTATGGGCTTCTATCAGCATGGACCACATGGGCTTTTTAGGAAAGGATCTTACCAGTATTGCTCGTGTAAAAGCCGGCATTGCAAAAGAAGGTTCACTTCTTATTAGCTGTAAACAGGAACGAGAAGTAGAAGAGGTTCTGCAAAAGCAGGCAGAGCAGGTTGGCGGGGCATTGGTGGTTGCGGATGTTAATAAAGCAACCGGAATCAAGTATGGTCTAACCACGCAGCAGTTTTCTTATAAAGGCTTTTCTAAGCTGAAAATTCACTTGGCCGGTATTCATCAGATTTCCAATGCGGTGACCGCAGTGGAAGTTATGTTGCAATTAAGAGAGATAGGTATTGACATTTCCGACAAAGCGATTTATAAAGGACTTGAGGACACCCTTTGGCAGGCAAGATTAGAGGTGTTAGGGAAGCAGCCGTTATTTGTAATAGATGGAGCTCATAACGAAGATGCAGCCAGAAAACTGGTTTCTTCTATAGAAACCTATTTTTTCGGTAAGCGTATGATTTACATAATGGGTGTGTTAAAAGACAAAGAATATGAAAAGATTTTGTCCATGACCGCAAAGTATGCTGAGCATATTTTAACCATTACCCCACCGGAGAATCCACGTGCGCTGGGGGCGTATGAACTGGCACTTGCAGCCAGAGAATATCATAATCAGGTGACAAACCTAAGCAGCTTAGAGGAAGCAGTAGAAGTGTCCCATTTACTGGCAGACAAGGATACGGTAATTTTATGTTTTGGTTCCCTTTCCTATTTGGGTGCCATCAAGAACATATATGCAAACCGCACAGACAAGGTGAGAAGGAGCAGACATGTTAGATAAAGCAAAAGTAGAAGCAGCTATTCAGCTTTTATTAGAAGGAATTGGCGAAGATATAAATAGAGAGGGGCTTGTGGATACGCCAGCCCGCGTAGCACGGATGTATGAGGAGATATGTGGTGGCCTCAGTGAAACAGCAGAGGAGCATTTATCCAAAACCTTTACCAGCAGCAATAGCGAAATGGTTATCGAAAAGGATATTACCTTTTATTCTTTGTGCGAGCATCACTTGATGCCATTTTATGGAAAGGCACATATTGCGTACATTCCAAACGGCAAGGTAGTGGGGCTTAGTAAGCTTGCCCGCACCGTGGAGGTTTTTGCAAGACGTCCTCAGATTCAGGAGCAGCTTACCGGTCAGATTGCAGATGCTATTATGGAAACATTACAACCGAAAGGGGTTATGGTTTACATGGAAGCCGAGCATATGTGTATGACTATGCGAGGGGTGAAAAAGCCGGGGGCTAAGACGATAACAACTGCCTGCAGAGGCGCATTTGCTGAGAATGACAGCTTAAAACAGCAGGTGTTTTGGGCGATAAAGTAGGAACGTGCCGGGGCTTTTGCTCCGGCATTTGTTTATTGGGAAAGCATCTTTTTAAGTCTAGTAGGAGTAAATTATGGACAGAATCAATCAAATTTTACACCATCCACTTTTTATAACATATATGGAAACCAATGCCACGAAGGAAAAAGGGCGCAGTTTTTGCAGGCATAATATGGCACATGTTTTGGATGTGGCTCGAATTGCCTATATTCTCAATATCGAAGAAGAACATCAGATATCCAAGGATATGATATACGCTACTGCACTTTTGCACGATATAGGACGTCATGTGCAGTATGAAACCGGAGAAAAGCATGCCTATGTCAGTGCAAGGCTGGCACCAGAGATTTTATATGAATGTGGCTTTGAGGAAGATGAGGTTGCAGAAATGGTGGATGCTATTTATCATCATAGTGATAAAAAAGAGATTGGCCACAAAGGATTACGGTCACTGATTGCCAAGGCCGACCGGATGAGTCGTGCGTGCTTTGCCTGTCAGGCGGCGGAGGAATGTAAGTGGAGCGAAGAGCGGAAGAATTGTGAAATTGTGTGGTAATTTTATTATTTTTAAAGGAATTTGGGGATAATACTTAGGAAAACTTAAGTGAAGGAGACCCTTATGTGCACAGCAGTAACATATAAAACAAACAACTATTATTTTGGCAGAAATTTAGATTTGGAAAGGTCTTATGGAGAGCGTGTGGTAATTACTCCGCGTTTTTATGAGTTTCCGATGAGATGCGTCTCTTCATTGTGTGAACACTATGCCATGATTGGTATGGCCACGGTTGTAGATGGTTATCCGCTATATTACGAAGCCACCAATGAAAAAGGACTTAGTATGGCTGGGCTGAATTTTCCGCACAATGCAGATTATAAAGAGTATGACGCTTCCAAGGATAATATAACGCCTTTTGAGTTTACTCCGTGGATTTTGGCACAGTGTGCAAACGTTGAGGAAGCGATAGGGTTGTTGGATAAAATTAATTTAGTGAATATAAACTTCAGTGATAAATTACCTTTAACACCGTTACATTGGATGATTTCAGATAAAGAACGTTCTATTACGGTGGAAAGTGTGAAGAGTGGCCTTAAGGTTTATGAAAATCCATATGGGGTATTGACCAATAATCCAACGTTTGACTATCACATGATGAATCTGAATAATTATATGGGACTTCATGAGGGCTTTGCTGTCAATAACATTTGTCCTACAGAAGAGTTGAAAAATTATAGTCTGGGGCTTGGAGCCTTTGGGCTTCCGGGCGATTTTTCGTCTGCGTCCCGTTTTGTACGTGCGGTATTTGTGAAGCAAAAATCACGTTCCGGATGCAGCGAGAAAGAAAGTGTAAGCCAGTTTTTCCATATTCTTGGAGCAGTGGCGATGCCTAAGGGCTGTGTGCTTTCGGAAAATGGAGAATATGAGTATACCCGATATTCTAGTTGCTGTAATACCGATAAAGGAGTATACTATTATACAACCTATGATAACAGTACAATAACGGCAGTGGATATGCACGCTATAAATTTGGATGCGGCGGATGTCTACCAAGTTGATTTGATAGAATAGCGTAAGCAAAGAAAATTCAGGAGGGAAGGTCATGTTTTATAATGCGAAAAATGGTTGTCTTACCATCGGTGAAACTACCATGGATTATCTTGTATTTGGTAAAGGCAAGAAACCTTTTATTATGATTCCGGGCTTGGGCGACGGCTTGAAAACCGCAAAGGGCATGGCTGTTCCTTTTGCAATTATGTACAAAATGTTTGCAAAGGACTACCGCGTATATGTATTCAGCCGCAAAAATAAATTGGAACCGGGCTATACTACAAAGGATATGGCAGCGGATTTAAAACAGGCTATGGACATGCTGGCAATCCCAAAGGCAGATTTCCTCGGCGTATCTCAAGGCGGCATGATAGCCCAGCAGTTTGCTATCAATTATCCGGAAGCAGTGGGCAAGCTGATACTTGCAGTGACAAGTGCCAGACCCAATGCTTACATAGAAAAAGTCCTTCCGCCATGGATTGACATGGCAAAGCGAGATGCCTTTCACGAACTGATGGTGGATAATATGCTGAAAATGTATACGGACGAATATATCCGTAAAAACAAATGGATGCTGAACGTGGCAGGAAAATTTGGCAGACCAAAATCCTATGAGCGCTTTATTATTATGGCTGAGGCATGTATGAACCATGACTGCTGTGATTTGTTACATACGATTCAGGCTCCAACACTGGTAATTGGCGGTGAGAAAGATATTATTGTGGGCCCAGAAAGTTCCGGAGAAATTGCAAGTCTGATTCCTGGGGCGAAGCTGAAAATGTATCCCGAATACGGCCATGCATTGTATGAAGAGGCAAAGGATTTTAATGACGTGGTGTTTAAGTTTTTGGGGGAGTAGAAAATAAGGAGGTTCACACATGGAATTTACATTTGAAACAAGTTATAATCAAAAAGCATTAACAACAATGGCAAGGGCATTGCGAAAAACAATCCGTAAAAAAAGAAGTCGCCGCTCCCATATTTTAGGCTGGATTGTTATGATTATGGGTGCATTGCTGGCAGCGAATTCCTTAAGAAGCGGAGTTGTTTTCAATGCCAAAAATATAGTTACTTGGCTTGCAGTTCTTGCAATTTTTATTGTATTTATTTGGGAAGATGCATTAAATGGTTACATAGCAAGCAAACGTATGCTTAAAGGAACGGAAAAGGCAACAAGCATTTTTAACGAAGAAGGTTTTGCATCAACTACTGAAATCGGAAAGACGGAGTGGAATTACGAAAAAGTAATGCAGATTGCAGAGACAAAGGAATACTTTGTATTTATATATAGTGCCAATCATGCACAGGTATATGATAAGAGCAGCATTCAGGGTGGAACTGCAGAGGAGTTCTGCAGATTTATTGAGGAAAAGACCGGTAAAAAGATTGTGAAGATTTATTGACTTTTATGCCGTGCAAAATTACAATTACAAGCATGAAAGTCAATAAAAGAACTCCCTTTTCGGAATTGTGTGTTGATTAAGAAAATTATAATCTAGATACATAACAGTCCTCAAAAAAGAGTTATTTGATATAATAAAAATTGAAGAATAAAAGGAAATTATAGGAGGAAAGTAGTATGCCACATGTTACCGTAAAATTATGGCCAGGTCGAAATGATGAAATAAAAAGTAATTTAGCAGATAAAATAGCAAATATTATAGTAGAAGAATTAAAAGTTGATATTGGTGATGTCTCTGTTGCAATTGAAGAAGTAAATCAATGTGATTGGGGTGAACACGTATACAAAAAAGAAATAAAAAATAATAAGAATATTTTCTTTAAACCTGATTACGAGTACAAATAGATAGGCACAATTATAGATATTTCTGCAAATCTAAAATTCCGTGGACAGCAAAATGAATACACGAACAAATTTATGAATATGTTAGAGCAAGTAGGTCGATATACCTGCATGATATTGATGATTTTCAATATCAGTCCAAAGGGATTTGGATTTCCTTCTGTGGGGAATTTTTTTGTGTATGGTTTGGGGAATGCGTTGCTGCTTTTAGCGTATTGGGTTGTTTGGGGGTGTTTTTTATAAAGCAGAAGAATTGGCAGCTCATAGCGTTAGCAGTGATTTCGGTGTGTATTTTACTGTTAAGCGGCTGGATGCTGGAGTATTGGCTGTTAGTGGTTAGTGCGGCAGTATTTGGTGTGGCGCATATTTATGTGACGAAGGAAAATCGTCCATATTCCGACTGATAAAAGGGAATCTTAATTAAGTGGGGCTGAAGTATGAGTATTTCCCCGACTGTAATAGAGGAGAATTCAAGTAATCGGGATGTTTTAGAGAAAAAACCAACTAAACAAAGAAAAAACTATCACCAGTCGGGAGAAAAGTGCCTAAGTATCCCGACTAGAGTAGAGAGAAGTCACCACCAGTCGGGAGGAAGGTAGCTAAATTACCCGACTAGAATAGAGAAAAATGGGTACCAGTCGGGTATAGAGTGCTCAAAAATACCGATTGTAGTGTAAAAGGGTGTATTTAGTCGGGACATGAGTTGCATATAAGGGCGAAAACCACAAATTGCGGGAAGTGTTATAAGGTGGTAAATGCAAAAAATAGACTATAAGGTGGATTTAAGCAAGTATGGTTATAGGGAATAGAGAATTTGATTTAAATAATAAAACATATATTATGGGCATCTTGAATGTGACACCGGATTCTTTTTCCGATGGCGGGAAGTTTCGTGCGGTGGATGCAGCACTCTTTCATGTGGAAGAAATGTTAAAAGAGGGCTGTGACATTGTGGATATCGGTGGCGAATCTACCAGACCGGGATATACGGTTGTACCGGTGCAGGAAGAAATTGAGCGGGTTGCGCCGATAATTGAGGCGGTAAAGATTCGTTTTGATGTGCCGGTTTCTCTGGATACGTACAAGCATGAGGTGGCAAAGGCCGGCATCAAGGCGGGTGCGGATTTGATAAATGACATTTGGGGATTAAAGTACGACGACGGGCAGATGGCGCAGGTGATTGCAAAGGCTGGCGTAGCGTGTTGCTTGATGCATAATCGTAAGGAGGCTGTGTATCAACAATTTTTGCCGGAAGTGCTGGATGACTTAGCAGAAAGCGTGGATATTGCCCGGATGGCAGGTATTGCAAAGGACAAAATTATTTTGGATCCGGGTGTAGGCTTTGGCAAGAGCTATGAGCAAAATTTAGAAGTGCTTCGACATTTGAAGGAGTTTGATTGGCTGGGGTATCCTATGCTTCTTGGCACCAGTCGAAAAAGTGTGATTGGTTTGACGTTAGATTTGCCGGCAGGAGAACGTGAGGAAGGGACGCTGGTAACTACCGTGGAAGCGGTTCGTGCGGGCTGGAATTTTGTGCGTGTGCACAACGTAAAGGCAAATGCCAGAGCAATTAAAATGGCGGAGGCGATATATGGATCAGATTAAAATAGAAAATTTAGAAATTTACGCGTACCATGGCGTGTTTTCAGAAGAAAAAGAAAAGGGACAGAAGTTCTATATTAATGCCACGATGGAAACGAATTTAAGAACAGCGGGCAAGACGGACGATTTAAAGACCTCTACTCATTATGGCGAGGTGGCTCTTTTGCTGCACGAAAAAATGACCGAGAAAAGTTATGATTTAATTGAGCGTGCGGCAGAGGTTTGTGCAGAGACGGTGCTGTTACAGTTCCCGCTAGTACGAAGTATTACCTTGGAATTACGTAAGCCGGAAGCGCCGATTCTGCTTCCTTTTGAAAGTGTTTCCGTGGTAATTCGCAGAGGCTGGAAGAAAGCATATGTAGCACTTGGTTCCAATATGGGCAATAGCAAAGCGCACCTGGATGGTGCCACCAAGGCATTACAGGCGGATGAAAAAGTGCGGGTGTTGAAGGTTGCAGACTATATTGTTACAAAGCCTTACGGTGGTGTGGAGCAGGATGATTTTGTAAACAGTGCCATGGTCATCGAGACGTTATATAGTCCGGAGGAACTTTTGGACAGGCTGCATGAAATCGAAGCAGACCATGACAGAGAGCGCATTATTCATTGGGGACCGAGAACGCTGGATTTAGATATTCTTTTATATGAGGGTGTGGTGATGGATACGCCGGATTTGATTATTCCGCATAAAGACATGCATAATCGGGAATTTGTGTTAAAGCCTATGGCAGAAATTGCACCGTATGAAAAGCATCCGCTTTTGGGGCAGACGATGGAGCAATTATTAAAGCAACTGGCATAAAATATAAATTTAACATAAAAATGCTTTTTTACTCTTTTCCCTTGCTGAGTTTTATGGTACACTGAGATAAATAAGTATGAAAATTGAGGTACTTTTATGAAGAGAATCATGCTAAAATTAAGTGGCGAGGCACTTGCAGGTGACAAAAAGACCGGTTTTGATGAAGAAACCGTCAGAGGAGTTGCTTTGCAGGTAAAGCAGTTAGTAGATGCGGGTACGGAAGTTGGTATTGTGATTGGCGGAGGTAATTTCTGGAGAGGACGTTCTTCTGAGAATATTGACCGTACCAAAGCAGACCAAATTGGTATGCTTGCAACGATTATGAACTGCATCTATGTTTCTGAAATTTTCAGAAGTGTAGGTATGCAGACTAATATTTTAACCCCTTTTGAATGTGGCTCATTCACGAAACTTTTTTCAAAGGACAGAGCAAACAAGTATTTTGAAAAAGGTATGGTAGTGTTCTTTGCAGGCGGTACAGGTCACCCATATTTCTCCACGGATACCGGCGTAGTATTACGTGCGATTGAAGTAGATGCAGAGACCATTCTTTTGGCAAAGTCTATTGACGGAGTTTACGACTCAGATCCGGCTAAGAACCCGGATGCACGTAAGTATGATGAGGTTTCCATTCAGGAAGTTATCGACAAGAACCTTCAGGTAGTGGACATGACCGCATCTATTCTTGCAAGAGACAACAAGATGCCTATGTGGGTGTTTGATTTAAACGAGGAGAATTCCATCGTAAATACCATTAACGGAAAGTTTAACGGTACAAAAGTAACCGTATAATTGGAGGATATTATTATGGATCAGAGATTAGCAATTTACGAAGAAAAAATGCAGAAATGTGTAGACTATTTAGTGGCTGACTTTGCAGCAATTCGTGCAGGACGTGCGAATCCTAACGTATTAAATAAGATTAGAGTGGATTATTATGGCACACCAACACCAATTCAGCAGGTTGCAAACGTATCCGTTCCGGAACCTAGAATGATTCAGATTGCACCTTGGGACAGAAGTTTAATTAAGGCTATCGAAAAGGCTATTATGACTTCTGAACTTGGTATCAATCCAAGCAACGATGGATCTGTTGTTCGTTTAATTTTCCCTGAAGTAACAGAAGAACGTCGTAAGCAGTTAGCAAAAGATGTAAAGAAAAAAGGCGAAGAGCAGAAGGTTGCTGTTCGTAATGTTAGACGTGACGGTGTAGATGCGGTAAAGAAGCTTGAAAAAGCAAGCGAGGTTACAGAAGATGACCGTAAGGATTTAGAAGATCAGCTTCAGAAGATGACAGACAAGTTTGTGAAGAACATTGACAAGGCTGTAGAAGATAAGACCAAGGAAATTATGACTGTTTAGTAACATGTACTTATGAGGGGCACTCCATAAACAGTGCCCCTTTTTCTTACATAGTCGATGCGGACTTGTCCGCTTTGTGAATATATTTAGAAATTGAGGTAAGAGATGGCAACAGAGAGGATAGTACCAAATCATATAGCAATTATTTTGGACGGCAATGGACGCTGGGCAAAGGCCAAGGGTCTTCCGCGTAATGCCGGTCATGTGCAGGGAGCAAAGACGGTAGAGGTGATTTGTGAAGAAGCCTACAAAATGGGTGTGCAGTATCTGACCGTGTATGCATTTTCTACAGAGAACTGGAACAGGCCGAAGGATGAAGTAGACGCTCTGATGAAGCTGTTACGCAATTATATGAAGAATTGCTTGAAAACTGCAGAAAAAAATAATATGTGTGTGCGCGTGATTGGGGATAAATCCAGATTAGACGAGGATATTCAGAAGAGTATTGCTGAATTGGAAGAAGCATCCAAGAACAATACCGGTTTGCATTTTAGTATTGCTATTAATTATGGCGGACGTGACGAAATCAGACGAGCAGTAAAGAATATTGCAGAGAAGGTTTTAAATGGAGAGCTTTCCGGTGATGATATTACCGAGGATGTGATTACAAGCAGTCTGGATACCGGGGGCTATCCGGACCCGGATTTACTGATTCGTACCTGCAACGAGCAGCGTATTTCGAATTTTCTGTTGTGGCAGTTGGCATATACGGAGTTTTATTTTACACCGGTTGCATGGCCGGATTTTAACAAAAAGGAATTAGAGAAGGCCATTGAAGCATATAACCATAGAAACAGAAAGTTTGGGGGCCTGAAGGAGGAAACTACATAATGTTTGTTACCAGATTGATTAGCGGCATTATTTTGTTAGTATTAACAGCCATATTTTTGTATTTTGGAGGGATTCCACTGTTAGCAGTGCTTGCATTTCTTTCCGTGCTTGGTTTTTTGGAAATGACTAAGGCAATCGGGATTACCAGGGAAAACGGTAACTTTAATCGTTTGGAGTTTACCGGTATCGTAGGAAATATATTGCTTTATACCTGCCAGATGTATTTTTATTTTAAGCAGGAAGCGGTAGATGTAGTGTACCTGCTTGGGATTATTGTGTTTACGATTATTGCAATGCTTGCAGTTTATGTAATTAGTTTTCCAAAGTTTAATGCGACACAGGCAGTAGGTGCAGTGTTTGCCTTTTTATATGTGCCGGTAATGTTATCTTTTATTGGGATGACAAGGGCACTTCCGGAAATCGGTAATAAAGTTGTCTGGATGATTTGGATTAGTGCATGGGGCAGTGATACCTGTGCATATTGTGTAGGGATGCTGACAGGCAAGACCATCGGTAACCATAAGGCTTTTCCGGTTCTTAGTCCCAAAAAATCCATTGAGGGCTGTATCGGCGGTGTTGTCGGTGCGGCACTTCTTGGTATGTTATTTGGTCATTATGTGATGGGGTCTGATTATGGGACCATTATGATGGGTATTATTTGTGGTATCGGCAGTGTGATTGCTCAGTGCGGTGATTTAGCGGCTTCTGCAATTAAGCGCAATTATAATATCAAGGATTATGGCAAGTGTATTCCGGGACATGGCGGTATTTTGGACCGTTTTGACAGTATTATTTTTACGGCGCCATGTATTTATTTTCTGATTTATTTCTTTTTAGATATTAAATACGTATTTATGTATTAAGTGAGGTTTATTTACAATGAAAAAAATTGGTATTCTCGGTTCCACCGGTTCGATTGGTACACAAACGTTAGAAATAGTAAGAGCGTATTCCGAGGATTTAAAGGTTACCGTTCTTGCAGCAGGCACCAATGTGAAATTAATGGAAGCACAGATGCGTGAGTTTAAACCGGAAGTGGTTGTAATGTGGAGCAAGGAAGCGGCAGAGGATTTACGTGTCAAAACTGCTGATTTAAAGATTCCGGTGCTTTGCGGTATGGAAGGACTTTTAGAAGTCAGTGTCTGGGAGAACATGGACGTATTGGTTACCGCATTGGTGGGCATGATTGGTATTAGACCTACCATTGCAGCCATGAAAGCGGGCAAGGACATTGCACTTGCCAATAAAGAAACACTGGTTACGGCAGGACATATTATTATGCCTTTGGCAAAAGAATATGGCGTGTCCATTTTGCCGGTGGACAGTGAGCACAGCGCTATTTTTCAGTCCATGCAGGGAGAAAAGCGCAGTCAGGTCAGCAAGATTTTGTTGACAGCATCCGGCGGACCGTTCCGTGGCAAGAAGGTAGATGAAATTCGAACTATGCAGGTGGAAGATGCTTTGAAGCATCCAAACTGGTCCATGGGGCGCAAGATTACAATTGATTCAGCAACTTTGGTAAATAAAGGGCTGGAAGTAATCGAAGCAAAGTGGCTGTTTGATGTGGGTTTGGACCAGATTCAGGTAGTAGTGCATCCACAGAGCATTATTCACAGTATGGTTGAGTATGTAGACGGCGGTATTATGGCGCAGCTTGGTACTCCGGATATGAAGCTTCCGATTCAGTATGCATTGTTTTATCCGGACAGACGTCCACTCACTGGCAAACGAGTTAATTTCTATGAATTAGGACAAATGACCTTTGAGGCTCCGGATATGGAGACCTTTAGAGGTTTAAAATTAGCATATGAGTCTGCAAAGATTGGCGGCAGCATGCCTACTGTTTTTAATGCAGCAAATGAAAAGGCGGTTGCACTTTTCTTGGATAAAAAGATTTCATTCCTGCAGATAACAGAGCTTATTGAAGCATGCATGCAGCAGCATGAAGTTATTGCAGCTCCAAGCGTGGAGGAAATTTTAGAAGCAGAGCAGGCAGCATATGCATATATCAACAAAAAGTTAAAATAACAGGTGGTAGTTTTTGTGTCAATTCTTATTTTTCTTCTTATTTTAGGTGTGCTTGTAATGGCACATGAAGCCGGACATTTTCTGGTTGCAAAATTAAATGGTATCCGTGTTCTGGAGTTTTGCCTTGGCATGGGACCGCAATTAGTGAAATTTAAAAAGGGTGAGACTGTTTACTCTATCCGCCTTTTCCCAATCGGAGGAGCGTGTATGTTTGATGGGGAAGACGGTAATGTAGAAGGTGGTGGCCCGGGAGATGAGCACTGCTTTAACAATGCAAGTGTCTGGGCAAGAATTGCCACTGTTGTAGCCGGTCCTATTTGTAATTTTATTTTGGCATTTCTTTTTAGTGTGATTATCGTAAACTTTTCTGCCACAGACCTTCCGATTATAACACAGGTAACAGAAGGCGGAGCGGCAGCAGAAGCAGGAATCTTACCGGGAGATGAAATTGTTTCTGTGAATGGCGAGAAGGTGCATCTTTACCGTGAGGTACAGCTAATCTCCCAGTTAAATCGCGGAGAAGCATACGAAATGGTTTTGAATAGAGACGGCAAGCTTATAGAGGTTACCTTTTCACCAAAGTACGATGAACAAGCAGCCCGTTATTATATGGGGCTGGCCGGTGCGGTGTATGAGGAGTTTCGTGGTTTGGATTCTTTGAAGTATGGCTTTTATGAAGTTCGATATGCTGCAGTGTCTACCTACAAAAGTTTACTGCAGATGATTCAAGGGCAAGTGAAAACGGAAGATATGGCTGGTGTAGTAGGTATTGCAAATATGGTTGGGGAGACTTATGAAGCAGTAAAACCCGCCGGTTGGCAATATGTTCTTCTGACGATGATGAATCTTGCAGCTGTTTTGAGTGTTAATTTAGGCATTATCAATTTGTTGCCGCTTCCTGCATTGGACGGCGGACGACTGGTATTTTTAGCAGTGGAAGTAGTGAGAGGAAAGCCGGTACCTGCAGACAAAGAGGGTATGGTACACGCCATCGGCTTTGTGTTTTTCATGGTGTTGATGGTATTCCTTGTTTTTAATGATATTCGCAATATTTTCTTTTAAGTGAGAGTTCTTATAGAGAGGTACATGTATGAGAGAGCATACAAAAGTGATTCAGATTGGTAATAGAGTAATTGGCGGAGGAAATCCGGTGCTGATTCAGTCTATGACGAATACACCAACCGAAAACGTGGAGGCAACGGTTGCACAGATTTTAAGATTGGAACAGGCGGGATGTGAAATTATCCGTTGTACGGTTCCTACTTTTGAAGCAGCAGAAGCACTTGCGGAAATTAAAAAGCAGATTCACATTCCTTTAGTTGCAGATATTCATTTTGATTATCGAATGGCTATTGCAGCCATGGAGCATGGTGCAGACAAAATTCGTATCAATCCGGGCAATATTGGTTCTGTGGAACGGGTAAAGGCTGTGGTAGACGTGGCAAAGGAGCGAAATATTCCAATTCGCATCGGTGTAAACAGTGGCTCTTTAGAAAAGCATCTGGTGGAAAAGTACCATGGTGTTACTGCGGAGGGTATTGTAGAAAGTGCTCTTGATAAAGTGAAAATCGTAGAAGATTTGGGATATGACAATTTAGTGTTAAGTATCAAGTCTTCTGACGTATTAATGTGTGTAAAAGCGCATGAAATTTTGGCAAAAGAGATTAACTATCCATTGCATGTGGGTATTACAGAATCCGGTACGGTTTGGAGTGGCAATATTAAGTCTTCAGTAGGACTTGGCATGATTTTAGGTCAGGGCATCGGGGATACTATTCGTGTATCCTTGACGGAAGACCCGGTAGAAGAAATCAAGACAGCCAAGCTGGTGCTTCGTACACTTGGACTTCGGAAAGGTGGTATTGAAGTGGTTTCCTGTCCGACTTGTGGACGTACAAAGATTAATTTAATTGAACTTGCAAATCAGGTTGAGACTCTGGCAGCGGGTTATCCTTTGGATATTAAAGTGGCGGTAATGGGCTGTGTGGTAAACGGACCGGGTGAAGCGAAGGAAGCAGACATCGGTATTGCCGGTGGAATAGGAGAAGGCTTACTGATTAAAAAAGGTGAGGTTGTACGTAGAGTTCCGGAAGGAGAACTACTTTCTACTTTGAAATACGAGTTAGACCATTGGAATAATAATTAGCAGGTAAAAAACATGAGCAAAGCGTTTTTTGATGTATTTCCATATGTAAAATTGGAAAGCAGACTAAAAGCACTGATGGAACAGGTGGCTGTACAAAAAATTGTAAACGTAACCAGTGCAGGCTATTTACGTGTACATATTGAAAGCAGTTACCTGATTCCAAAAGAAGATATAAATTTGATTGAACAGAGCCTGACGAGTATGCTTGCCCAAAGCGGCGACAAGCGTCAGGTGAAATTATATGAGCATTTTACCTTGTCCAGCCAGTATGACGGCAAGGCGGTGATGGAGCTGTATCGGGAGTCTATTTTAAATGAGTTAAAAGGGTACAGCCATGTTTTGTATATTATTTTCAAAAAAGCAAAGATTACGTATCCGGGAGAAAACCAGATTCATCTGGCTTTAGAGGATACGGTTTTTGTTCATATGCAGCAGGAAGAGCTTGCCCGTATTTTGGACAAGATTTTTGTGGAGCGCTGTGGACTGAACGTGTCTTTTACATACGAATATGTGAAGCCAAAGTCTTCCCGTACAGAAGAAGATGACCGTATGATTGCAGCAAAGGTGGCAGAGATTTCAAGAAATCTTGCACGAAACAGTGGCAATAAGAGCGAGGAAGATGTGCCGGCAGCAAAAGAAGATTCCAAAAGTGTAAATGTGGCACAAAGCACCGGAACAAGGACTGGTCAAACACAGAGTGGACAGAAAGATTCCGGAAAGGGAAATGGTCAGGCAAAGCAGCCGGAATACCGCAGACCGCTTAAGAGTGCAGATAATCCGGATGTGATTTACGGGAGAGATTTTGAAGATGGTGCCATAAAGATTGAAGAAATTCAGGGTGAAATGGGTGAAGTGGTTATTCGTGGTGAAGTGATTGCTATGGATGAGCGCGAAATCCGTAATGAAAAAGTAATCTTGATTTTTGATGTGACAGATTATACCGATACCATTACCGTTAAAATGTTTGTGCGAAAAGACCAGCTGGACGAATTGAAGGGCGGTTTAAAAAAGGGCTCCTTTGTGAAAATCAAAGGTATCGCCATGATGGACAGCTTTGACAAGGAGATAGCCATTACTTCTGTTAATGGTGTAAAAAAAGCAAGTGATTTTCGTGTAAAGCGTTCTGATAAAAGTCCACATAAACGCGTGGAGCTTCATTGCCATACCAAAATGAGCGACATGGATGGTGTTTCCGAAGTAAAGGACCTTATCAAAAGGGCATATTCCTGGGGACATCCGGGATTGGCAATTACCGACCATGGTGTGGTACAGGCATTCCCTACGGCCAATCATGTATGGGATGATTTGTGGAAAACAGAAAAGGGCCGTTGCAAGGATGCAGGTGTAGAGCCGGATAAAAGTAAATTTTTTAAGGTGATTTATGGATGTGAAGGTTATCTGGTAGACGATTTGAATGATATCGTAACCGGAAATATTAAGGGAGCGACTTGGCAGGATAGTTTTGTTGTCTTTGATATTGAAACTACCGGATTTTCTCCGGTAAAGAATTGTATTATCGAAATTGGTGCGGTAAAAATCGAAGGCGGCGAAATTACAGGACGTTTTTCCAAATTTGTAAATCCGAAAACTCCGATTCCGTTTGAAATCACACAATTAACCGGTATTACAGATGATATGGTTAGTGGTGCTGACCCTATAGAAGAGGTGCTCCCGGAATTTATGGATTTTGTAAAAGGGTGCCATTTAGTTGCGCATAATGCCCAGTTTGATATGAGTTTTATTATTGAGAACAGTAAAAGGCAGGGATACGATACCAAGTTTACCTATATGGATACGTTAACCTTGGCACGAGTGCTATTCCCGACACAGAGTAAGCATACGCTGGATGCTATGGCAAAAGTATTAAAAGTAAATTTGGATAACCACCATAGAGCCGTGGATGATGCAGAATGTACAGCACATATTTTCCTTAAAATGGCTGAAATGTGTCAGGAGAAAGGTGCCCACACCTTAGAACAGGTAAATGAAATGGGGAAAGCATCTACGGATGCGGTGAGTAAACTTCCTTCTTATCACGTGGTATTGCTGGCACAAAATGATATTGGCCGAATCAATTTATATACTATGGTGAGTGAATCTCATCTTACCTATTATAACCGACGTCCGAAGATTCCAAAGAGTTTGTTGAATCGATGCAGAGAAGGAGTGCTGGTGGGTACTGCCTGTGAAGCCGGGGAGTTGTATCACGCACTTTTGGATGAAAAGAGTGACGAGGACATTGCAAAAATTGCCTCTTTTTATGATTACTTAGAAATTCAGCCAACCGGAAATAATGCATTTATGATTACGTCTGAGAGACATCGCAATATTAATTCCGCAAAAGACATTGAGGCAATCAACAAACGCATTGTGAAACTGGGTGAGCAGTTAAATAAGCCGGTGGTAGCCACCTGCGACGTCCATTTTTTGGATCCGGAAGATGAAGTATACCGCCGTATTATAATGGCAGGTAAAGGTTTTGCAGATGCGGATGACCAGGCACCGCTGTATTTGCGTACTACTGAGGAAATGCTTGCGGAATTTCAGTATCTTGGCAGTGAGAAAGCAGAGGAAGTGGTAATTACCAATACCCAGAAGATTGCAGACATGGTTGAGCATATTTCGCCGGTACGTCCGGATAAGTGCCCGCCTGTTATTCCGGATTCTGACAAGACATTGACCGAGATTTGTTATAATAAAGCCCACGAAATGTATGGTGAGAATCTTCCGGAAATCGTAGAAAATCGTTTGCAGAGAGAATTAAATTCCATTATTAAAAATGGATTTGCCGTAATGTACATTATTGCACAGAAGCTGGTGTGGAAGTCTGTGGAGGATGGTTACTTAGTGGGTAGCCGTGGTTCCGTAGGTTCTTCTTTTGTGGCAACCATGGCAGGTATTACGGAGGTTAACCCACTTAGCCCGCACTATTATTGTATGGAGTGTCATTATTCAGAATTTGAATCCCCGGAAATTGCAGCGGCAGTGGAGGATGGTTGTTCCGGCTGTGACTTACCGGATAAGATTTGCCCTAAGTGTGGTGCGTTGCTCAAAAAAGACGGCTTTGATATTCCGTTTGAAACTTTCCTTGGATTTAAAGGAGATAAGGAACCGGATATTGACTTAAATTTTTCCGGTGAATATCAGTCCAAGGCACATAAATATACCGAAGTGATTTTCGGCGCAGGACAGACCTATCGTGCAGGTACCGTAGGTACCCTTGCAGATAAGACGGCCTATGGATATGTAAAAAAATATTACGAAGAACGTGGTCGACATAAACGTGGCTGCGAGATTAACCGTATCAGTCAAGGATGTACCGGAATTCGTAGAAGTACCGGACAGCATCCGGGTGGTATTATTGTACTTCCTTTAGGGGAAGATATCAATTCATTTACTCCGGTGCAGCATCCTGCAAACGATATGACTACGGATATTGTTACTACGCATTTTGACTATCACTCTATTGACCATAACCTTTTAAAACTCGATATACTCGGACACGACGATCCGACCATGATTCGAATGCTCCAGGATTTGACGGGATTGGACCCTACCACCATTGCATTGGATGACCCCCAGGTAATGAGCCTGTTTCAAAATACCAGTGCCTTGGGTGTTACACCGGAGCAGATGGATGGCACAGACTTGGGTTCCTTGGGAATCCCGGAATTTGGTACAGACTTTGTATTTCAGATGCTTCGCGATACCAAGCCGCAGAAATTCTCTGACTTGGTACGTATTTCCGGACTGGGTCATGGTACAGACGTATGGTTGGGGAATGCGCAAACCCTTATTTTGGAAGGAAAAGCTACCATTTCTACTGCTATTTGCACAAGAGATGATATTATGACTTATTTGATTCGTATGGGCGTAGAAAGCTCTCTGGCATTTACCATTATGGAAAGTGTGCGTAAGGGTAAGGGATTAAAGCCGGAATGGGAGGAGGTAATGAGCGCTAATAACGTTCCGGACTGGTATATTTGGTCTTGCAAAAAGATTAAGTATATGTTCCCGAAGGCCCATGCAGCGGCGTATGTTATGATGGCATGGCGTATTGGATGGTTTAAAATTAATTATCCGCTGGCCTATTATGCAGCATATTTTAGTATTCGTGCATCAGGTTTCTCCTATGAATTGATGTGTCTGGGGGAAGAAAGACTGCGCAGAGTAATGGCAGATTATAAAACTCGCAAGGATTCTCTCTCTAACAAAGAGCAGGATTCTTATAAAGACATGAAGAGCGTTTTGGAAATGTATGTGCGAGGATATGAGTTTATGCCAATCGATATTTTCAAGGCACATGCAAGAAATTTCCAGATTATAGATGGAAAAATTATGCCTTCTTTAAACAGTATTGATGGTCTTGGTGAAACGGCGGCGGAATCTATTGTAGAGGCTGCAAAAGGCGGACCATTCCTTAGTAAAGATGATTTCAGACAACGGGCAAAGGTATCTCAGACTGTTGCAGATAAGCTGGCGGAACTGGGGGTATTGGCGGATCTACCGGAATCCAATCAAATCAGTTTGTTTGATATGTTTGGTTGATGAAAAATAATTTTTCTATATTATAAACCATTGCAAGAAACGTATTTTATGGTATAATACTAACAAAAGCACACTAAAATAAGTGAACTTACACTCGATAAATAAAGGAGAATGGTAATATGAGCAGATTTAAAGACTTAAGATTGGCAAGAGGACTTACACAGGGCAGATTAGCAAAAGAGCTGGGCACTTCTCAGCAGACAATCAGCCGTATTGAGTTTAAGGACGAAATGGTTCCAACAGACATTTTGATTAAGGCATCTAAGTTTTATAACGTATCTGTTGATTTTATTTTAGGACTGACAGATGAGAGACACAATAACGTATGTCAGGAGAGATTACAGCAACATTTGGTTGAGCATGAAAATCTGATGTTGGAGTATGCTGCCTTGAAGCCGGAATATCGTGCGGTTGTTAATAGCATTGTAAGAACATTATCTGAGCTTCAGGAAGCAGAAGCGTAGTTTTATACAAACAAGTATTATCACATCTAAAATACGAGTAATGTATTTTGCAAAAAAAAGGGAACAAAATGAAAGTTCGTCCGTTATATATATTGTAAAAGGGGATGAGATATATTATCTCAGGCAGTGAACTGCGCAAGAGCAAGGGCTGCGGACCATCTTCTTGGAATATATATTCATGGGCGGCTTTTTTGTTCGGTAAAAATAATTTTTTACAAAGGATGAAACATGATTATATATTTGAATATGCTTGAGACAGAGGATGACAGAGACGTTTGTCAAAAACTTTATGAGGAAAACAAGCAAAAGCTTTTTCGTATTGCAAACAAAATTCTGCAGAATACGGCCGATGCAGAAGATGCAGTACAAATTTGTTTTTCTAAAATAATCGGTGATTTTGATACTTATCGAAACATGCCTTATGAAGAGCTAGTTATGTTATGTCAAACAATTGTAAAACATGATGCCATTAACATCATAAGGGAGCACAAGAAGACGGTCAGTTTTACAGACGAGATGCATCTTGGGGAGGATGAAATAGAGTGGTCTACACCGGATATCTTAGACCAATTAGTAGAACGCTATGAACAAAGTCTCGTCTTGCAGGCAATCATGGAACTTAAAGAAGAGGAACGCGAATTGATGTATCTTCAATATGTTTCAGGCCTAAAGCCAAAAGATATTGCAAAACTATTTTCTACAACTTCCAGTGTGGTTCGAAAGAAGACGCTAAGATGTAGAAATAAGTTAGCCAGAGTTTTGGAGGGGTATGAGTATGAATGCTTGCGACAATAAGTTAAAGTCCAGTCTCATGGAAGCTATGAAGCTGGACAATGCCAGATTAGAAAAGGAATTACAACACTGTGAGTTACACGTGTTTTCTCCAGATTTTGAACGGCGCATGGAGAGACTCATAAAGATTCAGAGAAGCAAAGGCAAAATTTGGAACTGCTTCCGTTACATAGCCGCAGCAGTGATGGTTCTTTTTCTGACTGGTGGTATTCTGGTTATTGGTTCAGAAGACTTAAATGCTTCAGAGTTTAATATTGATATTCTTGAGTGGCTGGATGAATACTTTACAGTGAAAAATGGTACTGGCGATAGTAAAGAAAATGATATTATATTTGACGAAAATTGTATTGAATATTTGCCGGAAGGATTTGTGAAGGTTGAAGAAGACATTACCTATTTCCAGATTCATTATAAGTATGAAAATAAGTTAGGGGATATTGTAACAATACGTGTATCTAGAGGTGCAGGTACCATATCGGTCGACAACGAAGGTATTATTAAAGAAGTTCTTGTGAATGAAGCAGGATATGAATACACGAGAATATATAAAGAAGCAATGCAGCAAGAAACTCTTATGTGGAGAGATAATAATGATGTTCTCTATTCTCTTTCAAGTAATCTAAAGAGTAATGAGTTGATAAAAATTATGAATAATATTTCTTGTCGGTAACTTAACCAATTAAAAGAACAGCATGTTTTATTGAAAATTGAATATGGAAAAACCCAATAATAAAATTATGTGAATACCATCTTTAAGACGAATAGCTGCTTTATCGTAAAAGTCTCTGTTAAAACGAAAAAGCCCTATTAAGGATTTTAGTTATCACATTATACAATGTTGTTCTTTTTGGATAAAATAATCGAAAGGCAGAACTAAAACGCTTTCCATTATTTTATAATAGTGGCAAAGTTCTGGTGTGTTTGTAACCCGGGAGTTTAATGCCACCGGAAAAGTGATATTCATCAAATTGGTGAGTGTCACTTTTTTGTTTTGTTGGGGATATGCAGAAAGTTAGTTGAAAAAGTATAATAAATTAAAAAATAAGCTCTTGATTTTATAAATGATATTTGGTATACTTGTTAAAGTTGATTATAGTTTGCGATGAAATTCTGAAAGGAAGTTATTTACATGCTTAGAATTATTTTAACAATTCTTTTTATATTAGTTTGTGTAGCTTTGGCTATACTAGTATTATTACAAGAGGGTAAGTCTGCCGGACTTGGTGCTATCAGCGGTGCAGCAGAATCTTACTGGGGTAAGAATAAGAGCCGTTCCATGGAAGGTAAGATGTTAAAGATTACTACAGGACTTGCAATCGGTTTTATTATTCTTGCTGTGGTTTTGAATATTAATTTATTCTAATTTATGATGAACCAAAGACACTCTTGTTGATACGGAGTGTCTTATTTTTTTCATAACAGTTTAGCTATCAGAAAATCGAGCTTTTATGGCTAAACTGTCAACAAGAGCGACAATAGTTTCACACCAGGAGGTAACGGATGAAGAAATCTTTTGAAGAACATAGACAAATAATATTAGACCTGATGAATGACGAACTCTATGTTCCGATGAAGGAAAAGGAGCTTGCCATTATTTTGCAGGTAGAGCCGGATGACAGAGCGGAGCTTAAAGCGGTGTTAAATAGTTTGCTTGCAGAAGGATTAATTACGATTTCTAAAAGAGGCAAATACACAAAGCAGGACGTGAAGCCGGTTATAGGTACCTTTATCAGTCATCAGAAAGGTTTTGGCTTTGTTGAAGTGGAAGGTGTGGAGGAGGACTATTTTATTCCGGCTGAGTATACCGGTGGTGCATTTCATCAGGATATTGTAGAAATTGCATTGTTAAAAAAGCCGGATGGTAAGCGTCAGGAAGCCAAAGTTATCCAAATTGTGGAGCATGGCATCCGAGAGGTTGTCGGTACCTTCCAAAAAAATAAAGCATTTGGATTTGTGATTCCGGACAATCAAAAGCTGGCGCAGGATATCTTTGTATCCAAGGAGCGTTCCAAAGGGGCTGTAGATGGCCATAAGGTTGTAGTAGAGATTACGGATTATGGTAAGCCGGGCAAAAAGCCGGAGGGCAAGGTGATTGAAATTCTGGGACATATTAACGACCCGGGTGTGGATATCATGTCTATCGTAAAGGCGTTTGACTTGCCGGTGCTTTTTCCGGAGAAGGTGTTAAATCAGGCAGAGCGTGTGGCACAGGATGTGTCTGAGGCAGACATGGCAGGTCGTGTGGATTTACGAGATGTGCAGATGGTGACCATTGACGGTGAGGATGCCAAGGATTTGGACGATGCAGTCAGCTTGACGGTTGAAGACGGCATGTATAAGCTGGGCGTTCATATTGCAGACGTTACCAATTATGTGCAGGAGCATTCTGCATTGGACAGAGAGGCACTGAAGCGAGGCACCAGTGTGTATCTGGTAGACCGTGTGATTCCAATGCTCCCACATGCCTTGTCCAACGGTATTTGCTCTTTAAATGAGGGTGTGGACCGACTGGCACTAAGCTGCCTTATGACCATTAATAATAAAGGTGAAGTGGTGGACCATAAGCTTTGCGAGAGTGTAATTCATTCTGACAGACGTATGACCTACACCAGTGTAAAAAAGATTTTAGAGGACAAGGATGCCGAGGAAATTGCCAAGTATGAGGAATTAGTTCCGATGTTCGAGCAGATGGGCGAGTTGGCAGCGATTTTACGAAAGAAACGCCATAAACGCGGTTCCATTGACTTTGATTTTCCGGAAACTAAGGTGATTTTGGATAAAAAAGGTCATCCGGTGGAAATTAAACCTTATGAGCGGAATACTGCTACCAAGCTGATTGAAGAATTTATGTTGATTGCCAATGAGACTGTAGCAGAGCATTTCTTTTGGCAGGAAACACCGTTTGTGTATCGTGCCCATGAGACACCGGATGCTGAAAAAATAGAAAAGCTGGTAACATTTATTCGCAATTTTGGCCTGAATTTAAAAGCAGGGCATAGAGAAGATATTCATCCAAAGGAAATTCAAAAGCTTTTGGACACTATTTCCGGAACCGATGCAGAAGCAATGATTTCCAGGCTGACGCTGCGCAGTATGAAGCAGGCAAAGTACAGTACAGAAAGTACCGGACACTTTGGTTTGGCATGCAAGTATTATTGCCATTTTACGTCACCTATTCGCCGTTATCCGGACCTTCAGATTCACCGCATTATCAAAGAGGAATATCGTGGACGTCTGAATGAGGATAGAGTGGTTCATTATCGTGGTATTTTGGACCAAGTGGCAAATCAGTCTTCTACTACAGAACGCAGAGCAGAAGAGGCAGAGCGTGAGACCATCAAGATGAAAAAAGCCGAGTTTATGGAGGACAAAATCGGTGAGACTTTCGAGGGCGTGGTATCCGGTATTACCGGATGGGGTATTTACGTGGAACTTCCGAATACTGTGGAAGGTCTGGTGCATTATACTCGCATGCCGGGAGATAGATTTTTCTTTAACGAAGCAACTTATGAAATGATTGGTGAAATGACCGGCCGCAAGTATTGTCTTGGTCAAACTGTTCGAGTTGTAGTAGTAGATGTAGACAAAATTTCCAGAACCGTAGATTTTGCTATTCCTGATACGAAGGGCGAGATTTTTTGGAAAGACTATTTATAAACTATTATGACTATGATTACAGGGCGGAATTTAGGAGATAATCAGATATGAGCAAAGAAATGATGAAGCTGGTTGCCAATAACAAAAAGGCGTACCATGATTATTTTATAGAAGATAAATATGAAGCAGGTATTGTGCTGCACGGCACCGAAGTAAAGAGTCTGCGCCTCGGCAAATGCAGTGTAAAGGAGTCCTTTATCCGTATTGAAAATGGGGAAGTATTTGTATACGGCATGCACATCAGCCCATATGAAAAGGGAAATATTTTTAACAAGGACCCGTTGCGTGTAAAAAAGCTTTTGTTACACAAAATGGAAATTAATAAACTGACAGGAAAAGTTGCAGAAAAAGGTTGCACTTTAGTGCCGCTTCAAGTATACTTTAAGGACGGCAAGGCAAAAATGGAAATCGGTCTTGCCAGAGGTAAGAAGCTTTTTGACAAGCGTCAGGACATTGCCAAGAAAGACGAACGCCGTGCCAACGAGCGTGAGTTTAAGATTTCTAATTTATAATCCGGGCTAGTAAAGGTTTCGACAGGGGTCTTGCAGCTGGAGAAGCTATCCGCAGGTGATGCGTTAAATCACAAACTTAAATATAAACGCTAACAAAAATTTAGCTTACGCTGCCTAATCGGCAGTTGTCTGACCCGGTGCACCTACACATCGGAACTCAGGCATCATTTTTGTAGGAAACGACTGATACTAAGCTTTGCGTATTAGGGCGTATCATGAAGCTACTAAGCTTGCCGGCTTGTCGGTTTGCCGGCTTGTGAGGGAAATGGGCAACCACAAAAACCCACTATGATAGTAGAAGGACAGGGAATAGGCTTTTGGACACGGGTTCGACTCCCGTCTAGTCCATAGAAAAAGGTATCGTGATTCGATACCTTTTTGATTTTACAGTTATTCCACCGGTTCTGCAAAGATACCAATATCCAGCGGCTGGTAGGTAAACAGGAAAAAGCACATAGCCATTAGCAGTACCAGAGTTTTAAATGCTGCTTCATAAGGAGTCAGCTTGCATGACTGTGTCATCTTGTAAATTACCCCAAAAGACAGCAGGACACTTACAACGAATGTTCCAATATCAAAAAATCTGGTGGTATATCCTAATATTCCGGAGTAGGTGTAAAAAAGTATGGGTACCAGAAAGGTGCCTAATAATACTCCAAACATTGAAGCAGAGGAGAGGCAAGGATAATTCGTGTCTAATTTAGAAATCATATAAAAAGAATACAAAAGCATTGGAAAGAAAACCAGTTTCATATGTTCCCAAACGGATTCGTTAATTGGAAACAAAAAGCCAACCAAAGTGTTGTTACCGGACCATTCATAACCAAAGTGTGAAAGGGAGCCTGTGATTAATACAAATATAATTCCGATGATGGTGTAACGTTTTAACTTATTCATAGTTATAGTTTATGTTGAGGAGTAAAAAGAAATTCACACTTTAGACATATTTATGTGCTATACTAAAGTCATTAACATGGAAAACGTTTGTGTGGCATAATGCCGTAGATTTTGAGGAGTCTAGATGGAAGCTTTGAAAATATTAGTGGTAGATGATGAAAGCAGAATGCGCAAGCTGGTGCACGATTTTTTGGCAAAGGCCGGTTATATTATATTAGAGGCCGAGGATGGTGCACAGGCATTGGATGTTTTTTTTGCAAATAATGATATTGCACTGGTGATTTTGGACGTAATGATGCCAAAACTCAATGGGTATGAGGTGCTAAAAGAACTTCGTAGTTACTCCAAGGTGCCGGTGGTGATGTTGACGGCCCGTGGCGAGGAGAATGATGAACTGAAGGGCTTTGAACTGGGCGTAGACGAGTATATTTCCAAGCCATTTAGCCCAAAGATTTTGGTGGCCCGGGTACAGGCGCTCCTTCGACGACATGCTAAGGTAGAAGACAGTGAAATCTTGGAAATTGGCGATATCGTGCTGGACAAATCTGCCCATACGGTGACTATCGACGGCAACGACGTGGACCTAAGCTACAAGGAATTTGAACTTTTGACTTATTTTATGGAGAACAAAGGCCTCGCCCTTTCCAGAGAAAAAATCCTAAACAGCGTGTGGAACTACGACTATTTCGGAGATGCCCGTACCATTGATACCCATGTAAAGAAGCTCCGCAGCAAGATGGGTGAGAAGGGAAATGAGTACATCAAGACCATATGGGGGTTAGGGTATAAGTTTAGCGTAGACAATGAGTAAAGCAAAACCAGCCGGCAAATTTATTTGTCGGGCTGGTTTTTTCATATTCACAAATTATTCATTTGACCCCACCCTCACACAATGATACAATAATTCTATATATGCTTTTTACATTCAGGAGGGGCCGCAGTATGACTGGTAAGGAATTAAAAGAAAAGGTTTTGGCAAATATTAGTAAGGTAATTGTAGGGAAGGATGAGGTTGTGACATTGCTCTTGACGGTACTTTTGGCTGAGGGGCATGTGCTTTTGGAGGATGTACCGGGAACGGGTAAGACCAAGGCGGCAAAGGCACTTGCAAAGAGTCTGGATGCAGCGTTTAGCAGAATACAGTTTACACCGGATTTGCTTCCGGGTGATATTACGGGTATTACCATGTATGACCAGAAGCAGGGAGAGTTTGTGCTTCGTAAGGGGCCTGCTTTTACCAATATTTTGTTGGCGGATGAAATTAACAGAGCGACACCTAGAACTCAGGCAGGTCTTTTGGAGTGTATGGAGGAGCGACAGATTACCATTGATGGTGTGAGTTATCCAGCCGGTGAGCCGTTCTTTGTTATTGCGACTCAGAACCCGGTGGAGACTGCGGGTACGTTCCCGCTTCCGGAGGCGCAGATGGACCGTTTTATGATGAAGCTTTCCATGGGACTTCCGACCAAGGAGGAAGAGCGTCAGATTATGGAGAAGTACATGAAGGACGAGCCTCTTGCGGTGCTTGCTCCGGTACTTGATATGACAGATTTACAGCAGGCAAAAAAAGAAATCGAAGAAATTTTTGTACATAGATGCGTATTAGAATATATGGTAAATATTGTGGCGGCTACCAGAGAAGGTGAAAATGTACTGATGGGTGTAAGTCCTCGTGGTACGTTGGCATTCCTTCGCTGCGTAAAAGCGTATGCTTATTTACAGGGCAGAAGTTTTGTGACACCGGACGATGTAAAAGCTTTAGCAGTGCCGGCTCTTGCACATCGTGTGGTGATGGGTTACGGTAAAGCCGGCGAAAATAAAGCCTTTGTGGAAAGAATTGTTCTTACCACAGAAGTACCGACAGAGGATTTTAGTGCATGAAGATATTAGGCATAGGAATTATAGCCTTCTTCTTGTTTACACTACAGCGTAGGATTTACCAAAAGCTTTGGAACAGGAATCTGAAGGTTTCTGTTATGTTTTCACAAAAAGGAATCACCGAGGGGGAAGAAGGTGAGATTGTGGAAGTGATTGAAAATCGCAAGTGGCTGCCGCTTACGATGCTGAAGGTAAAGTTTCAGACTTCACGTAATCTGGAGTTTGCAGATAATCCGGGTTCCAATACCACAGACCAGTATTATCGCAATGATATTTTCCAGATTGGCGGTGGAGAGCGTATCACCAGAAAACTCAAGTTTGTAGGTAAAAAGAGAGGCTATTATCATATTAAAAATATTGATTTGGTTGGGGCAGACTTGTTTCTTACCAGCGAGCAGGTGGAGAGCATGTCCACCAATTGCTATTTGTATGTTTATCCAAGAATGTATGATAGTAAGGAATTTCGCATGTCGCTGCAGAAGTTAAACGGCGAAGTGATTGTGAAAAGGCATATGCTGGAAGATCCCTTTGAATATCGTGGTATCCGTGAGTATCAGCCTTATGACGATATGAGCAGTGTGAACTGGAAGGCTACGGCCAAGACTGGTGCGCTGATGGTTAATCAAAAAAATTACACTGCCATGCAGACGGTGCGTATTTTCCTAAATACGGAGGATACCGGTGTACTCAAAAAAGAGGATGGAGTGGAGGCTTCCATGCGTATTGTAATGGGGCTTACAAGCTTTTTCTTGGCGCAAGGCATTAAGGTGGCTTTTTATGCCAATGGCAGGGATGTTATCAGCAGTGAATGGGTTAAAATCGAAGGCGGAGCCGGTGCAGGGCAGCAGGATGCTATTGGTCGGGCATTGGCGCGA
The DNA here is from genome assembly GCA_045631045.1 of Lachnospiraceae bacterium. Taxonomy (GTDB): domain Bacteria; phylum Bacillota; class Clostridia; order Lachnospirales; family Lachnospiraceae; genus RGIG6307. The sequence continues at coordinate 38,416 of JAZQUB010000017.1, forward strand.
ATTGATACCGCCAAGCAGCCATGGAGTTTTGTGGAATTATTTGAAGAGACTGTATTAAACGATTCCACGAGTACCATTACGTTGTTTGTATCACCGAATGGTTATGATGATTTTATAGGGTTGCTTACTCGCTGCAAGGAAAAGGGACTGACGTATACGTGGTTTTATCCTTATGCAACTGTGGAAAAGCCTGTGGTATCCGATGCGGTAATAGACCATGTGCAGTTTCTAAAGTTACGAAGATAATGAAGATAATTTAGAAAGATTCTCTTGGAAAAGAGGTAACGATGAAAAAAAGAGCAATTGAAATAGGCTGTGATTTGCTTTTATTCTTTAAAAATCATTGTGCAATCGTGGCAATTGCAATGACTTTGACCGGGGCATGCAAATATGATGCACCACTTTTCGGAGTGTGGATGGCGCTTTTAGGCATCCCTGTTTATTTATATATTACACGTAAAAATGTGCAGAATTTTTTTGCGTTTTTCTTTGTTCAGTTATTGCCGGTGGCAGTGGTTTGTATAGTAAGCGCACCCATTGGGATGAAGCTGATTGCTTTGTGTATGACCTTGTTTTATGTGATAAGTTCCATAAAAATCAGGCTTGCGGAAATACCGCAGGAGATGGTTTTTATGCCGGTATTCAGTATAGCCATTTTGGGCGGTGGGCACATCGCGGAAGATTTGTTTCTAAAAAGTGGTTGGGGACGTTATTACTTTTATCTAACATTTTTGTATGTAATTGCATATTTTTTCTATTTCTTTCTGGAGCAGTATTTGAATTTTGTTTTGGTCAATAAAAACAGTGCCAGCAACATTCCGGAAGCGGAAATATTTTGGTCCGGTATGAAGCAGACCGGTGTTTATGTGGTTTGTGGAGTTGCCGTTATGCTGCTTAGTGTGAATGTAGAGTGGCTGACTTATATTATTAAAATGGTGGGAAAAGGACTGTTGGCTGTCATTCGCTTTTTAATGTCCTTCTTGATTAGGGATACCACAGAGACGGAGGCCACACAGCAGGCACAAGGAAATAGTGGTGGTATGCAAGGCTTTTTGGAGAAAGGGGAAGCACACCCATTTTGGATTTTCTTAGAAAAAGTGATGATGGCAGCGGCATTTGTCGGAATCATTGTAGCAATTATTGTGGGTCTGGTAAAAGGTTATCAATTTCTTAGAAATAACTTCCGCAAAATAGAGAAAAAAAAGCAGGAAGTTCAAAATGGTCTGGATATTCGTGAAAACTGTGAGATAGAGCGTGGCAGCGGAGAACATTCCCGGTGGTTTTCTTTCTTAAATAATACAGAAAAAATTCGTAAAATGTACCGTAAATGTGTGTTAAAGAGCAAAGTGCTTATTGTGGGGACGTCCGGAAATAAGGAGTTGGAGTATCTTACGGCAAAGGAGTGTTGTGACAAAATTTCCGCAGATTCCTTGAAAGAAATTTACGAGAAAGCAAGATACAGCAATGAAAGTATCACTGCGGATGATGTGAGAACTGTTAGAGCAAGTATCAAAAAGGATATGTAAAAGGCTGCAGACCTGCAGCCTTTCGGTCAGTTTCCAAGGTAGTAAAGTGCAATGGACAAATTGATATATCCTGCGTACACCAGCCAGATGAGATATGGAATCAACAGAATTCCCGCAATTTTATTGATTTCATAAAATTCTTTTGCAGTTAGATACACCAAATAAAGAAGTAAAAGCAGCCAGGTAAAGGCTAGAAAATACGCGTTCCAACGGAAGAAAATAATGGACCAGCCAAAGTTTACAAGTAATTGCACCAGATATAATTTTAGTGCCTCGGTCTTTTCTGTTGAGTCGGATATATAGATAAGATACGCGGCTACACCCATTAAGATAAACAGAATAGTCCATACAACAGGAAAGAGCCATCCCGGCGGTGCGAAGGGCGGTTTATATAACGTCGAATACTGCTCACGCGAAGAGGGGGTAAAAAGGGAAGAAAGAGCGCCAGTACCAAGGCTTAAAAGTAAACTGATAAATAGTGGTTTTAGTTTTATGTTTTGAAACATATGTACCTGCTTTTAGTGTTTGTTGATATATTTTATGAGAAGTGGTATGATAAAAATACGTGAAAATAATAAGAAAAGGACCAGGAAATGCTAACAACAATTATTACATGGATATATGCATTGTTTACTATTACTTTATTGGGATTTGGAGTAGTGGCTTTTATAGAAAAGGTATTCCACTATAATATTGAAAAATTAGACAGTATTCTTATGGCAGGAACTATTGCAGCCACAGTATATGCACAATTTTTTAGTCTTTTTTACAGAGTAAGTCTAGCGGCGAATGTGGTAATGCTTGTTGGTTGTGCAGTTATTTATGTGTTTAATAGAAACAACATTATACAGACGATTTGTAAATGGCATCAGGAATGGGGAATAGGACACAAAATCGTAGTGGGAGTGTTGTTTGTTTTATGGGCATATTTCACCTCAAGAGGTTACATTCATTACGACAGTGATTTGTATCATGCTCAAAGCATACGTTGGCTGGAAGAGTATGGCATAGTTCCTGGGCTGGGAAATCTGCATGAACGATTTGCGTATAATAGTTCTTTTTTTGCGTTGTCTGCGTTATATAGTTTGAAGTATGTATTAGGTGATTCTATGCATGCAATGAACGGCTTTTTGGCGTTGCTTTTAAGTTTGACGTGTCTTCCAATTGTGAAAAGCTGGAAACGAAAACGTTTTTCTGTGGCAGATTTTGCAAGAGTGGGTGCAATTTATTATTTAACTACTATTACCAATGAAGTGGTATCGCCGGCATCAGACTATGCAGTTATGTGTGTGATTTTCTTTATTGTAATTAAGTGGTTGGATGCGTTGGAGGGAGAGTGTAAGGATATTGCGCCATATGCACTTTTGTGTGTGGTTGGTGTATATGCGCTGTCTCTAAAACTAACAGCAGGTTTGATTTTAATCTTACTTATAAAACCGGCATATATGCTTGTTCGTGAAAAGCGTGTAAAGGAAATTTTTATTTATCTTGCCATGGGATTAGTGGTAGCAATACCTTGGATGACCAGGACCGTTATTATTTCCGGTTGGTTGTTTTATCCATTTACAGCAATTGATTTATTTGACTTGGATTGGAAAATGGATGCATTTTATATTGACGTGGATGCAATGCAGATTAAAGTTTGGGGACGAGCTTTGTATGCCATAGGTCTGATAGATGTACCGATTACCGGTTGGTTTCCAAACTGGTTTACAACCACACTATCCGGTATGGAAAAAATATTAATATTGGGTTCCATTGCAGCTGTGGTGATAGTTTTAATAAGTACATGTGTAATTTTGGTACGTCAACAGTTTAATCATTTCGATATGTTGTTGGTAATGATTACTTTGTTAAGCTCCTATTTATTTTGGCAGACCAGTGCCCCATTGATTCGTTACGGGTATGCGTATGTGTTATTGCTTGTATTTGTTGTGTTTGGATGGTGCTTGCAACAATTGTTTCCGTTCGAAAAGGGCGATGAGTTTGCATGGAGAAGGATGCTTTACAGAGGGGTTTATCTCGTTTTCTGTTTATATGGAATTTATAAAGGATGTATTTTAGGATATTATATCTATGGTTCCAGTTTTGCGGAACACTATATTTGGCAGGAAGATTATGGGGTTTACGAGGTTGAAAGTTATGAAATAGAAGGTGTGACTTTCTATTATCCTGTAAGTGGTGATAGGACAGGGTATGATTTCTTTCCATCATCAGGAGCAAAAGTTAATTTGGAATTTAGGGGGGCTTCTATTAAGGACGGCTTCCGTAAAATTTATGATTAAAAGGTATGTTGAGGAAAAACATGAAAAAACAATCGATTCGAAAACAATTTGCAATTACAGCAATTGTTTTAATTGCAGTTACAATCTTAATATGTCTTCTTGCGAATGTGCTGTTTTTGGAGCGAGTTTATAAAGGTGACAAAGAAAAAAGCTTAATAGAAACGTATGAGTTTTTAAATGATAATGTTGCAAAAGGCAGTCTTAACAGTGAAGAGTTTTTGATTAAACTTGAAAATGCTTGTACAAGATATAATTTGGATATGATTCTTTTGAATGAAAAAAATTATCCGGTAGTTACATCTGCAATGAATTATGAGGCGTTGACCAGAAAGTTAATGCAGTATGTTTGGGGAATGATGCCTACTACAGAGATACTTGTTCGGGAAGAAACATATATAATTGTTTCTATCGTGGATACCAGAACAAATACAACCAATATGGAGATGTGGGGAAGACTGGACAATGGATATATTTTTTTGTTCTCCACTCCAATGGAGAGTATTGTGGAAAGTGCAGCTATTTCCAGTAGATTCTTATGTGTGATTGGTATTGTTTCCGTCATCTTGGGCGGCATGGTTTCATGGATTTATTCGGGCAAAATCAGCAATCCGATTTTAAAGTTAGCACAGTTATCAGAGCAGATTACGAAATTGGACTTTGATGCAAAGTATACCGGAAATGAAAAAAATGAGATTGGTATTCTTGGAAATAACATGAATAGTCTTTCTGAGTCACTGGAGCGGACCATTTCGGAATTGAAAACGGCAAATCTGGAGCTTCAGCAGGATATTCAAAAAAAAGAAGAAATTGATTTACAACGTCAGGAATTTATCGGTAACGTTTCTCATGAGTTAAAAACTCCGATTGCATTGATTCAGGGCTATGCGGAAGGTCTTAAAGAGGGGGTTATTGATGACCCGGAAAGTATGAACTACTATTTAGAGGTTATAAGTGATGAAGCGGAGCGTATGAACCGGATGGTAAAGAACCTGATGGTATTGAGTGAACTGGAAAGTGGCAGTAAGCATGTTGTGATGGAACGCTTTGATTTGGTGGCACTTGTGAGAAATTATATTAATAGTGCAGATATTTTGTTAAAGGAACAAAATGTGAAGCTTTCTATCAGCAGTCCGGAGTATTTGTTTGCATGGGGAGATGAATTTAAGATAGAAGAAGTAGTTATGAATTATTTTTCTAATGCAATACATCATGTGGGCAGCGAAGAAAAGGAAATTAAAGTGACGATTGAGCAACTTGGGGAAAAGGCACGGGTAACTATTTTTAATACCGGCAGACATATTCCGGAAGATGACTTAGAACATATTTGGGATAAATTTTATAAGGTGGACAAAGCCAGAACCAGAGCTTATGGTGGCAGCGGTGTAGGACTTTCTATTGTAAAAGCAATTATGACAGGTATAAAGCAGAATTATGGTGTAGATAATATGGAAAACGGCGTGGCATTTTGGTTTGAACTGAGCACAAAGTGATGGAATTGTACTAAAAGTCGTACAATTCAGAAAATTGAAAAAATTCTTAAAAAACCTGTTGACAAACAGGAATAGGTCTGATAAGATACCAAAAGTGCTCACGAGAGTACGGCGAAATATTTGGAACTGAAAAAGTTTAAAAGATATTTCAAAAAAGTTGTTGACAAGCGGAAATGCTTATGATATAGTAAGCGAGTTGCCGCTGAAAGCGACA
>JAZQUB010000018.1:0-3989 GCA_045631045.1 Lachnospiraceae bacterium
CGAAACCAGGTAAGCTGTCTTTTAGCAAAATGTCTGGTATCACGTTTGATAATGTAAATGGCTTCTTCCAACGAAATATCACCGTTTAAGTAATCAATCATTTCCTTGTAACCCAGTCCCTGCATAGATACCATCTCTCTGGTACATCCCATGTCAAGAAGCTCTTTTACTTCTTCAACAAGCCCGTCCTGCAGCATCAAATCCACACGCATATCGATACGCTCGTAAAGCTTTGCCCTGTCATCATTTAGTACAAAATAATATAATTCATACGGGCTTTCCTTCTGCCTTTCTGCTTCGTTATGCGCAGAAATCGGACTACCTGTTTTTTGAAAAAATTCCAGTGCACGAATCACTCGTTTTACGTTGTTAAAATGAATTTCTTCTGCAGCCTTTGGGTCCACTACCTTTAACATATCATGCAAAAATTCCGGTCCCTTTTCTTCCGCCATATGTTCCAGCATGGTCCGATAACCGGTATCCGCATCGTTGTCCGTAAAATCAATATCATACACCACAGACTGAATATAAAATCCGGTACCGCCTACTAAAATCGGCACTTTACCATTGGCATAAATTTCCTCCATGGCGTCTTTTGCCATCTGTTGAAACCGTGTCACATTAAAAGACTCCGGATCCCGGGGTTCCAGACAATCCACCAAATAATGCTTTATGCCACACATTTCTTCCGGCTTGATTTTAGCAGAACCGATGTCCATGTATTTATATACCTGCATAGAATCCGCAGAAATAATCTCTCCGTTTACCGCTTTTGCAAGGGCAATGGACAGTTTGGTTTTTCCTACTGCAGTTGGTCCTGTTAATACAATTAGTTTTCTTTTATTCATAAAATTCCTGCTATACAATACGTTTGAATTTCTTTTCGATTTCCTGCTTTGTCATGGAGATAATCGTTGGTCTGCCATGAGGACAATGATAAGGATTTTCCAGTGTCAACAGCTCATCAATCAGCTTTACTGCCTCTGTATGGCTTATTTTCATGTTGCCCTTTACCGCTGCCTTACATGCCATACTTGCAAGCTTGTTCATCACCACTTCCGGTGCCCCGGTAAGAGGACCATCCATCATTTCATCCATCAATTCCCTAAAAAGCTCCTGATAGCTGCACCCATACAAATCCACCGGTACAGCCCTCAGACAAAATGCATGGTCACCAAATTCCTCTATCTCAAAGCCCATCTGTAAAAACGCATTCATGTGCTCCAAAACAACCTGCTCCTCTTTGGCACTGGTCTGCAAAATAACCGGCGGCATAATAGACTGGGTAAGTACCTGTTTCTCTGCAATTGCTTTTACAAGACGTTCATACTTTACTTTTTCATGTGCAGCGTGTTGGTCAATCAAATACATTCTGTCCGCGTAGCCTACAATCCAGTACGTACCGAAAATCTGACCTAAAATCTTGTAGGTCTCTTTTGCCTTTTGGGTTAAAAACTGTTCTTCAAACAAGGTACTCTGCGTAGCTTCTATAATTTGGATGTTTTCTAAAGGCTTGGTTGTCTCAGGCACCTGCACGTCTATCTTAGCAGGCTCCTTTACTTTGTAAGTTTCTTCCAGCGCAGGCTCCTTAACCACAATTGCCTGTTCTGATACTTTTATAATTGGCTTAGCTTCCTTCTCCTCACTAAAATCCACCACAAATGGTGCAGCCTTTTTCACCGGTTCTGCTGCCGGAATTCCCAGGTCATTCTTCACCTTATCATACACCGGCATGGAATCTTTTTTGCTTTCCTTTGTATCTTTTCCAAAAGTTGCATTTACAATCAGTTCTTTGCTGCGAAATGTACTAATTATGTTTTGCATAACAGTTTTATAAACATACTGTTCATCGGAAAACCGCACTTCCATCTTAGTAGGATGCACATTTACATCCACTTCCTCAGCCGGCATGGAGAAATGCAATACTACAAAAGGAAACTTATGCTGCATCACATATTGTTTGTAACCGTCTTCAATAGCTTTTGCTAAAACCTTACTTTTTACGTATCTTGCATTAATAAAATAGTGTTCAAAATTACGGTTAGAACGGTTAATTTCCGGTTTTCCCAAAAAGCCTTTCAGGGAAAGTCTTTCTTCATTCATTTCGATAGGAACCAAATGATTTGCTATTTCTCTTCCGTAAATGCGATAAATAACTTCCTTTAAGTCACCATTGCCGGGTGTATGAAATTTTACCTGACCATTTTGTACAAATTTAAAAGAAATATCCGGTCTGGACATCGCCAGACGTTCTAAAAGTTCTGCCACATAACTACCTTCTGTCTGAGGCTGTTTTAAAAATTTACGACGTACCGGGGTATTAAAGAAAATATTTTTTACAAGGAAGGTGGTTCCGTCCGGAGCCCCCACTTCTTCAAAATCCTTCTCCATTGCGCCCTCAATAGTATATCTGACACCGGTTAAGGATGCTTTGGTCTTGGTAACGACTTCTACCTGTGCAACTGCTGCAATACTGCTTAAAGCCTCACCACGAAAACCCATACTTGACAAATTTGTCAAATCTTCCGCACTACGAATTTTGCTGGTAGCATGTCTTGCAAAGGCGAGACGAATTTCCCCCGCTTCAATTCCCTGTCCGTTATCGGTTACACGAATCAAGTCAATTCCGCCATTTTTGATTTCTACGGTAATGGCAGTGGAGCCTGCATCCATAGCATTTTCCACTAATTCCTTTACCACACTCATAGGGCGCTCTACCACCTCTCCGGCGGCGATTTTGTCTATGGTGTCTTCTGAAAGTATTTTAATTTCAGCCATGGGATCCTCCTTTTTATTTGGTGTATATCATCTTACACCCAATCAAACTACCAACGGTTTTTCAGCTGGTTTTGTAATTTGTATAGTGTATTTAGTGCGTCCATTGGAGTCAAATTTGTAATGTCGATGGACTCTAATTCTTTAATAACGTCTTCGTCGCGCACCGTGTCAAATAAGGACATCTGTGCCAGGTCCACGTCATCATAATGCTTAACCTTTTGTGTATTCTTTCCGGACTTTTTGTCTTTGCCGGAAAGCATTTCTTGCACTTTGGATGCAATGTCGTATTCACTTAAGTTCTGGGCAATTTCCTTGGCACGGTCAATGACCATATCCGGTACACCGGCAAGTTTAGCTACTTGAATACCGTAACTTCGGTCTGCACCGCCTTTTACGATTTTACGAAGGAATACGATATCATCGCCTTTTTCTTTTACAGCGATACAGTAATTGTTCACATTGTCCATTTTGTCTTCCAACTCAGTAAGCTCATGATAATGAGTTGCAAACAACGTTTTTGCCCCCAGAAGTCGTTTATTACTAATATGCTCAATTACCGCCCATGCTATAGACAAACCATCAAAAGTGGATGTCCCTCGACCGATTTCATCCAAAATCAGCAAGCTTTTGCTGGTAGCATTTCGTAAAATATTGGCTACCTCATTCATTTCCACCATAAAAGTAGACTGTCCGCTGGCCAAATCATCGCTGGCACCTACACGTGTAAAAATACGGTCTACAATGCCCACATTTGCACTCTCTGCCGGTACAAAGGAACCAATCTGCGCCATCAGTACAATTAATGCACTCTGACGCATATACGTGGACTTACCAGCCATATTCGGTCCGGTAATAATGCTGACACAGTGCTTACCATTATCCAAATACGTATCATTTGCGATAAACATATCGTGACTGGTCATCATTTCTACTACCGGATGACGACCATTTTTAATATCAATTAAGCCCTTTTCATTTAAACTTGGACGAACATAACGGTTTCTCTCCGCCACAAGTGCAAAAGAAGCAAAAGCATCCAGCTTTGCAAGTGCCTTTGCAGTACGCTGAATACGGTCCATCTGCGCAGCAATCTGCTCGCGAATCGCACAGAACACATCATATTCCAGTCCATACAGCTTGTCCTCTGCATTGAGAATCATGTCCTCTAATTCTTTTAATTTCGGTGTAGTATAACGCTCTGCATTGGCAAG
>JAZQUB010000019.1:0-2636 GCA_045631045.1 Lachnospiraceae bacterium
GCAGGGACTGGGTTACAAGGAAATGATTGATTACTTAAACGGTGATATTTCGTTGGAAGAAGCCATTTACATTATCAAACGTGATACCAGACATTTTGCTAAAAGACAGCTTACCTGGTTTCGCAGGGAGCGTGATGTCCGATGGATAAATAAATCGGATTTTTCTTCCGAAGAAGAAATTTTGGCGGATATGCTGGAACAAATGAATATTACAAAGGATTAAAGAGATGATTACTACAGAATTAGAACATTTATATGAGTCCATGGGGATTTCCAAAGAAGTAATTTCCTATGGAGAATGTATTTTAGAAGAATTAAAAGATAGATTTGATGCCATTGATGCAGTAACAGAGTACAATCAGGCAAAGGTAATTCATGCCATGCAGGCGTGTAAAGTCAGCGAGGCATGTCTGTTAGGTACTACCGGTTATGGTTACAATGACCTTGGCAGAGATACATTGGAAGAAGTATACGCTCATATCTTCCATACGGAAGATGCCTTGGTGCGTCCACAGATTACCTGCGGAACACACGCGTTAGCTCTGGCACTTATGAGTAATTTACGTCCCGGAGATGAACTTTTAAGCCCGGTAGGCAAGCCCTATGATACATTAGAGGAGGTAATCGGTATTCGTCCTTCTAAGGGTTCTTTAGCCGAATATGGTATTACCTATGCACAGGTGGATTTGCTTGCAGACGGTAGCTTTGACTGGGACGGCATTCGTGCAGCTATTAACGAGCGTACCAAATTAGTGACTATTCAGCGTTCAAAAGGATATCAGACCAGACCAACCTTATCGGTTAGCAGAATTGGAGAATTAATTTCTTTTATAAAAGAGATTAAGCCGGATGTAATCTGTATGGTGGATAACTGCTATGGTGAATTTGTAGAAACCATAGAACCGACAGACGTGGGTGCAGATATGGTAATAGGCTCTCTTATAAAAAATCCGGGTGGCGGGCTGGCTCCAATCGGTGGGTATATTGCAGGTAAAAAAGCATGTGTGGAAAATGCGGCATATCGTCTTACAAGTCCTGGGCTTGGCAAAGAAGTAGGAGCTTCTTTGGGCATTATGAGTAAGTTTTATCAGGGGCTTTTCATGTCTCCAACGGTTACAAGCGGTGCTTTAAAGGGTGCAATTTTTGCAGCAAATTTGTACGAGCGTATGGGATATGCGGTGATTCCAAACGGTACAGAGAGCCGTCACGATATTATCCAGGCTATTACCTTTGGAAGTCCGGAAGGTATTATAGCATTTTGTAAGGGAATTCAGGCAGGTGCACCGGTAGACAGCTTTGTGACACCGGAACCTTGGGATATGCCGGGCTATGATGCACAGGTTATTATGGCGGCAGGTGCTTTTGTGTCCGGTTCCAGCATTGAACTCAGTGCAGACGGTCCTATGAAGCCTCCTTATGCAGTATATTTCCAGGGAGGACTCACATGGCAGCATGCAAAGTTCGGTATTTTAAAGACAGTTCAGAGCTGTCTGGATGCGGGCTTAATCGATAAGGAATTTAAAAGAATAAAATAATAAATTGAAAATTTAAGAAAATTTTAAGCGATACTTTTCTGGCATTTTTCTTTTTCTTAGTATACACTTTTGAAGATTTATGATAAGATAATTACAGTGCATAAGAATTGTATTTCTTAGATACGGAGTAATAATGAGAAGAGGAAGTACCATGAAGAAAAACAGTTGGGCCTGCTTTTTATTAATACTTGCAGGAATTGTAATAGGGGGCTTTATCGGAGATTTATTTCCGGCAGCCTGGTTAAACTATGGACAGACCTTTGGCCTGACCAATCCTATTGTGCTGGATTTGGGAATTTTAGTTATCAGTTTTGCCCTCACCATCAAAATTACCGTGGCAAGTATTTTAGGCGTAATATTGGCTCTTGTTATTTATCATTTCTTGTAAGTCCGGATAACCATAAGCCTGGAGAGCGGATAGGAGAACTATGAACGCTTACAAGGACAAAGAGGCAATGCCTTACGAACGGTTTATAAAATATGGTGCGGAAAGCCTGACAGACACAGAGCTTTTGGCAATTATTTTGCGAACCGGTACCAAGGAGAAAAATGCACTGGAGCTTGCCGGTGACATCTTACATTTACAAGGGAATATGCAAGGAAAGCTTGTGGGACTTCATCAGCTTTCTTTGGCACAGTTAAAAAGTATACCCGGAATCGGGGAAGTGAAAGCTATTAAAGTCAAGGCAATCGGAGAACTGGCAAGACGTATGGCCAGACAGTCGGTCCGTGAGAAAGTTAAATTCGACAGCCCGGACAAACTGGCCGAATATTACATGGAGAGCATGCGGCATTACACCACAGAATGTGTAATGTTAGTGATGTTGGACAACAAAGGACATTTGCTGGGAGAGCACATGATTAGCAAAGGGGTTGTGAATGCCTCACTGATTTCACCCAGAGAAGTTTTTATACTGGCACTCAAACACGATGCCAGCAGTATCATACTCATTCATAACCACCCAAGCGGAGATGCCACTCCTTCTAAGGCGGACAGGCAGATTACCGTACAAATGCATGAATGCGGCAAACTAATGAACATACCATTAATAGACCATATTATTATTGGGGACCATACATATTCAAGTTTTAAAGAGCTTG
>JAZQUB010000020.1:0-68295 GCA_045631045.1 Lachnospiraceae bacterium
CATCCTTCTGATTGCCCACATTTGGAACGCAGAGGGTATACAGGGGACGGACAATTGACTGCTCATGCGGTTTTTTCTGTGATGGATGCAGAAAAATTATATAAAAAATGGGTGCAGGATATCTGTGATGGACAGGATTTAAAGTCCGGACATATTCAGTATACAGCGCCATATATTCGCAGTGGCGGAGGCCCAGGTGGCTGGGGCTGTGCCATTGTAGAAGTTCCTTATCAGTTGTATAAACATTTTGGTAATATGGAATATCTCAAAAAATACTATGGAAATATGCGTAGATATATAGAGTATCTGGAAGCTCATTCCGAGTTTGGCTTGGTGACCAGTGATAAAGAAGGGGGATGGTGTCTTGGTGACTGGTGTGGGCCGAACATTTTGTACCCGGACAGAGATATCACATTTCATAACCAACAGGTAATGCTTCCGGCACCAATGGTGAATACCTATTTCATGGTAAAATCTTTAACTCAGATGTGCGAGATTGCAAAATGGATTGGAAAAGAAGAGGATATCACTGAATACGAAGAAAAGATAGCGCTTAGGAAAAGAGCTATTACAGCCGCATATTTTAATACCTTCGACGGAAATTTTGTTATGAATGTGCAGGGAGCCAATGTATATGCGGTTGACCTTGGACTTGGTAATGAAAAAACCTATGAAAATATAGTGGATTATTATAAAAAACTGGGCTGCTTTGATACGGGAATCTTTGCCACAGACATCCTTGTGCGCGTGCTTTTTGAACATGGTCATGCAGAGCTTGCCGTGGATTTACTTATGAATGATGGTGCGCAAGGTTATGAACACTGGAGGCAGAATGGAGCTACCACATTCCACGAATACTGGGACTCTAATCGCAGTCGTTCTCACAATCATCCGATGTTTGGAGCGCCTGTGGCATATTTCTTTGAATATCTTCTTGGTATCAAGCAGGATAAGGAAAGTGCAGGATATAGCTTGGTTACCATTGCACCAATGGCGGTATCCAAGTTTGGATATATGAAGGGCAGCATGAAGGTTCCCAAAGGTGAAATTGCGGTAGCATACGAGAAGGTTGATGAGAAGGTGAAATTTGACATCGTGATACCGGCTGGTGTATATGCAAAGTTTAAATATCTTGAACAAGAACTGGATTTAAAAGAAGGAAGAAATATATTTACGATATAATATTTTAAATAGTGAAAGGGACAAATAATGCTTACACAAATTCAAGAAAGTTATAAAGATTTAATTTTTTATCAGATTTACCCAAGAAGCTTTAAAGATGCCAATGGAGATGGTATAGGAGATTTAAAGGGAATTATACAAAAACTGGACTATTTAGTAGAGTTGGGAGTAAATGCTGTGTGGCTTTCACCTTGTTATAAGAGCCCTAACGATGATAATGGATATGATATTTCTGATTTTTGTGATATTGGAGATGAATATGGTACTTTAGAGGACTGGAAGGAAATGATTTTTGAGATGCACAAGCGCGGCATCAAATTGATTATGGACTTCGTACCAAACCATACTTCTTCTGCACATAAGTGGTTTCAGGAATCCAGAAAGTCCAAGGACAATCCTTATAGAGATTTCTATTATTGGTCAGAAAAGCCTGTTCCGGAGTGGAGGTCTGTATTTGGAGGTTCCGCTTGGGAATATGATGAATTGACCGGGGAATATTATTTGCATTCTCATGCCATCAGCCAGCCGGATTTAAATTGGGAGAATCCAAAGGTGCGCGAAGCAATGTTAGCGGTGGTAGATTACTGGGTAGATTTAGGCGTGGATGGTTTCCGCTGCGACGTAATGGACATGATTTCCAAAGATTTTGAACAGGGAATCAACCGTAATGGTCCGAAGCTTCATGAATATATCAACATGCTTTTCGGAAGGGAAAAAACAAAGCATATTTTTACAGTAGGTGAATGTTGGGGAGCACAGAAGGAAAATATTACATCCTTAGTGGATGGTTCCAGAGGAGAATTATCTACCTTATTCCAGTTCTCGCATTTGAAAGTGGGAAGACGCTCCAAGTTTGAACGCGTTCCATTCAAGTTAGATGGGGTAAGAGATGTCTTAGTGGAGTGGCAGGAATTTATGCAGGAAAATGAACTTCTTCCAACTTTATTCCTGGAAAATCACGATACCATGCGCATTGTAGACTATTATGGCAATCCGGATGAGCTGCGCTACGAGTCCGCAACGTTATTAGCGGCTATGTACTTCTTACAGTCCGGTATCCCATTTATTTATCAAGGACAGGAAATCGGCGTGACCAATTCCTGGTACACAGACATAAAGGATTTTAATGATATTGAAACACACAATTTCTACAATATGAATCCACTTCATTATTCACCGGAAGATTTGATGAAATATATCAACTTCGGCAGCCGAGACAATGCAAGAAGACCAATGCCTTGGGATGATAGCGAAGACTGTGGTTTCGGAAGTTTGGAATCATGGATTCAGAAGTATACGCGCTATAAAGAAATCAATGTAAAGGCAGACAGAGAACAAGAAAAATCCATTTTTCATTTCTATAAGGAGCTTGTCCGCATTCGCAAAGAAAGCAATGCAGTACGCCATGGTATATATGAGAACCTTACCGATGGACGCGAAGGTGCGTATATTTACAAGATGACGGATAAGGTTATTAAGGAAGCTATCGTTGTGGTATGCAATTTCGGAAAAGAACAGGAAATCTGCCTGGATATTGCAGGGGACTGCATTCTGTCAAATTACGATAAGCGAACGCAGGCTTCCGGCACATACAAACCATATGAATGCGCCGTGTTTAGGATGTAATCTTCGAAGTGCAAAAATAAAAGCGGGCGAATGCCCGCTTTGGTTGCTTTATAAGAAGTATACACCGGCAATGAATTACTTCGACCACCTTGCGCTTGCCCCGCATGGCAACACCAGCCCATTAGAAGTAACCGGAAGGCCGATTTCGCCGGATTCTACCTTGCCGCCAAATTTGGAAGTGATAGCGGTGTTTACCATGTAAGACATCACAGCCGGCTGTAAACCTGTGGTGTAGCTGTTTACCAGGAAAAACAATGGGTCATCAGAGAGAATCTGGCTGGTAAGTTCGATAAATGGATAAATGCTGTCCTCGATTTTCCAGATTTCGCCCTTTGGTCCGCGACCGTAACTTGGAGGATCCATAATAATGGCATCGTATTTATTGCCGCGACGGATTTCACGCTCTACGAATTTGCCGCAGTCATCCACCAACCAACGGATAGGTGCATCACCCAGTCCGCTGGAAACGGCATTTTCCTTTGCCCAGTTTACCATGCCCTTGGAAGCGTCTACGTGAGTTACATGAGCGCCTGCTTTGGCAGCGGACAGGGTAGCGCCGCCTGTGTAGGCAAATAAGTTCAGTACCTTTACAGGTCTGCCTGCGTTTTGAATCAGTTCAGAGAACCAGTCCCAGTTTGTAGCCTGTTCCGGAAAAAGTCCGGTATGTTTAAAGCTGAAAGGCTTTAAGTTGAAGGTTAAGTCTTTGTAATGAATGCTCCATTCATTTGGCAAATCAAAAAATTCCCATTCGCCGCCGCCTTTATTGGAACGGTGGTAATGGCCATTCATTTGCTTCCAACCACGATTTTTCTTTGGAGTGTTCCAAAGCACCTGTGGGTCCGGACGCACCAAAATATAATCACCCCAGCGCTCTAACTTTTCGCCGCCGGAGGTATCAATCACTTCGTAATCTTTCCAATTATCTGCAATCCACATAGTAATCATCCTTTTTGTGAAAAATATTGCCGTGCACATACACTATTATTATAAGTATACTAAAAAATATAAAAAATGCAACGATTAAATTAGGTTTAAAGTTGATGCTTGAGTTGGTTGCACTTGTTGCTACTCTTGGTTGTGTGTGCAAAAAAATATGGTATAGTTATACTGCAGTTTTAGCGTTTTTTTGGAGGTTTAAGATGAAAGCTATCATTAATGGAAAAATTATTTTAAAAGAACGCATCGTTGAAGATATGGTGCTTTTGTTTTCGGATGTCTTCGAGGGAATGGTATCAGCGGATAAGATTCCTGAGGGAGCAGAAGTGATGGACGCCGAGGGAGGTTATGTGGCTCCGGGTCTGATCGATTTGCATATTCATGGTTACCTGGGAAATGATACTTGTGATGGTGAGAAAGAAAGTATAAGAGCAATTTCAAAGGGGCTTCTTGCCAATGGTGTTACCGGGTATTTGCCGACTACCATGACAGAGGATATGAAGGTGATTCGAAAGGCTTTGGAGGTGTGTCGTGAGCTTAAAGAAGAAAGCAAGACATGGGACGGAAGTACCATTCTGGGATGTCATGCGGAGGGTCCTTTTATCAGTGAAAGCAAGAAAGGTGCACAAGACCCGAAATATATTTTAAAACCGGATGCATCGTTTGTGAAGGAGTACGCCGATATTATACGTATCATTACTCTGGCTCCGGAAACAGATACAGAGGATTTTGCCGCAATCAGGGAAATTTGCCGTGATACGAACGTGGTGGTTTCCATGGGACATACCTCAGCGGATTATGATACTGCTATGAAGAGTACCCAGGTTGGCGTAAAGCATGTTACCCACTTGTTTAATGCCATGACACCTTTGACACATCGCGCTCCGGGCGTGGTGACAGCTGCCTTAAACAGCGATGTAAGCTGTGAAGTGATTGCGGACGCATTCCATGTAAGTCCTGTTCTATATGACCTTTTGTGGAAGAACAAAGGGAGAAAGCTTTGCTTTGTTACAGACTGTCTGCCTGCCGGCGGTCTTCCGGAAGGAGAATATATGCTGGGCGGACAGAAAATCATTTATCGAGGCACTGTGTGTCGTCTGGAGGATGGCACAGTAGCGGGAAGTGTACTGCACTTAAATAAAGGTGTTTGGAATGTGTTTACCAATTCCTCTATTCCTTTATGGGAGTGCGTAAACGGAGCGTCTTTGAATCCTGCGGCTGCAATCGGTGTTGCGGATCGTAAGGGCTCTATTGAGATGGGAAAGGATGCGGACGTCATTATTACAGATTTAGAATTTAATGTAAAGAAAACAATTATCGGAGGAGAAAACAAATATGAAGCTTAAAGTAAACGCAAAACTTGACAGCAAATTCCAACCATTATTCTTAATCTGCAGGGATATGCGCGAAGCAACGAAAGAAGAAGGTCAGGATTTAGTTATTGCCACCGAAAGAAATAAAGGGTATACTACTACTTATAAGATTTATACTTGCGAAGGTTTACGTGCTTTTGACGTGAAATTTATGGAGCGTGTATATGAAACCAAGTTTGAAGTGGTAGTATGTGATATGGCGGATGCACCAAAGGACAAGTCTGCCTGTAATTGATTAAAAACTAAAGGGAGAAAAACATATGAAAAAAATCAGACGAACTGCAATCGTTGGTATGGGAGCCCTGGGGCTTTTGTACGGTGAGCAGATTATGGATGCATTCGGATATGAAGCGGTTTCCTTTCTTATGGATGAGGAACGTTTCGAACGTCATAAAGAGGATGTGTATACCATTAATGGTAAAGTAATGCATTTTAATGTGACACGAGTGTCAGAGGCAGAGCCTGTAGACCTCATTATTGTGGCTACAAAATCTACCGGTTTAGAGAGCGCATTGGAGGTAATGGCACCTGCGGTGGGAGAAGATACGATTATTATCTCCGTACTGAATGGTATCAGCAGTGAAGGCGTGATTGCAGAGCGTTTTGGTAAAGAGCGTGTCCTGGGATGTGTGGCAATCGGTATGGATGCCATGCGAGAAGGAAGTAAGCTGGAGTATTGTAGCAAAGGACGTTTGCAGCTGGGTACATTAATGCCGGGGCAGGAAGAAATGCTGGCAGATTTGATGCACTTTTTTGATGAAATAGGTCAGACCTATGAAGTGAAAGAAGATATTATGCAGGCTATGTGGGGCAAGTTTTTGTTAAACGTGGGCGTAAATCAGTCCTGTATGATATATGAAACTTCCTATGCAGGTGTATTGGAAGAGGGCGAAATCAGAGAAAGTATGTTGAAAGTCATGCATGAGGTGCTGGTTGTTGGACAGGCAGAAGGAATTGCTATCGGTGAAGCTGACCTTCAAAGAGCGCTTGCAGTTACAGCCGGTCTGAAGCCGGATGGTTATCCGTCTATGCGTCAGGATGCGATAGCACATAGAGCTACAGAGGTGGAGCTGTTTGCAGGAACTATTATGAAATTAGCAGAAAAGCATGGTATAGAAGTACCTGCAAACACGGCGTATTATGAGAAAATCAAAGAAATAGAGGCCAAGTATTCATAACGTATTTTTGTGGTATGAAAAATAGCGAAATTGACATGATATAGAGTAGAAAAACAGAGGAGATATGTTATGGAAATTTCAAGAGACATAAAATATATCGGTGTAGATGACCACAGAGGCGAGCTGTTCGAAGGACAATACGTGGTGCCAAATGGTATGTCATACAATTCCTATGTAATTTTGGATGATAAAATTGCGGTTATGGATACGGTGGATGTAAATTTTACGCAAGAATGGCTGACGAAGCTGGAACTTGTATTATGTGGCAGAAAGCCGGATTATCTTATTGTACAGCATATGGAGCCGGACCACTCTGCCAGTATGGCTGTTTTCATGGAACAATATCCTGAGGCTGTGGTAGTGGCAAGTGCAAAGGCGTTTTCTATGATGAAAAACTTCTTTGGTAAAGATTATGCGGAACGTAGGGTTGTAGTGGCAGATGGCAGTATTTTGTCCCTTGGCAAACACGAACTCACCTTTTTTACGGCAATGATGGTGCATTGGCCGGAAGTAATTGTAACCTATGATGCTGCAGATAAGGTGCTTTTCTCCGCAGATGCTTTTGGCAAATTTGGGGCATTGGATAGAGAAGATGATTGGGTAAGTGAGGCTCGGCGTTATTATATTGGTATAGTGGGAAGGTATG
Source organism: Lachnospiraceae bacterium (assembly GCA_045631045.1). Lineage (GTDB taxonomy): Bacteria > Bacillota > Clostridia > Lachnospirales > Lachnospiraceae > RGIG6307. The sequence goes on from JAZQUB010000020.1 coordinate 6,942, forward strand.
GACAACAGGTGCAGTCCTTGCTTCAGAAGGTGGCAGGTTGTGATATTCAGATGATTTGTCCTTTGCACGGACCGGTGCTTTCCAAAAATCTGGGATACTATATGGGATTATATCACGCCTGGGCGGGGTATGAGCCTGAAAAATCCGGTGTGGTTATTGCATATGCTACCATTTACGGTAATACTCGAAAAGCGGCAGAGCTTTTAGCAGAAAAGCTTCGTGAAAAAGGCTGTGAAGTAGTGGTTTATGATTTGGCGAGATGTGACATGCACAAAGCAGTTGCCGATGCATTTTGTTATGACCGTTTAGTTATAGCATCCAGTACCTACAATGCCGATGTATTTCCTTTTATGAAGGCATTTATTCAGCATTTGACTGAGCGCCAGTTCCAGAACCGTAAAGTGGGTTTGATTGAAAATGGGTCATGGGCACCGCTTTCTTCCAGAGTGATGCGTAAAATGCTGGAAAATAGCAAGAATTTAACCTTTTCGGATACAATTGTAAAGATTTTCTCAACGGTAAAAGAGGAAAATGTGATGGAGATAGAGGCGTTGGCTACGGAACTTGTAGGAAATGCATAACGTGTAGATGCAATAAAATAGTCAGAAAACTATAAAATTGAATTATAATTTTCAAAAAAGTGGTTGACAAAAAATTCATACGTGCATATAATGACAATATCATATATAAGAGAAACCTATGAAGAAGAGTAGTAACTGGCAAATGTGAATCTACAGAGAGTTCCCGGTGGTGTGAGTGGAACGTGAAGCAGTCAGCGAATGGACTTTGGAGGGCAGCTTTGAACGAGTGATTTAGTAGGGGCTGACGGGATTCCCACCCGTTATCCATCGGGATGCGTATGATGGTACGTGAGCGAGTGGACATTTCTCATAGTGAGATTGTCAATTTGGGTGGTATCGCAGAAGTTTTACACTTTTGTCCCATGTAGGGGCAGAAGTGTTTTTTTATTGGCACATACATCTGCCACCCGGATAAAAAGGAGATTATATTATGAAAGCAAATTTAGTAAAGAAGTTGGTAGCAATTGGTTGTACAGTAGTGATGGCAGTATCTGCAGCAGCATGCGGCAATACGGTAAATGGGGATGATGTAAGTGTAGGCAAAAATCAGGCAGATTATAAGGTTGCTATTGTAAAGCAGATGGATCATGCGTCTTTGGATGAAATTGCAAATGCGATTGCAGCACAGTTAGATGCTATTGAAGCAAAAGAAGGCGTTAGTATTGATTATGAAATTTATTCCGGTCAGGGTGAGCAGACCACGTTGATGCAGATTGGTAATCAGGTAGTTATGGAGGGCGTAGATGCGATTGTTCCTATTGCTACTTTGGCGGCGCAGGTTATGACTTCTTGTGCAGGAGATACGAAGACCCCGGTTGTGTTTGCAGCGATTTCCGACCCAGAGGCAGCAGAGCTGACAGGCATCGACTATGTAACCGGTACCAGCGATGCATTAAATACGGCGTTTATTTTGGATATGATGCTTGCAGAAAATCCGAACGTGAAAAACGTAGGTTTATTGTATTCCTTATCTGAGACAAACTCTGCAACACCAATTGCAGAAGCAAAAGCTTACCTGGATTCGAAAGGGATTACATACAATGAGCAGACCGCAGCGACTAACGATGAAGTTATTGCAGCAGCAAGTGCTTTGATTGCTTCTAAGGTGGATGCAATCTTTACTCCTACCGATAATGTTATCATGGCGGCAGAACTTGCCATTTATGAGGACCTTGCAGCAGCAGGTATTCGTCATTATACCGGTGCAGATTCTTTTGTTCGAAACGGTGCATTTGCTACCTGTGGTGTAAATTATACAGATCTTGGTACAAAAACAGCGGATCTTGCATTTAAGGCTATGAAAGAAGGTATGGCTGATTTGGAAGACTTTTATTTAATGGATGGCGGTATTATTACGGTAAATACCGAAACGGCTGCTTCACTTGGCGCAAATTACAGTGTGTTTGCTGATATGGGTACGGTGACAGAGGTTACTACTTCTTTAGAATAATCATTCAGAACGAACATTTTATAGAACGTGGAGGAAATAATTTGCTTTACATTATACAGACAGCACTGGAACTTGGATTTTTATATTCTCTGGTGGCAATGGCGCTCTTTTTGAGCTATAGAGTATTAAATATTGCAGATATGACCACAGACGGCTGCTTCATTTTGGGGGCGGCCGTGTCTGTGACGTTTGCGGCAGCGGGACATCCGGTGCTTGCTATTCCGGCAGCAATGCTTGCAGGGGTAATGGCCGGCTTTGTCACTGCTTTTTTACAGACCTGTTTAAAAGTACCTTCTATTCTGGCAGGTATTATTACCAATACTGGACTTTATACTATTAACTTAATGGTCATGGGGTGGAGTGCCAATGTGAGTCTGCTAAAGACGGAGACTATTTTTAGTATGTTCAAAAAAACAGGCTTTGGCGGAGCCTGGTATGAGGCAATGCTTGCGGGGATTGCAGTAGTAATTGCCGGTGTGGTATTAGTATGGTTTTTGGGCACTCGTCTGGGCTTATCCATTCGTGCAACCGGAAATAACATGGATATGGTTCGTGCATCCAGTATCAATCCAACCTTTACTATTATGGTGGGTTTGTGTGTTTCCAATTCTCTGACAGCACTGTCAGGTGCACTGGTGGGTCAGTACCAGAATGCGGCCGATATTAACGGCGGCAGTGGTATTGTCGTTATTGCGTTGGCATGTCTCATCATTGGTGAAACCGTGCTTGGTCGCCGTAGTATTGTAAAAGGTGCTGTCGCTGCTGTAGTAGGTTCCATCGTTTATCGAATTATTTATGCCATTGTTCTTTACACCAAGATAGTTCCGGTTCAGGGGTTAAAGTTAATTACTGCTATCGTGGTTGCATTGGCTATTGCTACACCAAGCATAAAAGAGTGGGTATTGTTTGAAAAACGTAAACATGCTTTAAAACACAAAGGAGGTCGTTAAAATGTTAAAAATAGAAAATATCTCCAAGACCTTCTATCCCGGCACGGTAAATGCCAAAACGGCATTAAACGGTTTGAATTTACATCTTGATAAAGGGGACTTCGTAACGATTATCGGATCCAATGGCGCAGGGAAATCCACCTTATTTAATGCCATCGCAGGAGCATTTTTCGTGGATGACGGCGCTATTACTCTGGAGGGTGAAGATATTACCTTTGTACAGGAATATAAACGCAGTAAGACCATCGGCAGATTGTTCCAGGACCCAATCAAGGGAACTGCACCAGGCATGACCATTGAGGAGAATATGGCACTTGCATACCTGCGTGCTTCTCATGGAACGTTTCCTTTCAGCCGTATTTCCAAGAAAGATAAAGAGTTTTTTCGCGAAAAATTATCTTTGTTAAATATGGGGCTGGAGGACAGATTGAAGCAACCGGTAGGACTTCTTAGCGGTGGTCAGCGTCAGGCATTGACGTTACTTATGGCAACCATGGTAACACCGAAGTTGTTGCTTTTGGATGAGCATACTGCAGCACTGGATCCTGCTACTGCAGACAAGGTACTGGAATTAACTGAGAAAATTGTGAATGAAAATAAAATTACTTGCCTGATGATTACCCACAATATGCAGCAGGCGTTGGATTTGGGCAATCGTACGTTGATGATGGCAAACGGCGACATTGTACTGGACGTAAAGGGAGAAGAACGCGCAAACATGTCCGTTGAGGATTTGCTGACTCGTTTCAAAGCGGGGACAGGGTTTGCCTTGGACAATGATAGAATTTTATTATCAGAATAGGAGAATTTCAAAAAAGCGGTTGCAATCAAACTGAAAATCATGTATATTGTTAGTGCATCCTAACTAATGGATGCACTAATTTTTGTACCATAGTTAGTTTGGGCTAACTATGGTGTGTAAGACATTACACTTATAAGGGTGTTGTAATATGATATGCAGGAAAGGAGTTTATATATGATAAAAACAAGGCTTATTCGTTTGTTGTGTCAATCAAAGAAATATATTATTTATCAGGTGTTGTGGCAGTGGCTTGCCTTATTGGTGCAAATTGTTGCCATTATTCAAGTAGCAAGTCTGTTACAGGAGGCAGTAGACGGTAAGTTTGCAGTGCATAGCTTGCCGAGAGCAGTGGTAATATTTGCAGGTGTGATGGCGGTACGTTTCGTTTGTGAACGTATGGCAGCCAAGGCATCCTATATGGCCAGCGTAGATGTGAAGCATGTACTTCGTGAAAAGATATATGATAAAATGCTGAGGCTGGGTGCTTCCTACAAGGAGCAGGTGTCTACCTCCGAGGTGGTGCAGGTATGCTCAGAAGGCGTAGAGCAGTTAGAGACTTATTTTGGGAGATATTTACCACAGTTGTTTTATAGTCTTCTGGCACCGGTTACGTTATTTGGGGTTTTAAGCTTTGTGAGTTTTAAAGCCAGTCTGGTACTGTTACTTTGTGTGCCGCTGATTCCGGTATCTATCGTATTGGTACAAAAAATTGCAAAAAAGCTTCTGAGCAAATATTGGAGCATTTATACCGGCTTGGGCGATAGTTTTTTGGAAAACTTGCAGGGACTTACAACCTTGAAAATTTATCAGGCGGAGGAAAAAAAAGCGGCAGAAATGGATGAAGAAAGTGAACGTTTTCGTAAAGTTACCATGAAGGTACTGACTATGCAGTTAAATTCCACTAGTGTCATGGACATTATGGCGTATGGTGGTGCGGCAGTAGGTATGATTGTGGTGCTTGGCGAATTTGCGGCAGGAAAGGTTTTATTTTCCGGAGCACTTATCGTTATTTTGCTTGCCAGTGAATTTTTTATTCCGCTGAGACTTTTGGGTTCTTTCTTTCATATTGCTATGAATGGTATGGCAGCCAGCGATAAAATTTTTCGTATTTTGGATTTGCCGGAGCCGCAGCAGGGAACGGAGATACTTTCAGGAGATGGGCTGAGCATTCATTTACAGGACGTACATTTTGGGTATGATGAGGAACGTGAAGTTTTAAAAGGTATTACCTTGGATATTCCGGTGGGCAGTTTTGTTTCTCTGGTAGGGGAGTCCGGTAGTGGTAAAAGTACCATTGCAGGTCTTTTAAGTGGCAAAAACCGTGCTTTCAATGGTAACATCCGTATCGGTGAAACTTATTTGCAAAATATTTCTGAAAAAAGTCTGATGGAGCAGGTAACGGTGATTCGTCACAACAGTTACTTGTTTAAAGGAACCGTAGCAGAAAATCTGCGTATGGCAAAAGAAGACGCAACAGACGAAGAAATGATTGCGGTACTTAAAAAGGTAAATCTTTGGGATTTTATGAATATGCAGAAGGGGCTTGAAACAGAACTTTTGGAAAAAGCATCTAACTTGTCCGGCGGTCAGTGTCAACGACTTGCTTTGGCGAGGGGGTTGTTGCACAATAGCAAAATATATATATTCGATGAGGCAACGAGTAATATTGATATAGAAAGTGAAGAACTGATAATGTCAGTAATTCATGAGCTTGCGCGTATGAAGAGTGTGCTTTTGATTTCTCACAGATTATCAAACGTAGTGAAGTCCGACTGTATTTATATGCTGAAGGACGGTGTGATTGCTGAGCAGGGCCATCATGAATTGCTGATGGCACAGAAAGGCCCATATCAAAAATTGTTTGATTACCAGAATCAATTAGAACAGTACGGAAAGGTGGCGGGAGCATGAGTAACAAAGAAACTATAAAAAGAAGAAGCGCTTTGAAGATTATGGGGCAGCTTATTGGGCTTGTACGTCCCTTGTTGCATGTAATGTTCGGTGCAATCACCCTTGGTGTATCCGGCTATTTGTGTGCTATCTGTATTACCATTTTAGCTGGGCAGACATTGGTGCGCGGACTTAGCGGAGAGATACGGAACGGTGGTGTGTTTTATGTGCTGCTAGTGGCAGCAGTACTTCGTGGCGTACTACATTATGTCGAGCAGTATTGCAATCATTTTATTGCCTTTAAATTATTGGCGATGATTCGACATAAAGTATTTGAGGCTTTGCGTAAGCTATGTCCGGCAAAGCTGGAAGGACGCGATAAGGGTAATTTGATATCTATTATTACAACGGACATTGAATTACTAGAGGTGTTTTATGCACATACGATTTCGCCTATAGCCATTGGGACATTGGTAAGTGTGATTATGGTATTGTTTATTGGTTCCTATAATCTGTGGGCTGGTCTTTTGGCATTGGTGGGGTACTTGTTCGTAGGTGCCGTGATACCTTTGTGGAACGGCAGAAAAGGCGCGACCAAAGGTATGGAGTTTCGTACCGGGTTTGGTCAATTAAATAGTTTCGTGCTGGATTCCTTACGGGGACTGGATGAGACCATTCAGTACGGCCAGGGGCGTGTTCGCAAGGGTGGTATGCAGGCGCGTTCCGAGCGCATGGGAACTATGCAGAAGGAGTTAAGCAGGCTGGAGGGCGCACAGCGTTCTCTGACAAATCTGGTGATACTGGGATGCTCCTTTGGTATGTTGTTCTTGTCATTATATTTACACCATAGAGGTGTTTTGAGCATATATGGCGTGGTGACTTGTACCATTGCTATGATGGGTTCCTTTGGACCGGTAGTGGCATTGTCCAATTTATCTAACAATCTGCATCAGACCCTGGCCAGTGGTGAGCGTGTCCTTTCCTTGTTAGAGGAAACACCACAGGTGGAAGAGGTGCCGGGGGAAGAGCCGTTAAAGGGATGTGCCGGTGCAGAACTGGAAAATGTTTTTTTTGCATATAATGACGAAGTGATTTTAAAGAATTTTGATATGCGTCTTGCTCCGGGGTGCATTACCGGTATTCATGGCGCCAGTGGTTCCGGCAAATCCACAACATTGAAATTATTGATGCGTTTTTGGGATGTCAGAAAAGGGCAGGTGTCTGTAGCCGGAAAAGATGTACGCGAAATGCCTACAAAAACGTTACGCAACACGCAATCATATATGACTCAGGAAACTCATTTGTTCCATGATTCTATTGCCAATAATATTGCCATTGCAAAGCCGGATGCCACCAGAGAAGAAATTATGGAGGCTGCAAGAAAGGCATCTGTTCATTCGTTTATCATGTCGCTGCCACAAGGCTATGACACGAAAGTGGGCGAATTGGGCGATACCCTGTCTGGCGGTGAAAAACAAAGAATCGGTATTGCGAGAGCTTTTTTGCATGATGCGCCTATGTTGTTGTTAGACGAACCAACCAGTAATCTTGACGCATTAAACGAGGGAATTATTTTGAAATCGTTAAGAGAAAGCTGTAAGGATAAGACGGTGGTGCTGGTTTCACACAGAAAGTCTACCATGAATATTGCGGATACCGTGTTGGAAATGGTTTAAATTTTCTAAAACTTGCCATACTATCTCTCAGGAGGCGTGTATGGAAGTTAAAAATGATTATTTAGAGGAAAAGAAAAAAATAAAAAAGGCAAAGCGAAGGGCAGTACGTCCATGGCGGGGGCTGACGTTTCTTAGCCTGCCGCTTGTAGTTATCAGTATTGTGGTATTGGTGGTTGCAACCATATTCGATAATACGGTTGCAATTTTCTTTGGCGGTACCTTTTGGGAACTTAAAAATGCTTCAGAGGAAGCCCGTTATTATACTACTGATTTCCCGGACTGGGAGGATAATGAGGATTACGGCAGATTTATTGCGGAACAGGTAGAGGCAGAAGGGGCGGTGCTTTTATATAATAAAGATGGGGCTCTGCCTTTAGAGCTTGGCGCAAAGATCAGCTTTTTGTCTAATTCTTCGGTAAATCCGATATATGGAGGTACCGGTTCCGGCAATATTGACGCCAGCGAAGCAACCAGCTTTAAGGATGCCATGGAAGGACAGGGGTTCGTGGTAAATGAAACCTTGTGGGATTTTTATGAGGAAGGTCCGGGCAGCATTTATAGAAGAGAAGAAAGTGGTATGATTGCGCATGCCAGTCAGAAGGTTGTGGAGGTGCCTTGGGACAAATATACAGAACAGGCAAAAAACTCCATACGGGTGTATGGCGATGCTGCCATTGTGATGATTTCCCGAGTGGGCGGCGAAGGTGTGGACTTGGATTTTACCACCACAAATTATCTGGAGTTGGATGAAAATGAAAAAAATATGCTTTCTGCTGTAAATACCATGAAGCAGTCCGGTCATGTAAAAAGAATTATTATATTGATTAACTCTGCCAATGCTTTACAGATGGACTTTATGCAGGATGAAGGTTTTGATATTGATGCAGTGCTTTGGATTGGCGATGTAGGGCTGAAGGGTACGGAGGCAGTATGCAAGATTTTATCCGGAAAAGTAAATCCGTCCGGCAGCCTGGTAGATACCTATGTGTATGATAATTTCTCTGCGCCGGCCATGGTAAATAATGTAGCAACCAAATACGAAGGGGCAACGGAGGATGTTATACCGGAAAAAGCCAGTTATTATATGATATATCAGGAAGGTATTTACGTAGGTTATCGTTATTATGAGACTCGTTATGAGGACTATGTGATGGGAGCCGGTAATGCCGGTGGGTATGATTACGACAGCATGGTAGCCTATCCTTTTGGATACGGTTTGAGTTATACGCAGTTTGAATACAGTGATTTGCAGGTACAATATCAGCCGGGGAACGACCGGTTTGCAGTCCGTGTTACGGTTACAAACACCGGTAATAGCTTTGCAGGAAAAGAAACGGTGCAGGTTTATGTGCAGGCTCCTTATACGGAATATAATAAGCAACATGGCGTGGAAAAGGCTTCTGTGGTATTGTGTGGCTTTGATAAAACCGGTCTTTTACAGCCTCAGGAATCCGAAACGCTTACTATTTATGTAGATCGTGCGGATTTGGCATCCTATGATGCCTATGGGGAAAGAACGTATATTTTAGACCCGGGTAATTATTATTTTGCAGTAGCTACCGATGCCCATGATGCAGTGAATTCTATTTTGGCGGTAAAAGGATATACTCCGGAAAATACAGATGGGCGTATGGACGGTATTGGAAATGCAAAAATGGTTTATACCTGGAACGAAGCACAATTCGATGCAACTACCTATAGTATTTCTGACACCGGGGCAGTGATTACGAATCAATTGGATATGGCAGATTTGAATTTGTATGTCGGAAGTCCGTCCGAGATTACCTATTTGTCACGAAATGACTGGGAGGGCACGTTCCCAAAGGAAATTATGAAGCTTTCCTTGACGGATAGATTAATAGAAGATTTACAAAATATACAATATGACCCAAATGATTACGAAACAGTGGATAGGCCGGTATTAAACGCAGACAATGGTTATAAGCTTATCCAAATGCGAGGTCTTATGTATGATGACCCCGCGTGGCAGCCACTTTTAGACCAGCTTACTTTTGAGGAAATGTGCAGTATGATTGCAGATGGCTTCCATTGGAATATGCCTGCCAAGTCTGTAGAAGCACCGGGAACCCGCGATGAAAACGGACCCCAGGGACTTACCACTTCTTTGTTGAAAACGGAATTGGATGCCACAGCATTTACGTCCGAGGATGTGATGGCGGCTACCTTTAACCGGGATTTGATGTTTGAGGTGGGACGTTGTATCGGTAACGATTGTCTGCACGTTGGGGTTTCCTTCTTATATGGCACCGGAAACAACACCCATCGTACTCCGTATGGCGGTCGAAATTTTGAGTATTACTCCGAAGATGGTTATTTGGCGGGTGAAATCTGTGCCGCAGAAGTAGCCGGTATGAAAGAAAAGGGTGTGGAAGTGCTGATGAAGCATTTTGCCTTAAATGACAGCGAAGCAGAACGAATTGGCCTGGGAGTCTGGGTAAATGAGCAGGCAGCCAGGGAAATATATTTAAAAGCATTTCAGGCACCGGTAGAGGATGCAGATGCCAATGGGGTTATGGTAGCATACACTCGTTTTGGGGCAACCTGGTCGGGAGGCAATTATGGATTGATTACCGGAATTCTTCGCGAAGAATGGGGCTGTGAAGGCAAAATTATTACCGATAATGCGTTGCATGAGTATGTAAATCCGGCAGATTTTGTTATGGCAGGCGGAAGTATTATGGATGCTATGCTTCCTACCCAGTTAAATCAAATCAAACAATATGAGAACGATACGGTTATTGTATCTGCGATGAAGGAAGCTGTTCACCGCAATTTGTATGCAGTAGTTAATTCCAGCGGAATAAATGGTGTGGGACCTAATACCACGGTTCGAGTAGTAACCCCATGGCCGATTGTCGTATGCTGGGGGCTGGTACTTGGATTCAGCACGCTATTTGTGGTGTCTGCAGTAATGTGGTATCGTATGGCACGTAAATATAAAGAAAAATAGATGGAATAAAGAAGCATTGTTTTATATGTTCAAGAGAAGTATAAAGCAAGCTTCTTTTTTTTACATATATGAAAGCACAAAATGTAGTTAATTATTTCTATTTACCATTTTTGAAAAAATGTTGATTTTGGTAATTAATAAGAATATAATATAATTGTGAGGTGATCAACAGTGAAATTAATTAAACGTAACCAGTATTTAGAGAAAATGATCAATGTAATTGGAACGCCAGATATTAAGGTAATCACTGGTGTTCGTCGTAGTGGTAAATCCAAGCTGCTTGAAGCGTTTAAGGATTATGTCGAAACGGAATATACGGACTATAACCTTGTCTATATAAATTTTAGTCTTCCGGAATATGACCACTTACTTGAGTATAGAACTTTGTACGATTATGTGAAGGCTCGATATGCCAAGGGAAAGCAAAATTTTGTTCTTATTGATGAAGTGCAGATGTGTGCAGATTTTGCAAAAGCAATTAATGGACTTCATGCTATGGAAAAATTCGATATTTACATTACTGGCTCCAATGCGTTTTTGTTAAGCTCTGACCTTGCTACGCTATTTAACGGAAGAGCGTTTGAAATAAAGGTATTTCCGTTCTCGTTCAATGAATATATGCAGTATTTTGGACATAGCGACAAGTATGCTGCTATGGACAAGTATATGATGGAAGGCGGCATGGCGGGTTCCTACTTGTACACGGATCAGGAAGCGAAGCATGACTACATTGCTGATGTTTTTGATACGTTGATTGTACGAGATATTCGGAAAAAGTACAAGATCCGCAATGTGCAGTTGATGGACAGACTTGTGGATTTTTTGATGGATAACATCTCAAATATGACCTCCGCAAGGAATATTACAAACACTTTCAGGGGTTTTAAGGAGAAAGTCAACCATGTGACGATTAGTACCTATATACAATATCTGTGCAATGCGTTTGCTTTTTATAAAATATGTAGATATGACATTAAAGGGAAGAAATATCTATCCAGCAATGATAAGTATTATTTGAGCGACCATACTTTCCTGTATGCGAAACTCGGCACGAAGAACATGGACTACGGCAGAATTTTGGAAAATATAGTTGCGATTGAACTGCTTCGCCGGGGCTATGAAGTCTATGTTGGCGTACTATACAAAAAAGAAATTGATTTTGTTGCCATCAAGCGCAACGAAAAAATCTATATCCAGGTATCTGATAATGTCAGCGATGAAAAGACCTTTGAGCGAGAGGTATCGCCATTGCTGCAGATCAAGGATGCTTACCCGAAGATGGTTATTGCCCGTACCCGTCACGACGAATATCAGTATGAAGGTATTAGGATTGTCGATATTGCGGATTGGTTGAGAGAGGGGTCAAGATGAAACAATCATTTAAGTCTATTTTACGTTTTTTGTTTCCTGAAATGCAGATCATCGATGCTGTAAAGCAAGATGGGTTTATTGCAAAAAAATCAAGTGTAAAAAATATGTACACGGCAAACAATTCCGTTTTCGCCAATGCTGGGGTACAGCAAAGTGTGGCGGCATCGTCCTCTATTTCTGTGAGTGCGGATAAGGTGGATGATAAGTTTGAGGGAATTGAGCAGCTTCTACGAAAAAGTTGGATTGCATCAGATAACAACATTTTCGCACTGTGTCAGGCGTTTAAGCGTCCTTTCGTAGTCGGAACTGATTCGGTTATGCCCAAAAACACCATTTTACTTATTGGCAATGAAGGTCGTGGCAAAACGAAAGCAATCACGGATATGTGTACGCTGCTGAAGCAAAAACGCTTGTTACGGTGTGCAGAAGTTACAACTATTGGCTTCGAGAGGTATCCTACCAGCTCTGAAGACGATATGTTTTTGGATGATATTTATAAGGCACTATACGCCCAGTCCGAGGTTATCGTATTTGAAAACATCGAGAAGGCAAATTTCAGGTGCCTGGATATTGTATTTCAGCTTATTAAAAACGGAACTTATCGTCTGCATAAGCGATATATGCTTCAAAACAGTATGCTTGTAGAATCAACAGGTATGCTGAACACTGCGACTATTTCTGAATTGAACGCAAATGGGAAGTATTTTGTTTTCACTTCTACCAAGTCTGTCGAAAAGGTGGCTGAATATGTAGGCAATGAATTTGTACGCCTTATAAATGATATTATTATTCTTGATGAGTTTAGCAAAGAAGAGCTAAATGAATTAGTTGACGGCCTGTTGTGTAATTTGTGTGCAAAAGTTAAACGACAGTTGCAGTTTGCATTGTTAATTGACCAATCTTGTAAGGAGCAGTTAATTCATTGCTACGATACCACTAAGGGTGTAAATGGATTGATTGAAGATATTGATGAAAACATCTATAAGCCGTTGTCCGAATATAGGCTTAAACAGCCGGTACAAAAAGAAGAAAATGCTGAACTAAAATACGAGGAAGGGTACAAACTTACTGTTCGCGATACTATAGTTTTGCTCGACGGTTTTGTTAAAAAATATGATACACTGGCGCTTGAGAGCGTTAAGCAAGAGCTCAACAGTGTTATCGGTTTGGAATCGGTTAAAGAATATGTGCTGAATCTTGAAAATAATTTGACGGTTCAACGACTTAGAGCTACAAAAGGTTTAAAGGCCACTAATCTTTCGATGCATATGATCTTTACCGGAAACCCAGGCACTGGCAAAACAACGATGGCTCGCATTGTTGCAAAATATCTGAAGGCTATCGGGGTACTTTCTTCCGGGCAGTTAAGAGAAGTTAGTCGTTCTGATATGGTTGGGCAATATGTCGGTCAGACTGCAAAGCTGACAACCGAACTGATTACATCTGCAATAGGTGGAGTGCTTTTTGTTGACGAAGCCTATTCTTTATGCCGTGACAAGAATGATATTTTCGGTTTAGAAGCAATTGACGCATTGGTAAAGGGCATTGAGGATCACAGAGATAATCTTGTTGTTATCCTTGCAGGTTATTCCGATGAAATGGCGGATTTCCTGAAAACCAATCCGGGTTTGAAGTCCAGATTCCCTAATGTGATTGATTTTGAAGACTACACAGCGGATGAAATGTATGAAATCGCCAAGAACATTGCAAAAGGTAAAGGGTATCGCATTTCCGATGAATGCCGTACACCAATGCTTGATGTTTTTGAAAGAAAGCAGATTAAGGGAAGGAACGATAGCGGAAACGGGCGTCTCGTTCGTAACATGATTGAAGCGGCTATCCTTAATCAATCACAAAGAATTGCAAAAGACAGCACACAGGATCTGGAACTGCTGACAGCAGACGATTTTGAATTACAGCAGAAAAAATCCTTTAATCTGGAAGAAGAATTGTCATCCATTATCGGCCTTGAGAGCGTCAAAGAATTCGTGAGGACGCAGTATAATGTCATTTTGGCACGGGAGAAACGCAAAAAAGCTGCTTTGAAAGTGGATACCACACAATCCCTAAATATGATTTTCAGCGGCAATCCCGGCACCGGAAAAACCACAATGGCTCGTGTCGTTGCAGAAATGTTCCATTCGATGGGATTGTTGAAATCCGGGCATTTGGTTGAAACGGATAAAGGAGGACTCGTTGCGGAATATGTAGGACAAACAGCCAAGAAAACCGAGGAAGTATTTAAGTCTGCTTTGGGTGGAGTGCTATTCATCGACGAAGCGTATGCCATAACAAATGACGGAAGCAGCTTCGGACAGGAATGTATTGACACTTTGGTAAAACTGATTGAGGACTACCGTGGGGAAATTCTTGTTATCTTAGCTGGTTATAGTAAAGAAATGAATGAGTTTATGAAAGCTAACTCCGGATTGGAGTCTCGTTTCCCGCTTAGAATTGATTTTCCAGATTATTCTGCAGATGAATTGTTTGAAATTGGTAAAAACATGGTTGCCAAGAAAGGATTCAAGCTTTCCAATGATGCGATTCCTGCATTCAGAGAAGCGATATATGATTTGAAGCGCCACTCTACCGCTAATTCCGGAAACGGCCGTATGATTCGCAATTTTATTGAGGAAGTCATCAGAAACCAATCTTCTCGTATTGCACTCTCTGATGTGACCACCGAAGAAATGGCCCTAATCGTAGCACAGGATATAGAAGCGGAAACGGTTTATGAGAATACTTATGATCTTGACGCCGAGCTGAATAAGATCGTGGGTCTTGAAACGGTCAAAAACTATATTCGCAGTCTTAATGCAAGACTGCTGGTTCAGGAGCAGCGCAGAAAGCATGGCTTGAAGGTAAATACAACACAGACGCTTCATATGATTTTTGTGGGTAACCCAGGAACCGGAAAGACAATGATGGCCCGTACTGTTGCGAATGTATTGTTTAACATGGGTATCATATCCACTAACAAACTGGTGGAAACAGATCGTTCGGGATTGGTTGCGGGTTATGTGGGTCAGACTGCAATCAAGACCAGAGAAGTCATCGAAAGTGCTCTCGACGGTGTGTTGTTCATTGATGAAGCATATGCATTAGCGCAGGGGGGCAACAATGATTTTGGACAAGAAGCCATTGATACACTTGTTAAAATGATGGACGACAACCGAGATCGACTGGTTGTGATTCTTGCAGGTTATTATGATGATATGCAGAATTTCTTAAACCAGAACGCTGGCCTGAAATCCCGATTCCCTAATGTTATTGAATTTGAGGACTATTCAACAGATGAATTGTTGTGTATGGCTGAAGGAATGTACGCTGAGCAGGGCTATGTGTTGAGAAGTGATGCGATTGCATTGCTACGACAAGTTTTTGACGAAGCTAAAAAACAAATACACTTTGGAAATGGTCGCTATGTGCGCAATGTCTTTGAGAAATCTTTGAACAGCCAAGCTATGAGACTTAGTCATACAAAAACAATGAGTGCAGAAGCACTTTCAACCATTACTGCGGAAGACATTGAGGAGGTGTTTAAATAATGAAAAAATGGATTTCAAATATTGCTGCCGTCTTATGGTTTTTCGGCGTGCTTGTTTGGATGCTGTTAATGCTTCCAATTATAATAATGTTGCTTCCGTCGGACATTTCAACAATAATAGAATCTGGCTTTGCAAAGCAGACAGTAGGATTTATTTTTCTGATGATTTTTGGATTTATCTTTGGAATAACGATGCTTGTACCGGCATTCAGGAAATGTTTCCGAAAACTTCCGTGGTTGTATCCGTATATAACTGTTTTAATGGCAGATCTTACAATTCTTTCCATGGGAATTGAATTGCTTAACTATGGATACCAAGTACAGAGTGATTCAAGGCATACATTTTTTCGATGGTTGATGTTCGTCGTAGTTGTTGTGCTTAGAAGTGCAATGTGTATCTATTTACACAAAAAACCAATGAGAATAGCGAGGGATGAATATGAGAAATAATAATCAAAGGCGTTTTACGGACAAACCCTCAAGCAAAGTGAGTTATGGTGCCGATAATAGTGCAGAGTTGTTACAGAACACGCCCATAGCATCAGAGATTGCTCCATCCACATATGCTCCTGACGCGAATACAAAGAAAAAACAGAAAACAATGGCCGATAAGAAATTGAAAGCAACTGGTTTGATTTTAATGACATTGTTTGCGGCTTCCATATTTTTGTTATCAAGTTCTTCAAGTGTAAACAGAACAGCGGAAGCGGTACAAGCGATAGAAAGCGGCATGTCAACGCAGCTGCCTATTGGAGTCCGGATTCTTACAAACGATGAGATGTTAGCGGGACAAGATTTGACAATCACACACTCCTCGTTATCCGATGAAAGTAAAATCCATATTTGGGACTATGCTGCAGAAGATGGTGACTATGTTCAGATTCTGGTGGATGGCGTTGCAATAGGCGATCCATTCATGATAAAGAATAAACCTGCTGTTTATTCTGTCCCTACTACTGGAGAAATTCAAGTGTTGGGTACAAGAGATGGCGGTGGAGGCATTACATATGCGGTTCATTACGAGGTAAATGGCACGACTTATTTTAATGGTACAGATGTTGGCGATGGAAATCTGTATACGCTGATTAGAGAATAACAAAACAAAGAATAGAAGGGGTACTTTTTATGGGTGAACAGCGTAAAAAAAAGAATGTTAGTATTGGTCTGTTGGCCCATGTAGATGCCGGCAAGACGACCCTTGCAGAGAGGCTTTTATATCTGGGTGGAAGTATTAGAAAATTAGGCAGGGTGGACCATGGAGACACGCTTTTGGACAGCAATGCACAGGAGCGAGCCAGAGGCATTACAATTTTCTCTGCTCAGGCACAGCTGACGATAGGCGAAAGGGAGTTTACACTTTTGGACACACCGGGACATGCGGATTTCTCGGCGGAGATGGAGCGTGTACTGCAGGTGTTAGACTATGCTATTTTGGTCATCAGCGGTACGGATGGTGTGCAGGGGCATGTGTACACCTTGTGGAAGCTGTTAGCCCGTCATCAGGTGCCGACCTTTTTGTTTATCAATAAAATGGATTTGGCGGCAGGCAGGGAAGATGCACTGCTTGCTGAAATTCAGGAGCAGTTTGGTGAAGGTGTTGTGGATTTCCGCAATATGCAAAGCCATGAGTTTATGGAAAATGTAGCGGTTTGTGATGAGGCGGTATTGGAGCATTATCTGGAACATGGAAGTGTGGAGTCCGTGCAGATTCGTAATATGATTGCAGAGCGCAAAGTATTTCCTTGTTTTTGGGGCTCGGCACTAAAGGGACAGGGCGTGAAAGAGTTTATGACGCATATGTCAGAATTGGCGGGTGAGCCGGAGTGTACGGACGCCTTTGGGGCAAAGGTGTATAAAATCTCTCGTGATGAGCAGGGGAATCGTCTGACACATATGAAGATTACCGGTGGCTCTTTAAAAGTAAAGGCGCAGCTTTCCGGGACCAGTCATTATAAAGGAAAAGAAGAAGGGGATAATTGCTGGCAGGAAAAGGTCAATCAGATTCGTATATATTCCGGTGCAGGTTTCATTCCCGTAAGTGAAGCTTATGCAGGGCAGGTATGTGCAGTGACGGGCCTTACTAAGACCTACTCCGGGCAGGGACTAGGAGTGGAGCAGGCATCCGGGCAGCCTTCTTTAGAGCCTGTTTTAAATTATCAGGTTTTGTTACCGCCGGAATGTGATGTATATCAGAGCTTTTTGAAGCTGCGGGAATTGGAAGAAGAAGATCCGACCTTACATATTGTATGGCAGGAGGGCAGTGCGGAAATTCATATCCAGCTTATGGGTGAGGTACAAATTGAAGTGCTTCGAACCCTGATTTGGGAACGTTTTGGTATGGATGTGCGTTTTGACGCCGGCAGTATTGTTTATAAAGAAAGAATTGCTTCCTGCGTGGAAGGGGTAGGACATTTTGAGCCGCTTAGACATTATGCGGAAGTACATTTGTGGATGGAGCCCGGAGAACCGGGCAGCGGTATGACTTTTGCAGCAAAATGCAGCGAAGATGTATTGGACAGAAACTGGCAGCGCTTGATATTGACTCATTTGGAAGAGCGTGTTCATAAGGGAGTCTTGACAGGTTCTGAATTGACGGATACCAAAATCACACTGGTGGCAGGTAAAGCACACTTGAAACATACCGAAGGTGGTGATTTCAGGCAGGCCACCTATCGTGCAGTCCGCCATGGGTTAATGTATGCGGCTAGTGAACTTTTAGAGCCGGTATATAGTTTTCGATTGGAGATACCTACGGAAAATCTGGGACGTGCTATGAATGATATTCAGCGAATGCATGGACGATTTGATACACCGGATGCCGTGGGAGAAACAGCAATTTTGACCGGTGTAGCACCGGTAGCTGCCATGCAGGGCTATCAGATGGAGGTGGTGGCATATACTCGTGGCTTTGGCAGACTTTTCTGTACCTTGCAGGGGTATGAGCCTTGTCACAATGCAGAGGAAGTGATAGCGACCATTGGTTATGAGCCGGAGGCGGACCTGGAGAATACCGCAGACAGCGTATTTTGCGGACATGGTGCCGGCTTTGTGGTGCCGTGGAATCAGGTTTATGATTATATGCATATAGAGACCGGGCTGATGAGAGATGGTATGTCAGAGGACGGATACGGCACATATGATTATAGTTATGGCGGAAGCACTTCTGGGGGTGCATTATCTGCCGGAGGACAGGTGTTTCAGGCAAGACGACGTACAGATAATATAGATGACGGATTTATTGCGCAGGAGGAGATTGACGAAATTTTTCACCGTACTTACGGAAGTAACGAACGTATCAAGAAGGGATGGGAAGGTCGTAAAAAGAAGGCACCGACGCCTTATGTGGGACAGACTTCCAATTACAAGCCTGCGCCAAAGGCAGATGCCGAGGAATATCTTTTGGTAGACGGATACAATATTATTTTTGCATGGCAGGACTTGAAGGAACTGGCAGAGGTGAATATTGATGCGGCAAGAGACCGACTGGCCGATGTGCTGTGTAATTATCAGGGCTACAAAAAGTGCCATGTGATTTTGGTTTTCGATGCATACCGAGTTAAAAACCATGCAGAAACCGTAATTCCTTATCACAACATTCATATCGTATACACAAAGGAAGCGGAGACTGCAGATAACTACATTGCCCGCACTGCCGCACGTATGGAAGGGCAGTATAAGGTAACCGTTGCTACCTCCGATGCACTGGTTCAGATGATTATCTGGGGCAAGAGCGCCATTCGACTGTCTGCCCAGGGACTTCGTGAGGAAGTGGACAAACTGGGGCAGGATATGAAGGAAGTGTATTTGAAGGAAAGCGGAAGCTTGAGGAATACGGTGATTAAAGCGGAATAAATGCCATGTGAGTTTCCTTAAAAAATATCAGTTTCCCACTGGATAAAGAAAAAAATCAATTTAGTCGGGGGATTATCACAATATTTTCCGACTATAGTTAGAAAACTATCTTTTCAATCGGGATAAAAATCCGACCATTGTGTTAAAAAAGTAAAAATAGTGGGATAAAACTTGTAAAAAACCCCGACTAAAATGGTTCTCTGAATCCATAGAGTCGGGGAAAACTGATTTATTAATCAATAACTCTAACTTCGGTAATCACCGGCTGATTTTCAGGTTTTACAGTACCATTGCTGTCTTCTACTTTCGTATCAGCACAAATTGCATCCACGATTTCAATACCTTCTGTCACATAACCAAAAGCAGCATAATCACCGTCCTGAATCATAAAACCGTCAATAATACGGTGAAAGGTCAGTCCGTTGTAAAAACCCTCATTAGCAAGATTGATAAAATTGGTAACCGTAATAGGTGCGGTATCCGCATCCAGTTCCAATTTTATTTTTTCACGTTAATCCTCTTCCGGCGTCTGGGTGAAGTAACTGGAATTTTTAAGTACAATGTCTGCATTTTCAGAGAAGCCGCCGTAAATGTGGTTGGAAACCAGTTGCTGCAGTTTGTCCATGTCTTTTCCGATAATGGTTTCCACCAGTTCGCAGTGGGCAGCGTATAAATTATTCATGGTTTCCGGATTGCCCACGTTTAAAAGAGCACGAAAACGCTCATACTGTGGATTAGAATGTACCAGCATGTCCCAAATTTTTTTCTTGCCTGCAAGGGAAAATAAAAGTTCATGAAACTGATTATCCAATACAAGAAAGCGTGTGCTGGCTTCTTTTTGTTCCTCAGGAGTATAACAAGACATTTGTTGAATTAATTTCTGCTGTTCGTTTAATGCCAGACGAATTTTTAAAATCTGTGCCTGAGTATAGGTGGTGGCAAGGATGCGAAGGACTGCCTGTTCCACTACTTCTCGCAAAAAAAGGATGTCAGAAATTTCACGAATGTCGATATAAGACACAAACGTTCCCACGTGTGGCACAACTTCTAAAAGCCCCTCGCTTGCAAGAGCCTTAAATGCATCGCGTACCGGAGTTCTGGATACATTATATTTATTAGAAGTTTCGATTTCGCTGACAGCGCTTCCGGGCAGTAAATGTAAATGCAGAATTTCATTTTTGAGAGACTTGTATACAATATCAGAGGTGCCTCGTTTTTTTGTGCTTTTGGATTCCATACGCATTTCCTCGCTTATATTTATGTATATATCTTAAGGCATTTTAAAATAAATTTCAATAGAAAAGAATATAAGCGCAACTTGTATACAAGTTGCAACTCTGCACAAGGATAAAGTATTCATAAAAAACAGAAAATTATAAACAATTGTAGTGGTTTGGGGGATGTAAATAATATAAAAAGTCCATAAAATAAGGTTTTTAATGTGTTTGCTTAGGAAATGAGAAAAAAAGGTTGACACTTGTATACAAGTGTTGTATTTTAGTAGTGTAAGAAATATGTTTATGCGTAAAGCAGAAAGGACGAACTATGAAATTATCTTTTAGATGGTATGGCGAAGACGATAAGGTTACACTTCAGAACATTAGACAGATTCCGGGTATGCACTCTGTGGTTACTGCAGTATATGATGTACCGGTTGGTGAAGTGTGGAGTAGAGAATCTATTGCAAAATTAAAGAAACAGACAGAAGATGCGGGTCTTCATTTTGAAGTTATTGAATCAATTCCGGTTCACGAAGATATTAAGTTAGGCAAGCCAAGCCGTGACAGATATATCGAAAACTATTGCGAAAATATCCGTCGTGTTGCAGAAGCCGGCGTTAAGTGTATTTGCTACAATTTCATGCCTGTATTTGACTGGACACGTACTCAGTTAGACCATGTATTAGAAGATGGTTCTACTTCTTTAGTATATTATCAGGAACAGGTTGACGTAGTAAACCCATTAAACAGCGACAGTGACTTGACACTTCCTGGCTGGGATGCAAGCTATACACGCGATGGTCTTAAGGCTGTAGTTGCAGAATATAATGCAATGACAGAAGAGACTTTATGGGACAACTTAAAGTATTTCTTAGAAAGAATCATTCCGGTTGCAGCAGAATGTGATGTTTACATGGCTATTCATGAGGATGACCCATGTTGGTCTATCTTTGGCTTGCCACGTATCATTACCTGTGAAGAAAACTTAGACAAGTTCCTCAAATTAGTAGATGACAAGCACAATGGTATTACATTATGTGCAGGTTCTTTAGGCTGCTCTAACAAGAATGATGTAGTTCATTTAGCCGCAAAATATGCAGCTATGGGACGTATTCACTTTGTTCATATGAGAAACGTAGCTATTTTAGACAACGGATTCGAGGAAAGAGCACACTTATCCAGCTGTGGCAGCTTAGATATGTATGCAATTATGAAGGCTCTTTATGACAATGGTTTCACAGGTTATGTAAGACCTGACCACGGACGTATGATCTGGGGTGAAACAGGCCGTGCCGGTTACGGTTTATATGACAGAGCATTAGGTGCTACCTACTTAAATGGTTTGTGGGAAGCAATTGATAAGGCTGCTCGTTCATAAAAACGAACGGCGATCCGCGAGGAATGAAATCAATTATTATGATAATATGGAGGTTTTAAAATGAAATTACCAATTCAGATGGATTTAACAGGTAAAGTTGCAGTTGTTACTGGTGCAGGCGGTGTGCTTTGCAGCGTTATGGCAGAAGCACTTGCTATGTGTGGTGCAAAGGTTGCATTGCTTGACTTAAACTTAGAAGCTGCTCAGGCAAATGCAGATGCAATTGCAGCAAAGGGCTACATTGCAAAAGGTTATGCGGCAAACGTATTAGACAAAGAGTCTTTAGCAGCAGCACATGCTGCAGTTTTAGCAGATTTTGGGTCTTGTGATATCCTTATCAATGGTGCAGGTGGTAACAATCCGAGAGCAACTACAGATAAGGAATATTTTGAAATCGGTGATATCGATGCAGATACGAAATCTTTCTTCGATTTAGAGCAGAAGGGTGTTGAATTCGTATTTAACTTAAACTTTATCGGTACGTTACTTCCGACACAGGAATTTGCAAAGGACATGGTTGAAAAGGAACATGCAAATATTTTAAATATTGCTTCCATGAACGCTTACACACCACTTACCAAGATTCCTGCATATTCCGGTGCAAAGGCTGCTATTACAAACTTTACACAGTGGTTAGCAGTACATTTCTCCAAGACAGGCATCCGTGTAAATGCAATCGCTCCTGGCTTCTTTGCAACAAAGCAGAACGCAGCTTTATTATTCAATGCTGACGGCACACCAACTGCAAGAACCGGCAAGATTTTGGCTGCAACTCCAATGGGGCGTTTTGGCGAAACAGAAGAGTTACTCGGTGCCACATTATTCCTTTTAAATGACGAAGCAGCAAGCTTTATCACCGGTGTATGCATTCCAATCGATGGTGGTTTCTCTTCTTACTCAGGAGTATAATTTTTATAAGTTTGGTTTGGAAACATTGAAAAGCTCGCGAAAGCGGGCTTTTTAATTGCAAAGGGAAAACTCTTCTTGTTTCCGAACAAACATTCGAAAATGGGTGTGTACAATTTGAAATGTTTGTGTTACAATAAGTAGCAGACAAAGTCTTACATGTTTTATGTTATGCATAGGAAATGAGGGGCAGAATGAAATTGAAAAGTATAATGTTATTATTGGGGGTATTCCTAATTATTTTAGCGGTTATGTGTGTTGGCTGCGGTCAGAACACGCAACAGCAGGTGATGATACAGGTGAATACTGAGTCCCTTGAGCGGACCACAGAGCAGGATTCCGGCTCGGAAAAAATAGAGACGGTGAGTATGCCGGAGACTGAAGAAATAACGGAGGAAACGAAGAACATAGAGCCAGAGAATGATATCTGGGGTATAGAAGCAGAGGATTCAACGGATACTGGAGAAACAGAGGGTACCGAAACTATTGCAGAATCAGAGTGTGTGGATGAAATTACAGAAGAGGTGGAAGAAACAGAGGCTGTAGAAGCTGACAGTGAGTATGAAGCGGAAGAACGGGAGAGCAGTCAGGAAATTGCAGAACCGGTCAAAAGTAGGTTTGAGATTATCTCCGAAGAACTCGGTTTACATGTAGACCGGGTTGAGCTTGATTTGCCAAATGTGCAGAATTCCTATGAATTGTTGTTTGTAAATGATATGCATGTGTTAAGGCTGGATGAGAGTGTTGTGGCGGAAAGTACAGAAACAGTCAGGATACGCCAAGATGTTATGTTTCGTACGCGTACCGGTATGGCTTCCGCGCAAGCATGGCCGAAGCTTTCTTCCGTTTTAGATGATTTTTCCGCAGATGGTATCATATTAGCCGGGGATATGATGGACTATGTATCGCCTGCTAACCTTCAGATACTATCGGAAGGATTGTCTCAAATAACCACGCCGTATATTTACCTACGGGCAGATCATGATTTGGGAATATGGCATTCAGGAGGTACCATAAGTATGGAGGATTCCTTGGCTCTTCATGCAACTGTGAGCAGCTATCAGGATATGTTTGTTATGGAATATCCGGAATTTTATGTGCTTGGTTGGAATAATAGTACCGGTCAACTTACCAATGATGGATTGGATGCGGCTTTAAGAATATGGAATAGTGGGAAGCCAATTATACTGGCCACACATGTACCTATCAATTCTGTTGTGGATAACAGTCTGGCAGAAACAGCTGCTAATGTGGACCCGGAAAACAGAAAAAAACTTTGGGGGGATGGATGTCTTTATCAGCCGGATGATACCACCGGAGCTTTTCTGGGAATGATATATGATACCAACAGTCCTGTAAAGGCAGTTTTCAGCGGTCATTTACATTTTCGACATGTAGTACAACTGACGGAACAGACCGTGGAGTACGTGTTTGCGCCTGCTTTTGAAGGAAATGTTGCCAAGATTGTAATTAAGTGAAAAATTTTTGAGTGTGAGATTTGAAAGGAAAATGTGCTTATGAAGTTCAAGTTACATGCCCCATATCAGCCTACAGGCGACCAGCCGCAGGCTATAGAAGCCCTTGTTAAAGGCTTCCGGGAAGGAAATCAATTCCAAACCTTGCTGGGGGTTACAGGTTCAGGAAAGACGTTCACAATGGCGAATGTTATAGAGCAGCTTAATAAACCGACCTTAGTGATAGCACACAATAAAACCCTTGCAGCACAGCTTTACGGAGAATTCAAGGAGTTCTTCCCTGAGAATGCAGTGGAGTATTTTGTATCCTACTATGATTACTATCAGCCAGAGGCTTATATACCGTCCAGCGATACGTATATTGCCAAGGATTCTGCCATTAATGATGAAATTGATAAGCTGCGTTTGTCTGCTACGGCAGCTTTGACAGAACGAAGGGATGTTATCGTTATTGCTTCTGTGTCTTGTATTTATGGTTTGGGCAGTCCGGAGGATTATCAGGAGTTGATTGTATCCCTGCGTCCGGGCATGATGAAGGAGCGTGACCAGGTATTACGTGAATTGGTAGATATTCAGTATAGCCGTAATGACATGGATATGGTTCGTGGTACATTCAGAGTTCGAGGCGATGTGGTTGAGATTTGTCCGGCATATACAGAGGAGTATTTGATTCGTGTGGAATTCTTTGGGGATGAAATTGACCGCATTGCAGAAGTCGACCCGATGACAGGCAAGGTTCTTACACTGTTAAATCATATATCTATTTTTCCGGCATCTCATTATGTGGTTGCACCGGAAAAGATTTTAAAAGCTTGTATCAATATTGAGTCTGAGATGGAAGAGCGTGTAAAATTCTTTAAAGCGGGTGACAAGCTGATTGAGGCGCAGCGTATTGCAGAGCGTACGAATTATGACGTAGAGATGCTGCGAGAAACCGGATTTTGTTCCGGTATTGAGAACTATTCCAGACATTTGAATTTTATGGAGCCCGGTGCAACACCGCATACGTTGATGGATTATTTCGGAGATGATTTTTTGATTATAGTGGATGAGTCTCATATTACCATTCCCCAGGTGCGGGGGATGTATGCAGGTGACCGTTCCCGTAAGAATACGTTAGTGGATTATGGGTTCCGTCTGCCGTCCGCTTTAGATAACAGACCATTAAATTTTGAGGAATTTGAGAGCAAGATAGACCAGATGCTTTTTGTGTCTGCAACACCAAATGTGTATGAGAAGGAGCATGAGCTTTTGCGTGCAGAGCAGGTAATTCGTCCTACCGGACTTTTGGATCCTGCAGTAGAGGTGCGTCCGGTAGAGGGGCAGATTGATGACCTCTTAGCAGAGATTAAAAAAGAAACAGCTGCTCATAATAAGGTTATGATTACCACGCTTACGAAGCACATGGCAGAGGATTTGACCGATTATTTACGGGAAGTTGGTGTTAGAGTTCGATATCTGCATTCTGATATTGATACGTTGGAACGAAGCGAAATTATTCGCGATATGCGACTGGATGTGTTTGATGTTTTAGTAGGTATTAACCTGCTTAGAGAAGGTTTGGATATTCCGGAGATTACACTGGTTGCTATCTTAGATGCGGATAAAGAAGGTTTTCTACGTTCTGAGACATCCTTGATTCAGACTATAGGTCGTGCGGCACGTAATGCGGATGGTCATGTTATTATGTATGCAGATAAGATTACCGATTCTATGGATGCCGCTATACGAGAAACGAATCGTCGTCGTGAGATTCAGCAGGCGTATAATGAGGCACATGATATTACGCCGCAGACCATTCGTAAGGAAGTTCGGGAGCTTATCCGTATCAGCAAGGACATTGCCAAGGAAGAAGTTCGACTGGAAAAGGATCCGGAGAGCATGAGCAGAGAAGAACTGTCCAAGTTTATTACGGAGGTTCAAAAGAAGATGCAGAAGGCAGCGGCAGATTTGAATTTTGAGGCGGCGGCAGAGCTTCGTGATAAGATGATAGAGCTGAAGAAAGCACTGCAGGAGTTGGAAGAAGGAAACAGGATATAATTTATGGAAGAAATTAAGAGAATGCGTCCTAGGGAATATATTAAGATTAGGGGCGCAAATGAAAATAATTTAAATAACTTAAGTGTAGATATACCGAGAAATGAACTGGTTGTTTTGACCGGTTTATCCGGTTCCGGTAAGTCATCTTTGGCATTTGATACGATTTATGCAGAGGGGCAGAGACGATATATGGAGTCCCTGTCATCCTATGCACGTATGTTTTTGGGCCAGATGGAGAAGCCGGATGTGGAAAAGATTGAAGGCTTATCACCGGCTATTTCTATTGACCAGAAGTCTACCAACCGGAATCCGCGTTCTACGGTAGGTACGGTGACAGAAATTTATGATTATTTCCGACTTCTATATGCCAGAATCGGTATTCCGCACTGCCCGGACTGTGGCAGGGAGATTTCTAAAATGTCCGTAGACCAGATGGTAGACCAGGTTATGGAGTTACCGGAAGGAACCCGTATTCAGTTGCTTGCTCCGGTAGTGCGTGGACGTAAAGGCCGCCATGAGAAGGTATTGGAACGTGCTGGTAAGAGCGGTTATGTGCGTGTGCTGATTGATGGTAATATGTATGAATTGACCGAGGATATTCAGCTGGACAAAAATATTAAGCACAATATAGAAATTGTGGTGGACCGTCTGGTAGTAAAGCCGGGAATTGAGCGGCGACTTACGGACTCTATTGAAAATGTATTAAGTTTGGCAGAGGGATTATTATACGTAGATGTAATTGGTGGAGAAATGCTTGTCTGTTCCCAAAGCTTTGCATGCCCGAATTGTGGTATCAGTGTAGGCGAACTGGAGCCAAGAAGCTTTTCCTTCAATAATCCGTTTGGTGCATGCCCTGACTGCTTTGGCTTGGGTTATAAGATGGAGTTTGATGTGGATTTGATGATTCCGGACCGGACATTATCCTTAAATCAGGGAGCAATACAGGCTATGGGCTGGCAGTCCTCTTGTGATCCGGGCAGTTTTACGTATGCTACTTTGTCTGCATTGGGAAGGGAATACCGTTTTAGTCTGGATACTCCGTTTGAAGAGTTAAGTGAAGAGGCACAACACGTTATTATATATGGTACCGGAGGTCATAAGGTAGATGTTCATTATGAGGGTCAGCGTGGGAAAGGAGTATATCCTATTGCTTTTGAGGGCCTTGTTCGTAATGTAGAGCGCAAGTATCGCGAGACTGCTTCTGAGATTATGAAGGCAGAGTACGAGACTTTTATGCGTATTACCCCATGTAGTTTGTGTAAGGGTCAGCGTCTGAAAAAAGAAGCATTAGCAGTTACCATTGGCGGCAAAAATATTCATGAAGTGACTTCCATGACCGTAAAAGACTTATACGAGCATGTGCATGATTTGCAGTTGAGTAAGCAGCACCAGATGATTGGTGAACAGATTATGAAGGAGATTCATGCAAGAATTGGTTTTTTACGGTCTGTAGGTTTGGAATATTTATCTTTATCCAGAGCCACCGGCACTTTGTCAGGCGGTGAAGCTCAGCGCATTCGTTTGGCTACACAGATTGGCTCGGGTTTAGTAGGGGTATGTTATATTTTGGACGAGCCGAGTATCGGTCTGCATCAGAGAGATAATGACAAGTTACTGGCTACTTTGCGACATCTTCGTGATTTAGGGAATACCCTTATCGTGGTGGAACATGATGAGGATACCATGTGGGCAGCAGACCATATTGTGGATATTGGTCCCGGGGCAGGATGTCATGGCGGTGCAGTGGTGGCACAGGGAACGGCAGAAGAGATTTGTCGGGTGCCGGAGTCCATTACGGGGCAGTATTTGAGTGGAAAGATTTGTATCCCGGTTCCATCGGAGAGACGCAAGCCAAACGGCTGGCTTCAGGTGGTTGGTGCCAAAGAAAACAATTTGAAAAATATCGATGTGGAAATTCCATTAGGAGTATTGACTTGTGTGACAGGCGTGTCAGGTTCGGGCAAATCATCTTTAGTTAATGAGATTGTGTATAAAACACTGGCAAAGAAGCTGAATCGTGCACGTACGATTCCGGGGAAGCACAAAGCAATTAAGGGTGTGGAACAGTTGGACAAGGTTATTAATATTGACCAGTCACCGATTGGTCGTACCCCTCGTTCTAATCCTGCAACATACACCGGCGTCTTTGATCAGATTCGGGATTTGTTTGCTGCTACGGCAGATGCCAAAGCAAAGGGTTACAAGAAGGGGCGTTTCAGCTTTAATGTAAAGGGCGGACGCTGTGAAGCTTGCAGCGGTGACGGTATATTAAAGATTGAGATGCATTTCCTTCCGGATGTATATGTTCCATGTGAAGTGTGCGGCGGTAAGCGTTATAATCGTGAAACCCTTGAGGTGAAATACAAAGGCAAGAGTATTTACGATGTGCTGAATATGACGGTAGAGGAGGCGGTACATTTCTTTGCGCCGGTGCCATCTATTCATCGCAAAATTCAGACGTTATATGATGTGGGATTATCTTATGTGAAGCTGGGACAGCCGTCTACAGAGTTATCCGGTGGCGAAGCACAGCGTGTGAAGCTGGCTACGGAACTGGCAAAGCGTGGAACCGGAAAGACCATTTATATTTTGGACGAGCCAACCACAGGTCTTCATTTTGCAGATGTCCACAAGCTGACGGAGATTTTGCAGAGATTAGCGGATGGCGGTAATACGGTGGTAGTGATTGAGCACAATCTGGACTTGATTAAGACGGCAGATTATATTATTGATATTGGTCCGGAAGGCGGCGACGGCGGCGGTACGATTGTTGCAACCGGTACACCGGAAGAAGTGAGCCTCGTTCCGGAGTCTTATACCGGACGATATATCAAAAAAATGTTAGACCGGGATATGGCCAGATAATAATAAAAAGTGAAAATTTTCTTAATTCGACCTTATTCGCTCTTGCACTTATTGGCAATCTGCTTTATGATAAATTAAGGACATTGTTTATATAAGCTTGGGATGCTCAAGGGCAGACCAATTGAGAATAAAGAGAGCGCAGAAAGGAAAGTTTATGGCACAGTATACAGATATCGGAATTGATTTGGGCACAGCCAGCATTTTAGTATATATTCGTGGAAAGGGTGTAGTGTTAAAGGAGCCAAGTGTAGTTGCATTTGACCGTGACACCAATAAAATCAAGGCGATTGGTGAGAATGCAAGACTTATGTTGGGCCGTACACCGGGTAATATCGTTGCAGTCAGACCTTTGCGTCAGGGTGTTATCTCTGATTACAAGGTTACAGAGCGCATGATGAAGTATTTTATCCAGAAGGCTATGGGCAAGCGTACGTTCCGTAAGCCACGTGTTGCAGTATGTGTACCGAGTGGTGTTACCGAAGTGGAAAAGAAGGCAGTAGAAGATGCTACTTACGAAGCAGGTGCAAGAGAGGTTTCTATTATCGAGGAACCTATTGCAGCAGCAATCGGTGCGGGTATCGATATCTCCCGTCCGTGCGGTAATATGATTGTAGATATAGGCGGTGGTACATCTGATATTGCGGTTATTTCTCTTGGTGGTACGGTGGTTAGTGCATCTATTAAGGTGGCCGGAGATGATTTTGATGAGGCAATTGTTCGTTGGATGCGTAAGAAACACAACCTTTTGGTTGGTGAAAGAAGTGCGGAAGATTTAAAGATTAAAATCGGCACCGTGTATGATGTTGGCGAAGAAACCTTTATGGATGTTCGAGGCAGAGACCTGGTTACCGGTCTTCCAAAGACTATCACAGTATCCTCTAAGGAAACCGAGGAAGCGCTTCGCGAGCCTGTAAACCAGATTGTGGAAACCATTCATAGTGTATTGGAAAAAACTCCGCCGGAGCTTGCAGCGGATATTGCAGACAGAGGAATTGTACTTACAGGCGGCGGCAGTTTATTACGTGGGCTGGAAGAACTTATTTATTCCAGAACGGGTATTAATACAATTACGGCTGAAGATCCCATGACAGCAGTTGCAGTTGGTACTGGTAAGTATGTAGAATTTTTGGCAGGCTATAGAGATAAAGAATAATATTAGAGGCTGTCGTGGTGCGACAGCCTTTTTAAACCAGGAAACATGAGTGCATAGAAAAGAAACCGGAGGAAGTATGGATATCATCAAAGGCTATGTAGAGCATATTGTTTATCAAAGTGAAAATGGATATACCGTATTTCATATGGTCAGCGAAGGGGATGAAATTACCTGTGTCGGTACCTTGAAGGGGCTTACAGTAGGGGAGACTATTGAGGCTGAAGGCGAAGGAATTACGCACCCGGTATATGGCGCACAGTTTAAAATTGTTACATACAAAGTGGTTCCTCCGGAAGATGTGGAAAGTATGCGCAGATATTTAGCCAGCGGAGCTGTAAAAGGTATTGGTGCAACGCTGGCTGACCGAATTATTAAGCGTTTCGGTGCAGATACATTTCGGATTATGGAAGAGGAACCGGAGCGTTTGGTGGAGGTAAAGGGCATTAGTGAGCGAATTGCCAGAGAAATCAGTGCACAGATGGAGGAGAAAAGAGAACTTCGTTCGGCATTGGTATATCTGCAACAATTCGGTATCAGTAATACCTTGGCGGTAAAAATTTATCAAACCTATGAAGAGAGTCTGTACCAGGTGATGCAGTCTAATCCATATCGTTTGGCAGAGGATATTACCGGTGTGGGTTTCAAAATGGCAGATGAAATTGCTTCCAAGATTGGTATTCACACGGATTCTGATTATCGTATTAGCAGTGGGGTGTTGTATGTACTCATGCAGGCGTTGCAGGAAGGACATGTGTATCTGCCGATGGAGCTTCTTTTGGAGAGAAGCGAGTGCTTGTTGGGAGTTTCCGGGGAAGCTATTGAACCGATTTTGTCCAACATGGCCATGGAGAAGAAGTTGGTCATAAAGCAAATCGAAGATGTGTGTATGGTGTATGCTTCCAAATATTATTATATGGAGTTAAGTTGTGCACGCATGCTCCATGAATTAAATACCTCCGTAGAGTATATCAGCCCGAAGAAAGAGGCAAAGATTTTACAGGAGATAGAGAAGTTGTCCGATAGCCTTGGAATTGTATTGGACGATTTGCAGACCAGGGCAGTGTTGGAAAGTATTAAAAATGGCGTGTTTATTTTGTCAGGGGGTCCCGGAACCGGCAAGACCACGACCATTAATACCATGATTAAGTATTTTGAACAGCAGGGATTGGATATTTTGTTGGGAGCACCCACCGGACGTGCTGCTAAGCGTATGACAGAGGCTACAGGGTATGAGGCCAGAACAATCCATCGTATGCTGGAATTAAATGGTGCTTTAGAGGATGACAGTAAAGGGGCACGGTTTGAACGTAATCGAAGCAATCCATTAGAAGCAGACGTGGTTATTATTGACGAGATGTCCATGGTAGACATTCACTTGTTCCATGCGTTGCTGCAGGCAATCTGTACAGGCACCAGACTGATTCTGGTTGGTGACGTGGACCAGCTTCCGAGTGTAGGACCGGGACAGACTTTACGGGACGTGATGAGGAGTGAGTGTTTTCCGACGATTGTTTTGGACCGCATTTTTCGGCAGGCGGCCAGCAGCGATATTATTGTAAACGCACATCGTATTAACAAAGGCTTAACAATTAATCTGGATAATAAAAGTAAGGATTTCTTTTTTCTGGAACGTAATGACGTGAATGTAATGTATAAGCATATGATTCAGCTTATTCGTGAGAAGCTTCCAAAGTATGTAAATGCAGATTGCATGGATATTCAGGTGTTGACTCCTATGCGAAAAGGAACGTTGGGGGTAGAGCGGCTTAACAGGATATTGCAGGAGTACCTAAATCCCCCGTCATCCTCTAAGAAGGAGCATCAGGCAGGCGATATAATATTTCGAGAAGGCGATAAGGTAATGCAGATTCGCAATAATTATCAACTGGAATGGGAGATTGTCAGCAAGTACAATATACCCATCGACCGTGGCATGGGCGTATTTAATGGTGATGTGGGACGTGTAAAAGAAATACGTGAATATGCCGAACAGATTGTGGTTGAATTTGAAGAAGGTAAAAAAGTAACGTACCCATTTTCCGGCTTGGAGGAATTGGAACTTGCCTATGCAATTACTATTCATAAATCCCAAGGCAGTGAATATCCAGCAGTCATTATGCCATTGTTAACCGGTCCGCGAATGCTGTTTAACCGGAATCTGCTTTATACAGGTGTGACCAGAGCTCGTAATTGCGTGACTATTTTGGGCAGTAGAGAGAGTATAGAAAATATGATTGCCAATGGAAGCCAGCATAAAAGATATACGTCTTTGCATTTACGGATTAAGGAGTGTTATGCAGCAGGTATTTACTGAGCTTTTGTTTCCACGCAGATGTCCCGTCTGTGATGAAATTGTAAAACCATGGGGAGAATTATGTTGCCCGGATTGTGTAAAGAAGCTGGGGTATTTGGACAGTAATTATTGTATGAAGTGCGGTAAAGGGCTTTCCAACCAAGAAACGGAGTATTGTCATGATTGCCGTAAATATACGCATATGTTTATTAGAGGCAGGTCACTGTATCGTTATGAAAGTGTAGCAGGTGCGTTGTTTCGATTTAAATATCAGAGACGACAGGAGTATGCTGATTTTTGGGGTGAAGAATTGTACAAGCATCTGGGAAATGATATCCGCGCCATGAAGGCAGAGGCAATTGTACCGGTTCCATTGCATAAAAGTCGTTTAAATGAGAGGGGATACAATCAGTCATTACTTCTTGCAAAAGCGCTTGCAAAGCGCATGGAGCTTCCTTGTTTAGACAAAATAGTCATGCGACACAAAAAAACAGTGCCTCAAAAGCAATTAAGTTATGCAGAACGTCAAAATAATTTGAAAAGGGCTTTTAAATTATGTGTAAATGATGTAAAATTAAATACAGTAATTATAATAGATGATATATATACTACCGGCAGTACTGTGGATGCCTTGTCAGAAGTTTTCTTGAAAAATGGTGTAAGGAATGTGTATGTGATTACGCTTGCTGCAGGTATGGAATAGAGGTAACGATTATGATTAATGAACAACGTACCAGAATGATGACAAAGCTTGCATTATATGAAAGCAAGCGGGGGAAAAAAGAATTACAGATTACCCGATATGCGCCGGGGGATTATGTGACGGCACATATGCTATGGTCCTTTGTGTGTGGAACGATTGCTTTTGTAATTGTTTTGGTCTTGTGGGTACTGTATAATATTGAAAGCTTATTAATTGAATTATTTAGCATAGACATAATGCATTTGGCTATCAATATTTTGCTTATTTATATTATTTTCATGGGATTGTATCTTGGCATGTATTATGTTTATATCAGCTATCGGTATGGCAGATATAAGAAAAGAGTAAATAAATTCCTGCTGGGGCTTAAAGAATTATACCGGCAATATGTACAATCAGATAATTAAAAAATATAAGAGGTAATTATGGCAGCACTATTGATGATGAAGAAAAAAATAAAAAGCTTGTACGCGAGCTATCATAGTATTATTGTACCAACGGTTAAGGCAATTGTAGCATTTATGATGTTAATGGCTATCAACGATAAAATAGGTTATATGGGACCATTAGATAGTTTTTTGGTTGTTTTGCTATTGACAGCTGTTTGTGCATTTACCCCAAGAGCAATTACTGTTTTGGTAGGGCTTATCGTGATTTTAGGGCATTTGTATGCTCTTTCTATGGAACTGGCACTGATTGCAGTGGCCGTTTTTGCAGTCATGCTTTTACTGTATTTAAGATTTTGCAGTAAAGAGTTGTTACTCTTGGTGCTGGTACCGATTTTCTTTTATATAGGTATTCCGTATATAATGCCGTTGCTGGTGGGTGTATTGTGCGGACCCACAGCGGTACTTACGTTGTGTTGTGGTATAGTTGTTCACTATTATATTGATTATGTTTCCGTAAATGCACTGACCATTCAGGGCATGACAGCTACCGGTACTATGGATAAAATTCGAGTGGGTTTAGATGGCATCATACATAATGAGGAAATGTTTTTGGCGTTGATAAGCTTTGCAGCAGCCACTATCGTGGTACATGTTTTGCGCAGACAGTCTATTGACCATGCGTGGAGTATGGCTATTTTTACAGGTGCTATGACAAATGTTATTTTGAACTTTATGGGATTATTGATTTTTGATAATGGTCCAAGTATATTTGGATTGCTGTTAGGTACTATTATTGCGATTCCGGTGGCTATGTTTGTGGGATTTTTGTTCATGGGTCTGGATTATAGTCGAACAGAACGGGTACAGTTTGAGGATGAGGATTATTATTATTATGTGAAGGTTGTGCCAAAGATGAATATTCAGGCACCCTCTAAGACCGTTAAGAAGATTAACACACAAAGACATCGTACATATTATAAATAAGAGAGTAGAAAATGGAACACTTGTTACTATTAAAAGATTATTTCCAAAATGTTTTTATAAAATTTAATATTAGAATCTCTGATGTTTTGGAAATTCTGATTTTGGCTTTTTTGATATACCATATTTTGGTATGGGTTCAAAATACGAGAGCGTGGGTGTTATTTAAGGGCATCATTGTAATTTTTGCTTTTTTACTTGTGGCTTCTCTAATGCAGATGAATACCATTTTGTGGATAGCCAAAAATGTATTTGGTATAGCTATTACAGCGGTGGTTATTATTTTGCAGCCGGAGCTTCGTAAAGCATTGGAAGAGCTGGGCAAAAATGATTTCTTGGAAAAATTGCAGTTGGTGAAAAAAAGAGATGAGGACGGTCGTTTTGCGGATAAAACATTGCAGGGGATATTAAATGCTTGTACTGCAATGAGTAAGACTAAAACAGGTGCTTTGATTGTCCTGGAACGTAATCAGTCTCTGACAGACTATGCCGCCACGGGTATTACATTGGATGCAGTGGTTACCAGTCAATTGCTGGTTAATATTTTTGAACACAATACACCACTTCACGATGGTGCTGTTGTGATCAAAAGAGATCGCATCGTTGCTGCCACCTGCTATTTGCCATTGTCTGATAACAGAGCAGTAAGTAAAGAATTGGGTACCAGACACAGGGCAGCATTAGGCGCTTCTGAAAATACAGATGCCTTAATTGTCATTGTTTCCGAGGAAACAGGGGCGGTAAGTGTTGCAAGAGAAGGAAGACTGTATCGCAATCTTGGCACAGATGGCTTGCAGGAGCATTTGGTTCGTTTCCAGGAAAAAAATGCAGAAACAACGCAGACGAAAAATAAGATTATAAGCAAATGGAAAGGCACGAAGTAAGTATGAAGAAACGTTTTTTTAACAACTGGGTATTAAAGTTGTCTTCTGTTGCAATTGCGGTTGTGCTTTGGGTTGTTGTATATAACATTAATGATCCGGTTAATACGAGTACAATAAGAAATGTCCCGGTTACCTTTATTAATACCGAGGCAATTACAGATAAAGACCAGGTATATGAGGTTTTGAACGGAACGGATGTGATTCGTTCTATTACCATGAGTGCCACACGTTCGGTTCTTGACAGTTTAGAAAGTGGAGACATTAATGTAGAAGCTGACTTCTCTAAAATGAAACTGGATGGTACAGTTGAAATTAAAGTTTATAGTGACAGGCATAATGATGCAATTACGTTTAAACCAAGCTCTTCTGAAGTAAAGCTTTTGGTGGAAGATAAAGTGGAGCGTTACTTTTCCTTGGAGGTTGAACTGAATGGTGCACCAAAAGCAGGATACATTGTTGGCACCACTAAGCTTGACTGGAATCGTATAACAGTAAGTGGAGCGGAAAGTCGGGTTGGCGTCATTAGTAAGGCTAAGGCTGTAGTAGATATAACGGATACCAGCGGAGATATCTTTTCATATGCCAATATCATATTATATGACAGTGAAGGCAAGGAAGTTTCCAAGGATAAGATTAGCATGAATATGAAAACGGTTGGAACCACGATAGAAATACTTAAGACCAAGAACGTACCTATCACGTATATTTCTGAGGGGGTTGCATCAGAAGGCTATGTAACAACCGGTGAAGTCACAAGTGAGGTGAATGAAATTACCATTGCCGGTAAGGAAAGTGTAATTTCTTCAATTGCAGAAATTGCAGTAGAGGGAGAGGCACTCTACTTTACAGAGGCTGAAGGGAATGTTGTTTTAAATGTAGATTTGGACGATTATCTTCCTACCGGTATTGTCAGAGCAAATAAGCAAGGGAATGGTCGCGTGGAAGTCACGGTTCATGTTGTGCCTATTATAGAAAAGGAATTTAGCATTCCGATGGGACAGATACAAATTGAAAATGTTCCGGAAGGTTATTCTGTTGTTCATGTACTGGGCAGCACGGAAATTCCGATAGTTGTTCGAGGTGCAGAGCATCTGTTGAAAGAGTTGAATACAGATACTATTAAGGGCTCTTTTAATGTGACAGCATGGATGGAAGCAAACAATTTGAATAAATTAAAAAATCAGGAGGCATATATTGTAGAACCTGTTTATGAAGTGAGTGAGGATTTTGAAGTAATATCCACAGCACCTATTGAAATTATTGCAAATGTTTTGGAGGAATAAAAATGGCTAGGTTATTTGGTACAGACGGTGTAAGAGGTGTTGCAAATGAAGAATTAACTCCGTTATTGGCAATGCAGCTTGGTCAGGCGGGCGCATATATTTTGACGAAGGAAAAGGCGCACAAACCCACCATTATGGTAGGCGTTGATACTCGAATCTCAGGTGATATGCTTGCAAATGCTTTAATGGCAGGTGTATGTTCTGTAGGTGCCAATGCGGTTTACGTAGGAGTGGTTCCAACTCCGGCCGTAGCCTATTTGACGCGTAAATATAAAGTAGATGCAGGTGTTGTGATTTCTGCGTCTCATAATCCGGTCGAATTCAATGGTATTAAATTTTTTGATGGAAATGGCTATAAGCTTCCGGATGAATTAGAAGATGAAATTGAAGCGTTGATTCAATCAGGAATGGATGATGTGAAATTCCCAACAGGTACCCAGATTGGTAAGATAAAGTATCGTACAGATGCAAGAGAAGAATATATTAACCATGCAATACAGAGTGTAAGCATTGATTTAAGTGGACTAAAGATTGTAGTAGACTGTGCAGAAGGTGCTAGTTTCTATACCTCTGTAGAAGCGTTAAAAGAACTTGGAGCAGAAGTTGTTGCAATTCACAATAATCCGGATGGCACAAATATTAATGCAAATTGCGGCTCAACTCATATGGAAGAGTTGCAGGCAAGAGTTGTTTATGAAAAGGCAAATGTAGGCCTTGCTTTTGACGGAGATGCAGACAGACTTTTGGCCGTAGATGAAATGGGAAATGTAGTGGATGGTGACCAGATTATGGCCATTATCGGTAACTTTATGAAGAATAAGGGGACCTTAAACAAAGATACAATCGTAGTAACGGTTATGAGTAATCTTGGCTTTGTATTGATGGCAAAAGAAAATGGGATTCATATTGAACAGACTAAGGTTGGTGATCGCTATGTTTTAGAGCGTATGAAAGAGATAGACGCAAGTCTTGGCGGTGAGCAGTCCGGTCATATTATTTTCCTCGAAGAGAATACCACGGGTGATGGTCTTTTGAGTGCACTTCATTTACTAGAGGTTATGGTGGTAAGTGGTAAGTCTTTATCTGAATTAGCGCAGGTTATGACGGTATTGCCTCAGGCATTGGTAAATGCGAAAGTGTCTAATCATAAGAAAGATAAATATATGGAATATCCTGAAATTGCGGAAGCAATTCAGCAATTGGAAGAAAAATTTGCGGGTGAGGGACGTGTACTTATTCGTCCGTCCGGAACAGAACCATTGGTTCGTGTTATGATTGAAGGCAAACATCAGGAAGAGATTGACATGGAAGCAAAGAAACTGGCTGATTTGATTCAGGATATTATGTTCTGAAATTACAAGACATAGTAGGAGGTGTTGATATGGTATCTCGAAAGGTAGTTATTGGTAATCCTACCGGACTGCATTTGAGACCTGCAGGGATTCTATGTAAAGAAGCCTTAAAATACAATTCTCGTATTACGTTTCGGTTTAAGGATTATACTTCTAATGCAAAAAGTGTGTTGAGTGTATTGGGTGCATGTGTAAAAAGCGGAAACGAAATTGAACTTATTTGTGAAGGTGAAGATGAAGAACGTGCTTTGAAAGCACTTACAGCGGTAATAGAAAATGGTCTTGGCGAGTAGCCAAGACCATTTTTAAAGTTCGCCAAAGGACGAAAATATTTGTGCAATAACTTTTATTGATAGTCAAACATAGTACCATTTTCAATAATGAGAACCATGGTTTTACCGGTGTTGAATGTTATTTCGTTACCGGTTTGATCGTAATATCTGGTAGCACCAAATGCACTATCCTTTTCCCAAGTACATTTGATAAGTTTTCCTTGGGTAATAAACCATGCATCACGGCCGGAATCTACTGTGCCAAACCATAAATAGCCTTGCGGGTCACGCTTTGCCCAATCACAAGATTGAATAATAATGTTGGAAAAGGTAAGCTGTTCTCCATTTGCACCATCAATATGTGGACCGTCGGTACCTCCGGATAAATATTGGGAACGATAGTATAAGCCATCTTCAGGGTTGTACTCAAAATAGCATCGGGTTAGTGGATAACATCCGGTCATGTTGATATAGGTGGCATCTTCAGCGTAACTATACTGTGTCAAAGTGTTTGGTGTAGATGGCATAGCAAAATCGTAATGTTTCTCATCTGCCATACCTCTGTCTTCTGTCTGGATTTTTTTCTCTGTCAGTGCTTCCGCGATAGCAGTACCATCTAAGTAAGCATTGTGAGGCGCCAGTCTGTCCTTGGAGCGGAAGTAAGGATATCCTTTGAAATTTAAGTTTCCATCCAAATTGTCGGTAGTGGTTTGGGCCATGACTTCATCAATATAATATGGTCCGCCAAAGTGACAGATAATAGCATCCCATTCAAAAGCCCAGTATGCATAATAATCACGGAGAGAACGGATGTTGCCGATTTTCTCAATAGATGCATAATCTTCGTATATTGCCATCATACGTGTCATATTACCTTCTACGTTTGCTTCATATAAAATAGAAGCTTCGGATAACGCATAGTGGGGAATGGCGGAAGATTCATTTGGTGTCATTACTGCGATAGGACGCTGGTTATAAAGTTCTTTTGGAATCCACTCGTTTGTGAGCTTGCTTCGAACCATACCTTCTTGCGGAGGAATAGTGTCATCTACTTCAACAACGACGGTTTCAGTAGAAGCACTGGTTTCATTAAGTGGTTCAGAAACAATGGTTTCTACAACAACGTCGCTTCCCGTTACAGGAGACTGCTCGTCTTTGCCGCAACCGGTAAAAATGAAGGACGCTGCAGTAATAGCAAAAAGTGCAGCTTGCAATTTCTTCATGTAATATAGAACCTCTCTTTCTTACATACAAGGCAAAATGCCATACTTATATATATATTAGCATAAAAATGGAAAAGTGTCATTAAAAAAAAGGCACTATGTTTTTGTGCATAATGCCTAAAATTATTAAAAACATAAATGTACCACGCAGGCAATGCCAAACCCGAGAATGGAACCCGCCACTACCTGTAGAGGAGTGTGGCCTACAAATTCCTTTAATTTCTCATCAAGCGGCATAATTTCATTGTGTACATCGGCCAAAAGCTCTATCAACTCGTTCAATACCTTTGCCTGGATACCAGTTTCACGTCGAACTCCACGAGCGTCATACATAACGATAATAGCTAAAATCATAGATATGGCAAATTCGCTACTGCCGGCACCATGAAGAAAGTAGCTGGAGGTAGCCAGAGCGGTTACGGTAGAGGAATGGCTGCTTGGCATGCCGCCACTGCCATACATGCGTTCAATATTGAAATCTTTTGTAATGAAAGTGTGTATAATGGTTTTGAGTACCTGTGCTACAAGCCAGCCTGTTGCAGCAGCTACAAAGAGTTCGTTTGTGAATAAATCTTTAAAAAATGTCATAGGACACCTCCATTCATATATGGTTATATTTTATAGGAAAGTGAGGATAAAGTAAAGGAAAAGGTTGTAAAAAATCTACATATTTGATATGATAAGATGAGTAAAGGAGAGGTCTTATGAAATTGTTAAGTGTTATTGTTCCTTGTTATAATGAAGAAGAAAATGTTGCAGATTTTTATAGTGAATTTATCAAAAATGAAGCGTTTCTCAATGAAAGAGAGATGGATTTCGAAATCATATATATAAATGATGGTTCAAAAGATGACACGATTGCAGAGATTAAGAAGCTGCATGAACGAGATGAAAGGGTGCACATGGTATCTTTTTCCAGAAATTTTGGAAAAGAAGCAGGTCTTTATGCAGGTTTAGAGCATGCTAAGGGTGACTATGTGGTGGCTATGGATGTGGACTTGCAGGATCCCCCAAGTCTGCTTCCGGAGATGTTTTCTTATATTGATAAAGGATATGATTCTGTTGCAACCAGAAGAGTTACGCGTAAAGGGGAGCCGCCTATCCGTTCTTTTTTTGCCAGATGCTTTTACAAGCTAATGAATGTCATCAGTAAGACAGAGATAGTAGATGGAGCAAGAGACTATAGGCTTATGACCAGGCAAATGGTAGATGCTATTTTGTCCATGAAAGAATATAACCGCTTTACCAAAGGTATTTACGGATGGGTAGGATTTGAGACCTATTGGTTGGAGTATGAGAATATAGAGCGTGTAAAGGGTGAGACAAAGTGGAGCTTTTGGAAGCTGTTATTGTACTCTATTGAGGGGATTATGGCATTTTCAACCGTGCCGCTTTCTATTGCTGCTGTGGTAGGACTTTTATTCTGTCTCATTGCGTTTGCCGCTATGATTTTTATCATTGTCCGCGCTATGATATGGGGAGATCCGGTTGCAGGGTGGCCGTCAACTGCATGTATTATCACGCTGGTCGCAGGGGTACAGCTCTTTTGCATTGGTATTATCGGACAGTATTTGGCCAAGACATACATGGAAGTAAAGGGCAGGCCTATATATATTGTTAAAGAAAAATTTTAACACCACATGATGTTGTAAAAATGCTGAAATAGCGCGGAAAACGCGATGCTTTCGCCTTTTCAACATTCGACACCTATGGTAGAATTCACACTAACGGAGGCTTTTTGCGATAAATATTTGTTTATTTTGTCAAAAAAAGAAATGGTTAGGAGGGAGAATTTTACTATGGATATTTTAAGTATGGGGGATGTACAACTTGAGAAGTACATTACCAAAATTATGTTAGATATAGGGGTGCCGGCGCATTTGAAAGGGTATCATTATTTGAGAGATGCCATTATGCTTTCAGGAAAAGATATGGAAGCGGTGTCCAGTGTAACAAAGTTATTGTATCCTACAATTGCAAAGCATTTTAAAACTACGGATCAAAAAGTGGAAAGAGCAATTCGTAATGCTATTGAGGTATCCTGGACAAGAGGAAACAGTGATACGTTTGAAGAATTATTTGGATATTCTTATGAGCAAGGTAGACCAAGACCTACAAATAGTGAATACATAGCCAGAATTGCAGATAAAATCAGACTGGATGTTCGTGAAATGTAGTATATAATCAGTTCTTTATGGGGCAAATGTTCCTTAAGGGGCTGATTGTTTTTTTTGTAATAATGTGCTATACTAATACAAAGTATGCTCGAAGGATAAAAAATATGATTATTTGGCTGATAACCGGTCTATGGATTTTGCTGGGATGTGCAGAAACTGCACATTTCATTACGATTATGACAAACAGAAGCTTGCAGACATATACCTTTTTGTGCGGTGCATTGTGTCTGGCAGGCTTAATCGTGTATACGGCAATCTTTCTTTTTGTGCATTTTACTTACAAAAAAAATAGAAAGTTCGTTACAAAAGCATATTGTTCTCCTGTATGCTGGTTGTTTATGGCGCTGGCAGGATTGACGGTATATCGTCTGTTTCGAGGATATGTGCCGGATTTGCAAGATGCGGTATATGAAATGGTAATCGGTAATCTGGAAAGTGGAAGTCTTATGACGGAGCATCCATTTTTAGGGGGAACGATGGAAACGGTGATGCCTATGAGGTTTCAGATTTTAGGTTTATCCAGTTTGTATAGTGCCTTGATAACATTCTCACAACAATCCCAGTATATGATTATGTGTAAAATCGTGCCTCTGGGAGTATGGATATTCAGTATTTTAGTTTATTGGCTGTTTGCGGAAGAGATATTTGGTGAGGATATTCATAAAAAATGGCTGTTTGTATCGTTTGT
The DNA here is from genome assembly GCA_045631045.1 of Lachnospiraceae bacterium. Lineage (GTDB taxonomy): Bacteria > Bacillota > Clostridia > Lachnospirales > Lachnospiraceae > RGIG6307. The sequence continues at coordinate 49,314 of JAZQUB010000020.1, forward strand.
TGCTTTAATATATCTGATTACCGGAGGCAGTGAAGGGCTTGCAGGATATCGATTGTTTTTTGCGGGATTTTCCGGGGAGACTATTCGTGGGCTGGTGCTTATGCCGTATACATTCTACGTGTGTTGGAAACAAAAATGGATACTGGCAATAATTGCCGTTTTTGCAGAGGTTTGCCTTGTATGGACTACCTATGGAATTGGTTATTGTGCTTTGATAACTCTGTGCGCGTTGGGAGTGCACCTTTTGTTTGACAGGAGGGCAAGGCATGCAGCTTGAATGGAATAGATTATTGAGTGGTTTATTGGAGTTTAAGGAAAAGCAAGGGGGACTATGGCTTTTTTGCGCAGCGGTACTTGCAGTTTGTTTAAAACATGCATTCTTTCGAAAACAAAGATGGCCGGTGATGTGTATTGTCCTTGGCGTCTTGGTTCTTTTTCCGGTAACCGCGGTGGTACTTTTGAAGGTATATACTCCGTTTTATGATTGGAGGGATTTACAACAGTTGTTCCCTTCTACGTTACTTGTAGCCTTTGCTTCTGTTGAACTTTATGAATTTCTCCGAAAAAAAGATGTTCCGGGTATACGATTGGGACAACATGCAAGAAATATTATCAGTGGGGGCTTTATTATAGTATTTTTACTGGTGGCAACCAATTTTCGTGGTCTTGAACAGGGGCAAAAGGCGGATTGTCATGGTGTTCCGCTTGAAAGTGCCGAAGTACTTGAGGCTTTGTGGCAGGTGATTGGTGATGAGCCGGTTGTTTTAGCGGCACCACCGGAAATGCTTCAGTATGCCAGATTATATGAGCCGGCATGGCGACCGGTTTATGGCAGGGATTTATGGAGTGCAAAGTCAGCCAGTTATATCAATAGCGGATACGATTGGGAACATGAATATTATACGCTTTTAGAAGATGCAAGGTTGCCGGAAGAGGAATGTGAACGGCTTATTACTTTGATTAATAAGGGAAAGGCAGACTGCATTATTGTACCGGATTTTTGGCTGGAAATTATGAGTGGAATGCCGGAATATGCTTCCGTCCGGTTAACGAGTTCTTATATAGGAATTATGAAAAAGGATTTATTGGTAGAATGAACGATTTAGTAAGTGTTATCGTGCCTGTTTACAATGTAAGAAAGTACATTGCGGCAACAATTGAAAGTGTGTTGGCGCAGACTTATACAAACTGGGAGTTGTTATTAATTGAAAATAACTCTACAGATGGTACAAAGGAATTTGTGGCAGAATATTTAAAGGATAACCCGGATGATAGGATTACCTTTTGCGTAATTGATGAAAATATCGGTGCCGCAGAAGCCAGAAATTACGGAATGGACATTAGTAAAGGAAGATTTGTGGCTTATCTTGATTCGGATGATTTATGGATGCCGGATAAATTGGAAAAACAAGTTACTTTTATGTTAAAAAATCAGGCGGCATTCAGTTTTACAGGTTATGAGTTTGCAGATGCATCCGGTACAGGAACAGGTAAGGTGGTAAAAGTGCCTGAGACAATTTGTTATAAAGAGGCATTACAAAACACTACCATTTTTACATCGACGGTTATGTTTGATACGCAGAAGCTCCCTAAAAGAGAGCTCCATATGCCAAAAGTAAAGAGTGAGGACACTGCGCTTTGGTGGCGAATTTTACGAAGCGGTGTGTTGGCATATGGTCTTCAAGAAAATCTGGTGCTTTACAGACGCATTGGCAATAGTTTATCATCGAACAAGATTGAGGCACTGCGTCGTATTTGGAATTTATACCGCAAAGAAGAAAAATTAAGCATTCCCTTTAGTGCATACAACTTTTGCTTTTGGGCTTGGCGTGCAGTAAAGAGAAGAGTGTGAGGAGTTACATGAGAGGATTAGGATCATTTAAAAGATTGATTGTAATTGGGTTTTCCCTGATTACCATAGCCTTTGAAACTTTGATTTATGGCTGGTTCTGGCTGACAGAATTCAGTGTTGCGATTCGTCCACATTTGTGGTTTAGTGAAAAAGGTCATTATCTGGCAATATCAGTATATGCGTTATTAATATGTGCTTTTTCAAGCATGTATGGAGGTCTAAATATTGGTTATCTCAGAACAGCAGAGGTCGTGTTTTCGCAGGTATTTGCTACCATTGTTGTTAATGTAATTACGTATGGACAAGACTCTTTGATGTATTTTTGGCTGATGGATCCCAGACCGTTTATTGTCATGACCTTAATACAGTGTGTCGGGGTGATTTGTTGGTCGCTAATTGCACAACGGGTGTATAAGTTCCTGTTTGCACCAAGAAAAATGCTTTTGATACATGGGGACAGACCTTACGATGAGTTGATACGTAAGTTTGAGAGCCGCAAGGATAAGTATGATATTTGCAAATGCATGAATGTATCTGAAGGAATTGAGGCAATTTGTGCTGAGGTGCTGGAGCGTTATGACGCTATTGTTTTAGGTGACATTGATGTTTCTAGCCGCAATACTATTTACAAATTCTGTTATGGAAAAGGAATTCGCGTGTATATTTTGCCGAAATTGTCCGATGTCATTCTGGGTGGTGCAGAGGAAATGCATATTTTCGATACACCGATTTTCCTTACAAGAGAATATTCGCTTACCGTAGAACAACGCTTCATGAAGCGCGCTATTGACATTATATGTTCTGCAATTCTATTAGTGATTGCTTCACCGGTTATGTTAGTTACAGCGATTGTAATTAAATTGTATGATGGCGGTCCGGTTATTTATAAACAGATTCGATGCACTAAGGATATGCGTGAGTTTGGTATTATGAAGTTCCGCAGTATGCGCGTGGATGCAGAAAAGGATGGTGTGGCACGTCTGGCAACGAAGAATGATGACCGCATTACTCCAATTGGAAAATTTATTCGTAAAGTACGTATTGATGAACTTCCTCAGTTGATTAATATTTTGTGTGGGGATATGTCCTTTATTGGACCAAGGCCGGAACGACCGGAGATTATTAAGCAGTATATGGAGATTATGCCTGAGTTTGCTTTCCGCACTAAGGTAAAGGCCGGTCTGGCGGGATATGCACAGGTGTATGGGAAGTACAATACTACTCCTTATGATAAATTGAAATTAGACTTGACCTATATTGAAAATTATACGTTTTGGATGGATATTAAATTAATGCTTTTAACCTTGAAAATTTTATTCTGGCCGGACAGTACAGAAGGCGTGGAAACACAGCAGGTAACAGCCTTCAAGGAAGAATATCAGAAGCGTGGTAATGTAGAGCATTCATCTAAATAAAGAAGAGATTTCGAAAGGATTACCGGCATGGATTACAAAAAAGAGCCTTTTAATTTTAAATTATTTGTTTTAAATATGCTGGGGAAGTGGTATCAATTTGTGCTATGTGCCGTGGTGGGTGCTGTTTTGTTTGGCAGTATTTACTACTTATATAAAGTAGTGTATGCACCTGCAAGAGAATATCGTGCCATTGCTACTTATTATATAGAATATGCAAAAGATCCCCTTCTTGGGGAACCATACTCCTACTTTAATGAATACACCCTGGATAGTTGGCTGAATACGGACGTGTTTGTGGAGCAGGTGTTGCCAAAGCTTAGTACAAAACTTACGGCAGAAGAGTTGGATGAACGAATTTCATTAACCGTACCAAGTGATGTGCGTGTTATTCAGTTGACAGCCACCTCGTCAGATCCGGTGCTTACCATGGAGATTTTACAGGCGTATGACGAAGCATTGGTAACGTTTGCAGAGAGCCAGCGTGAAATTAATGCAATAAGAGTGCAGGATATGCCGGATGAAGCATATCAGATTAAGGCAGACATTCGTACCAGGAGAGCCTTTGTGCTTGGCGCAGTGCTTGGTTTCTTTACAAGCAGTATGTATCTTGTTTTAAATTATTTACTGGACGATAGCATTTATTTGCCGGAAACACTTAAAAAACGCCATGGGCTGAAGGTGCTTGGAGCAGATGTGAGCGAGGAACTGGCTGCAAATGTGATGTTCGCAGTAAAAGAGCTGCAAAAAATAGCAGTGACCAGTGTGGGAGATACTCCGTCTTTGCCGGAAGTTATGGATGCATTAAAGGGGATGGAACCTGAAAAGGAATGGATATTGGTTCCGGCAATGGTGCAGTGCCCGGAGGCTGGAGATGTACTGCGTGATTGCGAAGGTTGCATTCTGACGGTTGTGTCAGGTGCGGATAAGAGTGGTGCAATTGATAGGGCATTGCAGTATTACGAGCAGCAGCAAGTAAACATAATCGGTGCAGTTTTGTGGGATGCCGATGAGAAGCTGCTAAAAAGATACGGAATATAAGAGGTTTTTATGTCAGTACAGTTATTGATTTCCTGTGTAGACAAAAATGTACCGGAATTAATCAAAAAGCTTCAGTTAGAAAGTCCGGCTGTTATTGTTAATCAATGTGACGAGGATAAAGAGGAGCATTTAAAAGAGGCAGAATTTTCGGTAGACATTTATTATAGAAATGAGCGCGGCGTAGGTCGCAGCAGAAATTTGGCACTTTCCAAGGCAGATACAGACATCTGCCTTTTTGGCGACGAAGATATTGTTTATGTAAAAGACTATGAAACTTTGATAGAGGCAGAGTTTGCTGCGCATCCGGAGGCGGATGGTATTATGTTTCAGGTGGAGGTAACGCCGGACCGCAAGACCTACCAGAATGATGAGTGGGGTAAAGTGACTTTATGGAACTGTGGCAGATATCCGGCCTACAGTATGGCTTTTCGCAGAGAGAGGCTGCATAAGACCGGTGTGAAGTTCTCTCTTCTTTTTGGGGGCGGTGCTCCTTACAGTAATGGTGAGGATAGTTTATTTATTCGCCGGGTAATTCAGTCCGGAATGAAGATTTACAAAAGCCCGGTGTGTATCGGTGAGGAAATACCAAGGCCATCTACTTGGTTCACCGGATACCATGAGAAGTTTTTCTTTGACCGCGGTGTATTATATTATTTCTTGTATGGAGCTTGGGCGCCGATTTGGGGATTTCGCTTTGTATTTACCAAAAGAAAAGAAATGTGTCAAAATGTGCCTTGGAGTAAAGCATATAAGCTTTTATTAAAGGGCATTAGACAGGGGAAAATTGAGGCACAAAAAGAAGGGAATGTATGAGGAAAATCAGTATTATTGTGGTTTGTTTAAATCCTGGGAATAAATTAATTGATACCATGGAAAGTATTTTGAGACAGACTTCAACGGATTACGAGGTTGTGGTAAAGGATGGCTTTTCTAAAGATGGTTCTATGGACCGATTGAAAGCGTGGTTGGCTGGTTCCGGTGCAAAGATTGCCGATAAGGTGCGTATTTATCAACTTGCAGACAAGAGTATTTATGAAGCAATGAATCAGGCTACTGAGCTGGCAGAGGGAGAATTTTTATATTTCTTAAATTGCGGAGATCATTTTTATGATGATAATGCACTGGAAAATATGATATCAGAGATGGCAATACGTCCGGAGGGAAAGCTCTTTTACGGTAATGTATATGATGCAATTCGTGAAAGTGTGGTACAGTCAAATCCACGAATGGATGCTTTTGCTTGTTATCGCCATGTACCATGCCATCAGGCGTGCATATATCATAAAAGTCTGTTTGCAGAGCGAGGGTATGAGCCGAAGTATCGTGTTCGAGCAGATTATGAGCACTTTTTGTGGTGCTTTTTTGAAAAAAAAGTGGAACCAATATGGGTGTCGGTGACATTGGCACTGTATGAAGGCGGCGGTTTTTCTGAGACAAAGGTTAACCGTATTCGTTCCAAAGAAGAACATTCAGAAATTATCTCTATGTATATGACAAAGGGACAAATTTTAAAATATAAAATGATTATGCTTTTGAGTTTACAACCTCTCAGAACGGTTGTGGCAGAAAGTAAACTGCTTGGTGGTTTTTATCAAGCGATAAAAAGGGCATTGTACAAACGATAGTTTGACAAAAAGGAGTAAACATGGCAGTCTATATCATACTGACGTTAGCGGTGCTGGTTCTCGCAGCTTTTGTAAAAAATAGTGAATATGCATCCGGGCAGATTTATGGTTACCGCAAGGGTGGTGTGGATAGACAACAGGCCATAAACATAGCGGCATCTATTGGCATTTATTTGATGCTTATGGGTGTAAGTGCCTGTCGAATTGCGGTGGGAAATGATTACTGGGTGTATCGTGAAAATTTCAAGCTGATTTACATGGGACGTGATGTTGCCAGTGAGCCGGGATTTAATTTTATTGTTTACTGGATGCAGAAGCTCTTGGGATACAACAATTATCTTCCTATTTTTGCGCTGTTTTCTATCATTACAGTGGCATTTATGGTAAAAGCAGTGTATGACCAGGGCGAATGGTACTGGGGCGTTATCTTTTTGCTCATGACCAATGGGTATTATTTCCAAAGCTTAAATACCGTGCGCTATTATTTGGTAATTAGTGTGGTAATGTATGCGACAAAGTTTGCTATTCGCAAAGAATTTGGTAAGTTTATTGTTTGGATTTTAGGGGCAGCGTTGTTTCATAAATCGGTGCTTTTGGTAATTCCTTGTTATGTGGTGCTGCGACTTCTTTGTGATGTGAAGTTGAATAAATGGATAATTGCAGCCGGAAGTGCTGTTGTGTTATCTATGCTTTTTTTTCAGGATTTTTACAGGTCTATCATATTTCGGTTCTATCCTTACTACGAAGACACTGCTTTTGATAATGGAGAAGTGTCTGTTATCAATATTTTGCGATGCCTATGCTGCTTGATTTTGGCACTCATGTGCTATAAAGATGCAATTAAAGAAAGAACACACTTACAATTTTACTCTTGGGCCAATATCGCCGGTCTGGTTATCAACACCTTTGGTTCTTTTATTCCGGAAGTTACGCGAATCGGTAACTATTTCTGTATTTTTCAGATTTTTTTGGTAAGCGGCTGCTTGTATCATTTGAAAAAGGGTATTTGGAAGACCGCTTTGACGATTGGGACACTGGGTGCCTTTTCGATATACTTTGCATTCTTTTTAAAGACTGCGTACAATGTAGATATACGATTATTACCATACTTAAATTGGATTTTTAATTAATTGGAAAGGAGCATTATGCGAGTACTTTGGGTTTGCAATATTATGCTGCCACGGATTGCAGAAAAGCTGGGGCAGGAAGTGAATAACAAAGAAGGCTGGCTTACTGGTTTGATGGAAGCGGTACTGGCACATAATGCATCTGATTTAGAGAATATGGTGCAGTTAGGAATCGCTTTTCCTATTGCAAAAAGGCAGGAGTTTTTGCAGGATGCGTTAGTGATTAACGAGGATTATGATGTGCCGTTTTATGGATTCCGTGAAAATGTACTGATGGCAGAGCAGTACGACATGTCTTTGGAAGAGGATATGAAAAGAATTTTAGAGGCGTTTAAGCCGGATGTAATACACTGTTTCGGCACAGAGTATCCACATACACTGGCAGCGATTAAGTGTTTTGATAGACCGGAGTGTACACTGGTAGGGGTGCAAGGGCTGTGCAGAGTCTGTGCCAAAGGTTATATGGCCAATCTTCCTCGCAAAGTGACAAAAAGCATAACCTTCCGTGATGTTATCCGCAGGGACACGCTTCCAATACAGCAGCAGAAGTTTGAAGACAGAGGTCAATGGGAACTGGCAGCCATTCAGGGGACCGGTCATGTGACCGGACGTACACAGTTTGATAAATACTGGACTGCAAAATGGAATCCTCGAGCAAAATATCATGCAATGAATGAAACACTTCGCAGGGAATTTTATACAGGCTCATGGTCTAAAGAAGCATGTTGTCCATATAGATTGTTTTTTAGCCAGGGCGATTATCCGCTCAAAGGTTTACATTATATGTTATTGGCACTGCCGAAGATTTTGCAAAAATATCCGGATGCCGAAGTGTATGTGGCGGGCAATAGTCTTCTCCGTGGAAAAGGTTTAAAAGGTAGGTTGAAGATTTCGGCATACGGGATATATTTGGAACGGCTGATTTCTGAGCAAGAGTTGGAAGGAAAAGTCCATTTTCTGGGAAGGATGACGGCAGCACAGATGAAGGAACAGTTTTTGATGAGTCATGCCTTTGTGTGTGCATCCAGCATAGAGAACTCGCCTAATTCTTTGGGAGAAGCCATGTTGTTAGGAGTGCCGGTAATAACCGCTGATGTGGGCGGTATACCAACTATGATTACACCGGAAGAAGGCACGATGTTTGAAGGATTCCGGATAGAGAAAGCAGAGGATGAAACGGAACTGGAGGCTATTAGTGAGAGATTAGCCGAAGCTGTGTGCAGCGTGTTTGCGGAAGAGGAATTGACGTTAGCTAAAGCTCAAAAAGCAAAGCTTCACGCGAGAAAAACTCATGATGGTGTAGCAAATAATAAGCGGCTGATTGAAATTTACCAGGAAATGTTACAAAATATTTCATGAAGGTAGTTATTTATATATGAAGATTGTTTTTGTGTCAAACTATTTTAATCATCATCAACACCCCATGTCTGAACGCTTATATGAATTGTGCAATGCACATGGCGGGGTATATAATTTTATGCAGACGGAGGCTATGGAAGAAGAACGAGTGCGCATGGGCTGGGGTGAGGTGTTTAAAAACACACCCTATCTCCTTAATTACTGGGAGGATTCAAATTACTGTCAGCAGTTGATTGATGAAGCTGATGCAGTGATTTTCGGCGGAACAGATGAAGAGCGTTATATACAACATCGACTAAGTTCCGGAAAGCCTGTATGGCGTTATTGTGAGCGCTTGTATAAAAATGGCCGTTATAAATTTGTTTCTCCAAGAGGACTTCGAAAAAAGTTCCTGGATCATACCCGGTATGGTTTTGGCAGAGTGTATCTTTTGTGCGCAGGAGCATATGTGGCCGGTGATTTTCGCCTTGTTTTAGCGTATCCGGGCAAAAAATATAAATTTGGTTATTTCCCTGCATACCGGAAGTATGATTTAAGAAAATTAATGGCGGAAAAGAGTTTTAGGAAGAACGGAATCGTAAGCTTGTTTTGGGCAGCACGTATGATTGATTGGAAGCATCCGGAGGAGCCGGTTAAGTTGGCTGCAGCATTAAAAAATGTAGGGTATGCTTTTCATATGCGTATTGCCGGCGGGGGTGAAATGGAGCAGTCTATGCATGAATTGGCGGGAAAGCTAGGCGTGGCAGACGTGATAACTTTTTTGGGAAATCAAAATCCAGACATTGTACGCAGATATATGGAAGAGAGTGACATATACCTTGCCACCAGTGACACCGGTGAAGGTTGGGGAGCCGTGATCAACGAAGCGATGAACAGCGGGTGTGCTGTTGTGGCCAACAAGACCATGGGCGCAGGTCCTTATCTGATTCGGAATGGAGAGAATGGCTTTTTATACAGAAATGGCTGCAGTAAAGAACTGTTTGGGTTGGTTAAAAGGCTTATGGATGAGCCGGATTATAGAGAAAAGATGGGGGTTGCGGCATATCAGACGATTGCAGATTTGTGGAATCCTGCCATAGCAGCAGAACGAGTTTTTACCTGTATTAAAGCAGAATATGACGGCGCAAAAATTCCACGATTTAACAAAGGTCCGATGAGTCGGGCATAATGCAGGAGGCAATATGAAACATACACCGCTTATCAGTGTGATTGTACCGGTTTATAACATAAAAGAATATTTGCCAAGATGTGTAAAATCTATTACAAATCAGACATATCGTAACTTGGAATTGATTTTGGTGGATGATGGTTCTACGGATGGCACAGGTGTGTTGTGTGACGAATTGGCAGCTCGGGATGAACGTATCCGAGTGTTTCACAAAAAAAACGGAGGTTCTTCGTCGGCCAGGAATTTAGGAATATCTCAGGCGAGAGGTCAGTATCTTGGCTTTGTGGACAGTGATGATTATATTTCGCCTGAAATGTATGAACGGCTTGTAAATAGTCTGAAGGTGGGGAATGCTCAGATTGTCCAGATTGGTCGCGATGAGGTGGATGAGCAAGGAAACAAGCTTCCTAATATATGTGAGCCACCGCTACAGGATGAATTTATAACATCCAAGGATTTTTTGCGAGAACTTTTAATGCATCGGGGAGATTGTTCTTTTTGTACAAAGCTGGTTAATAAAGAGCTTTTTGAGAGACATCAGTTTCCAATAGGAGTATTGAACGAGGATTTTCATCTTTTAGTGCAGATGTTAATGGAAACCAGTGGGGTGATAAGTCTGACCGGTCAGACCTACCATGTGTTTTACCGCATCGGAAGTAATACTCGTAAAAAAGACAAAAATGATTTTAGCCGTGTATATGGGGATTGTGTGGACAATGCCGACATGGTACAGGAATTGGTAAACAAGCATTTTATAGAGCTTCAAGAAACAGCCATGCGATTTGGTCTGTTCCAGCGTCTGGAATATTTGCTTCATATACCAATCGTTCAAATGACGCGAGACAACAAACAGTATCGTTCTATTTGTATTTACATTAGAAAACACTTTTCAGATATTTTAAAGAATACATATCTGACAAGAAAAAATAAAATGTATCTTTTGTTATTTGCAATTGCTCCTAAGGGGTTAAGGCAGGTGCACGTATGGATAATGAAGGTGCGGCAGAGAAAGGGTGCAACATGAGTAAGTTGGCAATTCACGGTGGTAAGCCGATAAGAAACAAAAAGATTTTTTATGGACATCAGTATTTGGATGATGCAGATATCCAAGCTGTGGTAAATGTATTGAAAAGTGATTTTTTGACGTGTGGTCCGAACATTACTTCTTTAGAGGAGGCACTTTGTGATTTGACCGGAGCAAAGTATTGTATAGCAATCAGTAATGGAACAGCAGCACTTCATGTGGCGTGTTTGGCAGCGGGTGTAGGTCCGGGAGATGAGGTGATTACGACACCGATTACCTTTGCAGCCAGTGCAAACTGTGCATTGTATTGTGGTGCTACTCCGGTGTTTGCAGATATCAATCCGGAAACTTACAATATTGACCCGGCAGACATTGAACGTAAAATTACCGATAAGACGAAAGCGGTAGTGGCGGTAGATTTTACCGGACAGGCTGTGGAGGTTGAGGCCATTCGTGCAATCTGTGACAAGCACGGACTGATTTTTATTGAGGATGCGGCACATTCCATCGGAACCACATATAATGGTGAGCAGGTGGGAAGCCTGGCGGATATTACCACATTCAGTTTTCATCCGGTGAAAACAGTTACCGGCGGTGAAGGCGGTGCTGTTTTGACAAACAGCAAAAAAATATATGATAAACTGGTGCTTTATCGTTCTCACGGAATCACTCGTAATGAAAGTATGATGGAGCATGAAAATGAAGGCGGTTGGTATTATGAAATGGTTGACTTGGGTTACAATTACCGAATCACGGACTTCCAGGCAGCCTTGATTGAAAGCCAACTTCATAAATTAGATGCGTTTAAGGCAAGGCGTAAGGAAATTGTAAACCGATATAACGAAGCATTTGCAAATATTGAGGAAATTTTTGTACAAAAAGAAATTCCGCAGTCTGATACTACTAGACATTTGTATATTATTCAGTTAAAATTAAACAAGCTGAATGGTACCAGAAAAGAGGTGTTCGATGCGCTGGCGGCAGAAAATGTACAATGCAACGTACATTACATTCCGGTATATTATTTCCCACATTATGAAAGACTGGGATATAAGAGAGGTCTTTGTCCATATGCGGAGGCTATGTATGAAGGGATTATTAGTATTCCATTGTATCCGGCTATGACGGATGGAGATGTAGAAGACGTTATTGCGGCAATTAAGAAAGTGATTGCATATTATCGCAAATAAACATAGAGAGGTAAATTTAACATGTTAAATAACAAAACAATTCTGATTACAGGTGGTACGGGTTCTTTTGGTAAAGCATTTACCAAATATGTACTGACTCATTATGAACCAAAGAAAATCATTATTTACAGTCGTGACGAATTCAAGCAGTTTATGATGCAGAATGAATTTAAGGAATATCTGCCAAAGCTTCGTTTTTTTATTGGTGACGTTCGTGACAAAGAACGTCTATATAGAGCTTTTGAGGGTGTAGATTATGTAATTCACGCAGCGGCTATGAAGCAGGTTCCTGCTTGTGAATATAATCCAAATGAAGCAATCAAGACCAATATTCATGGCGCACAGAATATTATCGATGCAGCACTGGATTGTGGTGTAAAGAAGGTAGTAGCACTTTCTACAGACAAGGCAGTAAATCCTGTAAATTTATACGGTGGAACGAAATTGGTTTCTGATAAGTTATTTGTTGCTGCAAACGCATATGCAGGTACAAAAGATATTTGCTTCTCTATCGTTCGTTACGGTAATGTTGCAGGCAGCCGTGGTTCCGTTATTCCGTTCTTCCACAAATTAATTCAGAATGGTGCAACAGAACTTCCTATTACGGATTATCGAATGACTCGTTTCTGGATTAGTCTGGAAGAAGGTGTTAAGTTAGTTATTAAAGCATTGGAAGAAGCTAAGGGCGGTGAAACTTTCATTTCCAAGATTCCTTCCTTTAAGATTACAGACCTTGCAGAAGCTATGCTTCCTGGATGTAAAATGCCGGAAGTTGGTATTCGTGAAGGCGAAAAACTCCACGAAATTATGGTTACAGTAGAAGATTCTTTGACAACCTACGAATACGACAAGCATTTTATCGTATATCCACAGTTTGACTGGTCTGCACATCGCAAGAGCGAGCCTACAGGTAAGAGAGTAGCAGATGGTTTCTCTTATAGCTCCGATAATAATACAGAGTGGCTGACTGTAGAAGAAATCAGGGAGTTGATTAATACCGTGGATCTAGAAAAATAATGGTGAATACAAATGAAAAAAATTTGGCAAAACAGTAATGCTTGGACTGCGGTGATGTGTGTGCTGGCGCTTTTGCTGATTGTAATTCCAATGACATATATTTCAAGGTATATGTGGCCGGTTTCCGATGACTTTGAATTAAGTCTTTGGACCAAGGAGGCTTTTGTATCAACCGGAAGTTTTTGGCAAGTAATGAAGCGGGCATGGGATTTTGTGGTTTATAAGTATTTTAACTGGCAGGGGGCCTATTCCTCTATTTTACTCATGGCATTACAGCCGGGGATATGGGGCGACGAGCATTACTGGATGGGGGTGGTGCTTATTATAGTTAGTCTCCTGACCGGTATTTACTGGTTGAGCTATGTATTGATGGTAAAGCATGGGAAGTCTCCGAAAAGTGTGTGGCTTACGATTACATCGTTGGTAACGTTTGCGTGGTTTTTGCGAGTGATGTACACGGAAGAAGCATTTTATTGGTGGACCGGAGCTTCATATTATACCGGCTTCTATGCATGGGGAATGATGATTGTTGCCGCTATGTGCGTGTTTTACACAGATTGGGCTGAGTATGGTAAAGTACGAAAGGTTTTCTTCTACATAATTGGTGTGTTGGCATGTTTGTTTGTGGGTGGCGGTAATTTCCCTACAACCATGTTACTTATTCTAATTGCAGGTGGGCTTTCCGGATTTGCATGGTACTACAAAAAGAAAAGTTTTGGTGTGTTGGTAATGTATACGGTCTCAACGCTGGCGGCATTGTTAATCAGTGTGCTTGCTCCGGGCAGTACCAATCATATGAATAATGATTTTGAGGCAAATGTATCAGTAGTTGAAGCAATTTTTATTTCAATACGAGATGGTCTAAGGTACATTGGTAGTTGGACCAATATTTCGGTAATTATGATATTTGTATTTTTACTTCCATTTATTTGGCAATTAGTTAAGAGTTGTGGGTGGAAGTTTAAGTGGCCAGTATTAGTTACCATTCTTTCTGGTGGACTATATCTTGCAGAGTATGCACCGGTGTCTTATGCGTTTGGCGGTTTTGCACCGGGGCGAATGATTAATCTTTACTATATTAATTATTTTTGGCTTATGCTGTTCAATGTATTTTATTGGCTGGGCTGGCTGGACAGAGTGCTGCGTACTAAATTTTCTGGAAAAGTTCAAATGATGGCGGAAAGTCAATGTAAGTGGCAGCCGATATATGTATGCGTGGTTGGTGTGCTGTTTTTAATTTCTGTTGCAAAGGTTGGCATTACCAATACAAATCTTTATTGGGTATATGCGGAGTTGTATAATGGTTACTACCAGCAAGTGGATGAGTTTATAGAAGAACGTGTGGCATATTTTGAAGAACATCAAGGGGAAGATGTTGTGATTAAGAGTGTGCCATATCAAAGTGTTATTACCTATTTCAGTGATTTATTTCCTGACAAAGATCATTTGGTGAATGCAACAATGGCCGACTATTATGGTGTTAATAGCATTAATTTAATTGAATAAACAAATAGAATAGGCAGAGGAGTGTATGATTCCTCTGTCTGTTTTTGTATTTACATGACAGCTTGTGTAAAACAAAGGTTGCATTTTATAACACACTGTGGTATGATAAAGCGGTAACTTGGTAAAATATAGGTGGCCGAGTGTGAGGAGGTACTATTATGACAACAGCAATGATGGGCATGTTGATTACCATGGGTGTATATCTGTTTGGTATGATAATTGTTGGAGCTATGTTTTCTAAAAACGAAACGGCAGGAGATTTTTACCTGGGAGGACGCAAGCTGGGACCATTTGTAACGGCCATGAGTGCGGAAGCTTCTGATATGTCAAGCTGGCTTTTGATGGGTCTTCCGGGCGTTGCATATTTAAGCGGCGTTTGTGATGCGGCATGGACTGCAATTGGTTTGGCAATCGGTACTTACATAAATTGGTTGATTGTGGCAAAGCGAATTCGTGTTTATACATATAAAGCAAATAATTCTATTACCATTCCGGATTTCTTTACGAATCGTTATAGAGACCAGGATAAGAAAAAAATCTTGATGTTAATTTCAGCCATAATAATTATTATTTTCTTTATTCCTTATACCGCATCCGGTTTTAGTGCATGCGGAAAATTATTTGCAAGCCTGTTTGGCGTAAATTATCAGCTTGCTATGGTAGTTAGTGCGGTGGTAATTGTTTTGTATACATGTCTTGGTGGATTTAGTGCGGCAAGTACCACAGTCTTTATTCAAAGCATTGTTATGAGTATTGCACTTATTATTGTAGTGGTATTTGGTGTAAATGCTGCAGGTGGCATGGATGTGGTTATGGCCAATGCCAATGCACTTCCTGGATATTTATCATTGACTGCAATGTATGATGCGGTAAG
The DNA here is from genome assembly GCA_045631045.1 of Lachnospiraceae bacterium. Classification (GTDB taxonomy): domain Bacteria; phylum Bacillota; class Clostridia; order Lachnospirales; family Lachnospiraceae; genus RGIG6307. The sequence goes on from JAZQUB010000020.1 coordinate 64,509, forward strand.
TGGTACAGAGACAAAGTACGGATTGATTACTATTGTATCTACAATGGCATGGGGATTAGGTTACTTTGGTATGCCACATATTCTACTTCGATTTATGGCAATTGAGGACGAGAAAAAGCTTCCTATGGCAAGAAGAGTGGGAAGTATCTGGGTTGTGATTTCCATGACAGTTGCAATTTTTATTGGAGTAGTTGGTTATAGTGTAAGTAAAGCAGGTGCAGTTTCCATGCTTGCGGGTTCTGCTTCTGAAACCATTATTGTAGAGTTGGCAAACCTTTTAAGCAAAAATGGTTTATTGTTTGCATGCATGGCAGGTATTATTTTGGCAGGTATTTTAGCTTCTACCATGTCAACTGCTGACTCACAGCTTTTAGCAGCAAGTTCCAGTGTTTCTGAAAATATATTAAAAGGTTTCTTTGGTATTAACCTTTCTGGAAAAATGACAGTTGTGTCAGCTAGGGTGTGTCTGGTTGTAATATCAATGATTGGAATGTTTCTGGCAGCGGATCCTAACAGTTCCGTTTTTGGGATTGTATCCTTTGCATGGGCAGGCTTTGGTGCCGCATTTGGTCCGGTTGTTCTGGCGGCACTTTTCTGGAAACGTTCTAATATGTACGGCGCACTGGCAGGTATGGTTGTAGGCGGTGCAACAGTATTTATCTGGAAATACATGGTTCGCCCGCTGGGGGGTGCGTGGAATATTTATGAATTGCTTCCGGCATTCCTTTTAGCGCTTGCAGCAATCATTATTGTTAGTCTTTTGACTCCTGCTCCTTCTAAAGAAGTTCAGGATGAATTTGACGAAGTAAAGGCCATTTGCGAATAAGTAGACATAATTAAGTACATATATATAATAGAAGAGACGAAGCGTCCCAATTTGCAAAGGCACAGATGGGGCGCTTTGTGTATTAAAATAAATACAATTTTAAATGCAAAATATTAAAAAAAGTACTTGCATTATGGAAAAGCATAGTGTATAGTATATCTTGCTGTGGCATGATAGCGATGAAGCGTGAGGTTGCCGGGTACATGAAAATGTAGACCGGGTTTTCCGTGGAGCGAATGTCAAGTCGAATTTGGCGACAAGTCACTGTACGTAACTTAAGGTCTATCGATGCAGATAGAAACGACGTGAGAGTTTCTCATGAACACTTGGTGGGCTATGCCCTCGAGTTGCGAGTGTTATGAGGACACACACGGGAGAGTGTACAGTCACCACTTGTCGTACTAAAAACCCACAAGTACGAAAAGGAGGCGAATTTTTTTATGGCAAGTCAGGTAATGAGAATTACATTAAAGGCTTATGATCATCAGTTAGTTGATGCATCAGCTAAAAAAATCATCGAAACAGTTAAGAAGAACGGATCTCAGGTAAGCGGACCGGTACCTCTTCCAACTAAAAAGGAAGTTGTTACAATTCTTAGAGCGGTACACAAGTACAAAGACTCCAGAGAACAGTTCGAGCAGAGAACCCACAAGAGACTGATCGATATTATTGCACCTAACCAGAAGACAATCGATGCGTTGCAGAGATTAGAAATGCCGGCAGGTGTAAACATCGTTTTAAAAATGAAAAACAATTAATACCTTCTACTAGAATGAATGGCGCGTTCCATTCCGCTGTAGAACAAAAAGGAGGAAAGACATGAAAAAAGCTATTTTAGCAACAAAAATCGGAATGACACAGATTTTCGATGAAGACGGTACATTGGTACCTGTTACAGTTCTTCAGGCAGGACCATGTGTTGTAACCCAGGTTAAGACTGTTGAAAACGACGGTTACTCTGCGGTTCAGGTTGGTTTTGTAGATAAGAAGACAAAAGAGAACATTAAGGATAAGAGTGGCAAAAAGGAAGTTATCCACAGACATGGTGTTAACAAGCCTCTTCAGGGTCACTTCGCAAAAGCAGGTGTTTCTTGCAAGAGATATGTAAGAGAATTCAAGTTTGAAAACGCTGAAGAGTATACATTAGGCGCCGAAATCAAAGCTGATATCTTTGCAGCTGGTGACAAGATCGATGTATCTGCTATTTCCAAGGGTAAAGGTTTCCAGGGTGCAATCAAGAGATTGGGCCAGCACAGAGGACCTATGGCTCACGGTTCTAAGTTCCATCGTCACCAGGGTTCTAACGGTGCTTGTTCTTCTCCGAGCCGTGTATTCAAGGGCAAAGGTATGCCGGGTCACATGGGTTGCGTAAAGGTTACAGTTCAGAATTTGTCTGTAGTTAAGGTTGACGCAGAGCAGAACTTGATTTTGGTTAAGGGCGCTGTTCCGGGACCTAAAAAAGCTTTAGTAACAGTTAAAGAAACCGTTAGGGTTCAGGCTTAAGTTTCGGGGTGAAAGGAGGACATTCAGATGGCAAACGTATCTGTTTTTAATATGGAAGGCAAGGAAGTTGGTACAATCGAATTAAACGATGCTGTATTCGGTGTTGAAGTAAATGAACACTTAGTACACTTGGCAGTTGTACAGCAGCTTGCAAACAATCGTCAGGGCACTCAGAAAGCAAAGACTCGTTCTGAAGTTAGCGGTGGCGGTAGAAAACCTTGGAGACAGAAGGGTACCGGTCATGCAAGACAGGGTTCAACCAGATCTCCACAGTGGACTGGCGGTGGTGTAGTATTCGCTCCAGTACCAAGAGATTACTCTTTCAAGTTAAACAAGAAGGAAAAGAGAGCGGCTTTAAAGTCTGCTTTAACAAATGCAGTTAACACAAACAAGCTCATCGTTGTAGATGAATTAAAGTTGGCAGAAATCAAGACAAAGGCTTTCGCTAATGTTATGTCAAACTTAAGCGTAGACAAGGGCTTAGTTGTATTAGCAGAAAATGATGCAAACGTAGTTTTAAGCGCTAGAAATATGGCAACTGTACAGACAACATTAACAAACGAATTAAATGTTTACGATTTAATGAAGGCTAAAAAGGTTGTTCTTACAAAAGACGCTGTAGCAAAGATTGAGGAGGTATACGCATAATGGCAAACGTTCAGTACTATGACGTAATCCTCAAACCAGTTACCACTGAAAAGAGTATGGCTGGTATGGGAGAAAAGAAATATACATTCTTAGTAAATCCAGAAGCAAATAAGACAATGATTAAAGAGGCTGTAGAAAAAATGTTCGATGGCGTTAAGGTTGCAAAGGTTAACACAATGAACTTAGACGGCAAGAACAAGAGACGTGGCATGGTAGTTGGTAAGACTGCTAAGACAAAGAAGGCTATCGTTACTTTAACAGCTGACAGCAAAGATATCGAAATCTTCGCTGGCTTGTAAGATTATTTAACTAGGCACAGAGAAGTGCGACACAAAACACATCGAAAGGAGAATTAAAATGGGCATTAAAACATATAACCCATATACACCTTCCAGAAGAAATATGACTGGTTCTGATTTCTCCGAAATTACAAAGACAACTCCTGAGAAGTCTTTATTAGTTTCCAAGAACAAAACAGCCGGTCGTAACAATCAGGGTAAAATCACAGTAAGACACCGCGGAGGCGGATCTAGAAGAAAATACAGAATCATCGACTTTAAGAGAAATGCAAAGGATGGCATTCCTGCAACTGTAATCGGTATCGAATACGATCCAAACAGAACAGCAAACATCGCATTAATCTGCTATGCAGACGGCGAAAAGGCTTATATCCTTGCTCCGGAAGGCTTAAAGGATGGTATGAAGATTATGAACGGACCTGAAGCTGAAGTAAGAATTGGTAACTGCTTACCACTTTCCGAAATTCCAGTAGGTACACAGGTTCACAACATCGAGTTACACCCGGGCAAG
>JAZQUB010000021.1:0-114617 GCA_045631045.1 Lachnospiraceae bacterium
GGTCTGCTGGTAATCAATACATTGTAATCATTGGTCAATTGCTGCCCCAAAGCTAAATCTGATGTAGTAGATACCTTCTCTGTAGCCAGTACCAGCATACTGTTCTCTGCGGTATACATAGGTGTAATAAATAATTTAGTAATTACCATGGCTGCAATACCACAAATCAATCCTGCCAGCATAATTGACACAATATGCTTTTTCACCGCATAAAATAATTGCATCAAGTCAATTTCCAATTCATCATTTTCGTAATATTTATTATTTTCGTTCATCTTGCTCTTCCTTTTTCTTGTCAAATCCTAAAATTGCCTGTGCGTTCAGGGTGGTAATCTGCTCTAAATACTCCTCATCCAAATGCTTACTCATCCATTCCATAGCTGCATTTACCCGAGGTCCTCTATCATTACTGTTGTGCATATCTGTCCCCAGCACATCGATATAATTCTGTTTCAGCATTTTTCGGCACCACTTGGTGTCCGCATCATACCACTTGCCGGCAATATGCGCATAATTCATCTGAAGCATTACCCCCAATGCCTTCAGTTCTTCAATTCTGTCATCTTCTCGAAGGCACTCATAACGCTCCACATGAGCCAACACCGGAAAATAGGATGTCATTGCAACTTCACGCAATGCCTGAAAAAGTGCAGAATAAGAAATTCCCGGCACAAATTCCAATAATATGTAGTTGCTGTCTGCCAGAGCAATTACCTCACCGCTTTGAATCATTTCCAAAGACCGCTCATTATAAAAAATCTCTTGTCCGGCATAGACCTTAAAATCCGGACTAATATTTTTCTGCGCGTGCTTCTCCAGAGCTCTGCAATATCGCTTAATATCCTCTGTTGTATATGCCCTAAATCCCTTGGAGTAATGAGGTGTCGCAATTATCGTAGTGATTCCCGCTGCATAAGCCTGACGAAGCATCTCTACACTTTCACGGTTATCTTTAGAACCGTCATCCACTCCAGGGACAATATGTGCATGAATGTCTATATATCCCATCTGTGTCACACTTGCCCTTTATTTATTTGTTTTTCCTATGCAGTACATCGGTATAAACCGTTGCCAAAGTCATGTATGTAAATACCCCTGTTTTGTAGTAAAAACCACTCTCATTCCAGCCAAAAATAATCATTCCCACTACTAACAGTAGCAGATACAGGTATTCTGTCCTATGGTATTTTATAATATTATATAGACACACCAGTATCGATGTTACATACCATAGCCCCATCAGAACCATGGTAGGAATTCCAAAGTCATACCCGAAAATCAGGAAGATATTGTGTGGGTGTGGTGTAATGTCCCAAGTTGTTGCCCACATCTGAAATGTTCCTTCTTCATGTCCTCTGACATTGAGCTTACCAATCGTATACTCCCGCATGGCAGACCTTAGTGCTACACCATTTTCTATATGATTGCCTTCCTCAAACCAGGGATTCTCCTTTGAGTCTCCACGACCTATGGTTTCAAATCCTTCTATCTCTTCATTGGCATTTATCTTCAGTATTAAGGTACCTATTAGTTTTTCCAGTAAATTTTGATAGAGCTTTACAACCTTTTTATTTGTATCTAACTCGATTTTTTCTGTATTCACATTGGACTTTCCATCCTTCACTGCCTCTGGCCCATAGTTGCTTTTTAGTGTCTTAACCTGCTTTTCATACTTGGCAGTATCATATATTCCTTGATCAAAATAATACTCTTCCCTACTCAAACCACTATATAGTAGTTCATCTCCCAATACGTCTTCCAAATAGTCATCCGCACCCGGTATAATTCTTCCCAGATTATAATGTACTGCTTCTATATAGGTGGCGTATCGCACACTCTCCTTTGCGTCGTCCTTTTTCACCGCATAGTCATCATATTCAAAGTCCCATCCAAATTCTTCTCCCCATTTCTGAATTGGTTTGGACCGCATTCTATACCCAACAGCATCGTAATAATCCGGTTCGTTAAAATACGCAGGAAAGTATCTCACAGAAACGTACGCGGTAGGAAAAAGTGCTAACGACACCAATCCTATGCAAATACAGTTTGTCAACCACAGTCCACATCTCCCCAGTCTTTTGTACCACGCATCCTTTGGTTTGTAGTAACGCACTGCTACTGCAATAGCGGTTATCGCCATGATAGCCATCACCGTGCTTCGGCTTCCGGTAAGGTAAACCAACGCCAGTACAAAGGTCGCCATAAACCAGGTGAAAACCCGTCCCAGTGCATTCCAAATCGTATTGTTTTTGCTTGCAATCTGAACATATCGTGTAATCCACACCACAAAATATGCCATATAGATTCTGGCAGAGGTGGTTTTATCATTGGAAAATGCAAGATATCGTATGTCTCTATAATTGTACGGTCGATGCATCCATGCATACCCCTGTACCAGAAAGAACCCGATACACATACCGTCAATCATGCCGCTCAACATGCAGCTTCTGGTCCGGACGCCCTTCTTCATCATAATATACGGAAGCAGTCCCAGCATCATATACAAATAGTATCGCTTGTAATTGTACACAGAAAATTGTTGCGCAATGACCATTAACATCAACACCATGGACGGATTGGGACTAAAAGGAAACCGCCGCTCCTTGATACAGTCATAGATAACCAGTACATATAGATTTAAGGTCACCATAACCAAGAGACCAATCGGCCAGTCGTTGTAATAATAAGAAACATATAAATTGGTATGTACCGCATACGCCGTAAAACCAGCTCCAATCACCGTGGCAATACCGCACCAGATGCGCTTCCCCTTGGTAAAACACCCTAGCTCCCAACAATAAAAGGCGCCGACTCCTACCATAATGTACATTTTCTGAAAGAAAATGTACTCGTGATAATTCTGCACCTCGCACCAACACAACCCAATAGCTGCCAGACACCAAACTAAGCGATCCAAGGTATATTCTGCCAGCTTTTCGAAAAATTTATCTTTAACACGCACCACTATGCCTGTTACATTCGTCATCCACCCTATCACGAATCCCCCCCTCTGTTGCCATTGCTCAATAGAAGAATATCATATCCTTAACAAAAAAACAACCTCCAAAGAAGGATAGAGCACCAAAAAAAGTGGCAACACACCATATTTTTGTTATGATATGTTACCACAATTACTTTATTTTAGCAACCTGTCAGTAATACTCTGCTTACGTGTCGGAATTCTTTTCAAGATTTCGAATGAATACTAACATTGCAACACCTGCAATTGCCATTAAAGCAGACCAGATTGCCAGGTTGGAAATTCCGATATAACCATCTGCCTGCTTCATCTGTGCAAAGATAATCACCTTAGTATTATCACGTACGAATTCCCAGAAGAAACGCTGTGTGCCGAAAACTATATACCACAGACAAAAAAGACGTCCATTGGTTTTGTAGTTTTTCTTAATACCTACCCAAAATACCAGAGCAAAAACAAGCAATGCCGCCACAGATTCTCCAAACTGAATCGGTAACATGTTTGTCCCTGTCAAAGCATGTGCAATATGATACATAACGGTTCCTTCATAGTATTTAAAGCCTTGACAGCATCCTGCAAATATACATGCAAAATGGCTGATTCCATACATTAAAACACATGCTGCTGCCTGCATATCGAATAATTTTAATGGCTTAACATTTGCTATTTTCGCCAGGCCATAAATAAAGATTGGAAGACATACGTAGACTCTAATTCCATTCTCAGCGCCAAAGTACCGGAATCCGGTTTCTGCCCAAGCCAAAAACTTTACCAAAATCAAATAAACAATCATACCGCATATGCCCAGTATAAGCGATTTTATTTTAGAAATTTTGAAATTTTTACCATACCATGTAAAGAAAAGCAAATAAATAACAATTGCCAATCCTTGTATCAAATCGTACATAACTATTCCTCTCTTTTATCTCTTTACTAATTTCTCGCCTGTTTTATATAATCCAATTACTTGTTCCTCTGATAATTCACAAGCATATTCCAGTTCATTTGCCAGCTTCATCAACTCTTTTATATTTTCTGAGTCGGATGGTTGCAAATTCTTTTTATTACATATCTTAAAGAAAGACATGGCCTGTATCATTGTATATCCGTCGGTTAGAGTTATTTTTTTATTTGCTTTTATGTATAAAATTACAAACAAACCAAAAAACAGAAACATAATTATATATAATAACAAATTACTTTCAAACATAAAGCAAAAACCAAATAAAATAACGGCAATTGCCAATGGTATAAAGGAAATATACCACTTTATAACCTTAATATAGTCTTCGTCATTCATCTTCATCTCGTTAATCCCCTATCTCAGACATATATCTTATAGCAAATTTCTTTTTATTAAGTACATACATTATAATACCGATTACAAATGCACTAATTAAAATAACAGCAAGCATAATCCAAGTCACCTGGTTAATGTTTATTCCCCAATCGGATTCACGTCGTGTAATTTTATATAAATTACCTTTGGAGTCCATAAGTGTAGCACCATCTGCCATGGCATATGCTTCCAGTAAAGCTTCAGGAATCATGCTTTCTGACTGTGAGATTCCCTCTACATTTAATGCCAACAAATATTCTCCTTTTTCTGTACCTGCCAAAGAAAACGCCGCTTTACCCACGTTGTCTACCACCACGCTTTGGATAAGCTGTAACGTTTTTCTATTTACCTTATACAATGTAGCTGTACTTCTTGCCCATGATATATCAAGCGGTAAAATAACAACAGTATTAAAACTTGTTTGAGCAAACTGAACTGTATAACAGACAGCATCTCCTATTACTTCTTTTTGCCAATCCTCTGCCTCTTCCATCCGTTTAAGATTGACACTCAGTTCCTGCATTTCTCTTAATTTTTCGTCTGACTGATCCGCCATATTTACTTGCCAAATAATATTTTGATCTATAATTATATTAAATTGTATATTTTTACCGGATAAACCTGCCAATGTCTCTTTTTCTAAAGTCTGTGTATCTAAAACTTGTACATTTACAATTGGAGTTTCCGTGTTTGAATCTGCCTGTTTAACAGCAACATTCACTATATCCTTCCAACCTGACTGGTTATTAACAACAGCATTTATGTGAATATCAGCAGGCACTGAATCACCTGCTTGATCAACAACAATCTGTTGTGTCTGCGTAATTGTTATCATGGAGTTTTCGCTCTCCTTATACTCCACTTCACGATTAATAAATGGATTATTCCCAACTGTAGCAGGTTCTTTTAACATTTGTTCCATCTCTGCTCGAACCACCTCAGAACCGCCATAATTTACATAAGACAATTCCGGGCATTCTGCTATTGCATTCTCTTGTATTGATTCAACCGTGTCAGGAAGCCAAAGTTCATCCAATAATGTACAGCCATAAAATGACCAGTATGGAAGTTCCTTAATTGGTGCCAAAATTTGTACATAAGACAGACTATAGCAATAGCCAAAGACATTTACTCCTAAATCCGTTGTGTTATAAGGAATGGTTATTCCACCCAAACTACTGCATCGATAAAATGCTTTTTCTTTTAATGTTATAAGGCTTTCCGGTAAACGTACATTTACAAGACTTTCACAACTGTCAAATGCACTTTGCCCAATACTTCTCAGTGCATCTCCAAAACGAATTTGTTTCAAGTTCTTACAGCCAGCAAATGCATAATCTTCAATGGTCAACAGGCTATCGGGAAACGTTACACTTTCCAGATTTTCGCAATGGTAAAATGCCAATTCTCCAATACCGGTAATGCCTTCCAAAATCGTAATACTCCGAATTTCCTCCCGTATTTCATTCCAAGGAGCAAATTCTTTTTCAGAATAATCCATCATATCTCCGGTACCTTCTAAAATCAAATGACCATCGCTTAAAGACCATGTGATTTCATCGCCGCAGATGCCTGTGGCATCTGCAGCGTGAACATCAATTGACTTGCAGAAAAGTAAAATAAGCAACGAAATTAACAATATTAAGTTTTTCTTAATAACTTGATATGTCATTTTATTGTCCTTTCAAGAACTAATCTTTCCAGTATTGATCCGTCAATGTCTCATCAGCATATGTCTGTGATACAACCGAGCCGCTGGCACTGCCTTGTGCCGTTTCGCCGGCAACGTCCATTGTGTATTCTCTTACATATACTGCCTCAACAGAACTAACTTTCTCACGACTTATCACACCTACAACTGCTGTTGCTGTTTGTCCGGATGTAACCGTTACCGTTGCTCCCGGCTTATATGTTGTGCTTCCAATCTTCCAACCGGTAATTCCATACGTTACTTTCCACGTTTCTTTTAACGTCGTTTCATTTGTAGTTCTGACAGTACGTGTATAATAGTTATACAACGTTTTCTTGTTACATCCTGAACCTTCTGTATAACTTGTACTTACAGTGAAAGTATTGCTTCCAGCGTCTACTTCACCATTTCCGCCTGATTCATTAACTTCTTCAAGAATCCAATTATTCATAGTAGGAAGTGTTACCTTCATACTGTTTCCATCCGGACTGACTATATTAGCCGGCACTGCATTATAGTTTGTATCTACACCTGCAAACGTCAAATACGGTGGGTTATGCTGCTGATTAATTACAACTGCATTACTCAAAGTTACACTATATGTATTTCCACCGCATACCATATCAATTGTTTTCAGTGTCTGCTTACCTGCCAAGAAACGATTTGTAGCAATAAGCATCCATTGCGTACCACCAATTTCCTGTGTATTAGTCGTATTATCAGCAGTATAGGAATATGTTCTGTTATAATCGGAGGATTCTCCGTTTACTACTACAACAGATGCTTTGGTAAATGCACTTCCCGCATTTGTAAGCTTCATCGTTACCTTCGGTAATGTATAGGAACCACTGCTAGATGACTTAATATACACATTTGCCATATAGTCACTGTAATAATTTTTAACACCATTAAGGATCGTAGTATCTCTGCTGGAATCCGTTGCAATATTAATACTAAAGGTTTCCGTAGGTGCCGGATTCGTACCTGTAACAGTAAGTGTTGGCTTCATAGACCGTACCGTAAATGCAGGTGTATTTGCCGGCAGGCTCTTTCCACTATCTCCACCATAAGAATACGTTGTGCCATTTACCTTAAAGCTAAAACTTGTTTCATACAGACCTGCAATCTGGAATATCACTGCATTTTCTTGTACAAAATGTGCTCCATTTTCACTGTCAGCCACCAAATTCACAGTAAGTATTTCACCATCGGACGTACCATTTAAATGAGATGCCGTATAATTACCATATTCTGACTCTGTATTAGGCTTTCTGGAATATGTTAATGTAACATTCTCCACATTCGGCAATGCATTACCCTGTTTATCCTCAATGTAAACATCTAAGTTGGATACTTCATATGCATCCATAAAGTGACCCGTTACATTTGCTGCAGTACCACCAAACTGCTGACTCTTATCTTCTGCAAATCTTACAATAACAGTACTTACAACCTTAACTTCCGGTTTGTCTGAAACGGTCAATACCATTGGGGTATCCTCTGTATACTCGTTACCCGCCTTGTCATATACACCTGCTACATGTAATTCTGTCAGCGTCCATGTACCATCCTGGGTACCACCATCTGTTGGAAGTGTCATGATCCACTTATTGACAGGCTTTCCGTCAATCGTAGATTCTGTTCCCATTGCACAATCCACAGTATATGTTTTAGATGTAATACCATCTTTTATAAATACTGCCTTCATTGCTGAAGCTGAAGAAGAATATGCTACCTGTACAGTCATTTTTGCATCATTATTAGGTGCAAACTGATAATCTATCAAATCAACTGCTCCCATGTACTGTGGTGGCTCCGGCGACTGTGCCCTAACCGTAGGCGCATTTGTAGCCGCTGTAATCACATTAGATCCCACTATCAAACTACTAAAGTTATAGATACCTGCACCGGACAACAGAAACTGTCCTTCGTAAAATCCGGTTTGAGGGTTCCATGTGAGGTCAGCATTCATACCGCTTTCTTGTAATACAGAACCACCCTTGCCGTAATAAAGCTTTACATTCGTTAATTCAGCTTTTTCTTTATTTGCATCATCCATAATAATCGCACTGACATTGAGCGTTTCTGTTCCACCATAGAACTTAAATGTCAGACTAGGATCATCTCCTGTTCTGCTAATATATACACGTGTCTTCATACCAAGACTGGCTTCTACTACTTTTTGATACTCTTTTGGTATTTCCGTATAATCACCATCTAATACCAGGTATTCCAGAGTGTAGGTACCACTGCTTACAAAATTAGCAGTTCCTGACCAGATATTCGTCGTAGTATTACGTTCAAACGTAATTGTCGTAGAGGTACCATCTTCTTTCATAAATCGTCCTTGAACCGTTTTCGGCATCTTTTCCACATCATCTGCTGCAAAGGTTAAGGAAAGATTTGCGGATGCAGAACGATTTGCAGTCATAATTTTGTCTTTATCACAGGTTAAGGACGTTAAATTAAATCCGGTTACCGTTACATTAATCGGTGTCTGTAATTCGTATTCCACACCATCCAGACGAACATATCTTAATATATAATTACCCGGAGCCCCAAATGTGTAGTTTCCACTCCATTCACCTGCTGTACCGCTACTTGAAAAGGTGAATTTTTCCATACGAGTACCTTGGGTACCATTAATTGCACGCTGAAATTGTGCTTCAACAAGCTTAGGTTCAAAGCCTGCCACATTTACGGTAACAGTTGTAGATAAATCTTTGTCCGTATCATAATTAAAGCTTGTGTCAGAAGCTGTTGCAGAAACAGTTACAATGGCTTCTTCCAATACGCGATCACCCATAGTATCCAATGGAACAGAACTGCCAAACTGCAAGTTTAATGTTCCTTGAATATCGGATGCAGTAAGAACCTCATCATTAGTCAAAGTACCACCATCCAGATATAAAATGGCAGTAATCCTGGTTGCCTGCCCCTGAACCAACGGCATAATGGCCTTAATTGTTCCTCCAAATTCGTCCATGGTAGTATAATTCGTCTGCTCAACAACCAATGGAACCGTATATTTACCACTTACTGCATAGTAATTATCAGTATCCATAGTTGCTGTCGCCAATAATGTATTATTTGCACTGATAAATGCAACCTTCATACTTTTTAACAGTTCCAGACTTCGTGCACTGTCCTCCGGAGTATCCGCATAATAAATATAGCAGCTGCCGGAGCCTTGTGTTGTGCTTTCTTCTGTTAACAGGCCATTCTCTTCCCAGACGCGATTTTCGCCTTGGTAATCAAGAATCTCTGTAATGATATTAATTTTTTGCTTAGGTGTTGATGTAACCTCTATCTCTTCACCTGTCTGATAATCATACCACTTTCCATCTTTTTGATATACATCTATATTGTAATCAATAATATTGCCCTCATTATCTGTATCACGAATTGGGTATGTGTATAAATCTACGGTTTCATTTCCTACTTTAGCGGTTGCTTTTTCTTCTATTTCCTTTGTTACAACATTTCCGCTTAAGGTTAGATAGCTTGCCTCTGCATTCGTTCTCACCCATATATCCAATGCCATACCATACGTATCCTGAGCTACTGCATCACCACCCACATAACTTCCTTTGTTGGCTTCTTTTATAGCATTTAAGTCATTGTAAAAAGTGCTCGTACCGCTGTCCTTTAAATTCGTATATACATTAGCCTTTAATGTTACAGTTGTATAGTACTTTACTTTAACGGTCAAATCCTTTGCATACATATTGGAACCGGTCAGTTTTTCCATATTATATAAAAAGCCTTTGTGAATTATCGCCTCGTGCGTTCCACTACCTAAAAAGCTTCCTGCATCGGATGCACCAATTTTACTAACAGCCTTTCCATCTACCGTACAGGAATCAATATCAACCAACCGATTAACGATACCGTTTAACTGTGACCATGTAACGGTAGCATTATTATCCCTAACGGAAATATAATACGTTTCCATAGTTACCAGGTCTTTTTCAAGCTGTGTCAAATCAGATTTATACTGTTGTAAACTTTCCAAATCCACTCCTGCATCCTGCAGCTGCTTGCTTGTTGCTTTTAACAAGGTTTCTCTGGTATATGGAACATAACCGGAACCAACTTTTAGAAACTGTTGTGTATTGGCCAAGTATACAAGACTGTCTCCTGCCAATTTCATCGCTTCATAAAAATCAACCATCATCAGGTAAAATGGCTCTACATATGGGCTGCAATCCGGGGAAGAACCGCCGTTAAGACGATACGTCAAATATTCGCCCATCAAACTTGTAATAGATGACATATACTCAGGGGTATTGGTAATTGCTATATAAGCATCACCAGCCAAAGCATTTTTTTCCTCAGCGGTATCCACCAGTTCTTTGAATGTAGTATCACCGGAAAGATTGGTATATACAACAGAAGAAATGGCTCTCACACCAAAAGCATTTCCATTTGGAACGACAAAGGCTGCAGCCTGTCCGTCTTTTGCTTCCTGCCATATGGTATATGCAAAATCGCTTTTTAACTTCTCAATACGACCATCTCGACCATACGTTGCTCCCCACAATGGACTTCCGCTTTGAAGACCGCTTGTGTTCAAGGTTGCAGGTCTTAATGTCAAACTATCCAATCCATATCCATCGGAAAGATTTACCAGGTTACCCCAGGTAAGATTTGCATCTTTTATGGCAGTGCCGGCAGCGCTGGAATCCCCTACCTTAGAGTTTTCCGGCTCCATTCCATCTAAATCAGACAGAGCAATTTCCAAATTACCATTACTGGTTACCGATGTAGATATTCCCTTTATTTCCGGATTTTTGGACAATACAAACCATGCAAAAGTCGCAGAAGTCAGCATAACGGCTGATATAACAAAAAGCATTGCAACCATTGCCAGCTTTTCACGCATATGCGGTAAGCGTGCCTGATATTTTTTAATTTGGGCTTGCGTCTCCCTCATCGTTCATCCTCCTGTGTTTCTGTCTGCAAAACATGTTCAAGTCGATAATTTACAAAGATTGGAAAGTACTCATTTAGTAATGTCAAACCTTCTTGTGTTTTCTGTGTTACTACGAATCGATATGTGCCTGCCGGGGCATGATTTCCCACTACATAAATACGCTGATGTCTACCCGCCTCATCGGATTCTTCTGTTTCCAGAACAGCGAGAGGACTTACATTTTCCTCTTTTAAAACGTAACCTTCCTTTGTCAGTTCTTCCACACGTAATGACACTTCACAGCTATTGTCCTGAATATAAAATTCCAACCAATAGCTGTCAGACAGTACATGGTATTTTCTCATTAACGCAGTTATAGTATCCATATTCTCATGTTTTTCATTTAACTGCTCTTCCACAAAATATGCAATATTTAATTGCTGAACAATTCCGGTAATTGCCATTTGCTGCTTGCTTCCCGAATTGCTTATCACAAACGTCTGCGTATCTTCTGCCTCTTCAGTGGATTCTGTAGTCTCTGTCTCCTCAAATTCCTCTGTTGCTTCTGTACTGTCTTCCATAACCTCAGCAATCATTGCTATCTCCGGTACATTTATTTCTTCCGGTACTGCCGTAGCTGTAGGCTCAGTACTTATGGTTTCTTCCGTGGTTATCGTAGCCGCTGGTTCCGGACTAGGACTTATCGTTGGCTCTGGACTCGGGCTTATGGTAGGTGTTGGCTCCGGACTTACCGTTGATTCCGGGCTCGGACTCATAGTTGGCTCCGGACTTGGACTCATTGTTGGATCCGGACTCGGGCCTATGGTTGATGTCGGTGACGGGCTTGGGTCTATGGTTGGCGTCGGAATTGGACTTACGGTCGGCATCGGACTCGGCTTCGGTACTGCCGGATGCATTACCAGTTTTAAGGCTGCGGTAAGAGTTTCGCTCTCATCTTTTCCTTCCACAGGATACGTCCATCGGATATTAATAGTTGCCACCACCGGTTCCGTAAGTGTCTTTAAAAGTTCTTCCTGCGGCACCAGCTTCATAGTTACCACCTGTGCTTCATTAGACTCTGCACTTACCTTTACAGCCTGCACAATACCGCTTGTATCTGTTGTCTCAAACATCGGTATGACATAGCTACTGTCTGTAGCACATACAAGCGTTCCCTCAGACGAAAGCTCATGTGCAGACACATATATGTCTGTTTCTGGAGCAGCATCTCCTGCCTTCCATTCAGGCAGCAAAAAGGTGTCCGGTGCTTTCCACGGATCCAGATATCCGCTTATTAAATTTTTTTCTGTTCCGTAGGATGCATCGATTACCTGAATTTCAGATAAAAAGTTTTTTACATTCCCAGTCACCAGAATACTGCAGTTGACAAAGGATTCCTTACCGCCTTCCAGTTCAAAAACCTTTTCTGTTCCATCTTCCCAAAATCGATATAAAACACCGGCTCCGTTCTGATAAAAAAGTTCCGTCTTGTCACTTCTGGAATTCAATATAGCTTTGGACGTATTAATTACGCGTCGGATACCGTCACTATCCGTTGTCTGCATATAAACATCTACATCGGATGAAATTGTTTCAGAAGTAATCATGCGAAGAATAAACTTACTGTCCTCTGCCGCAGTGTCCTCTCCGGTACCATTTGTAATTTGAAAATCCAGACGCATATATCCGGTTTCTTTATCCTGATACCATTCTAAAACATCTTTTTCTCCGCTTATCCCAATCACTTCAAAAATCCCGGGATTTTGTACAGAAAAATTTATATAAGTATCGATGGTCTTCTGGTATCTGCACCAGGTAACTCCAATTGATACAGCCAAAAGTCCTAATAACAAAAATGCCGCGAGCAAATGATATTTTATGAAACTAAAAGCTTTTTGTCTCACGACATTCTCCTCCTTACTCTGATAGTTCTGCAGGGGCTAAATCCACCCGGAAACTGCCGTCTGCAGCCAGTGTACATACATAGCCTCCACCATTCGGCAGATACGTACTCACATCACCATCTAAAGCGCCGTTGCTTACAAATGTACCACCGTATAGTATAATAGTTACATGGTCACTGTCTGCAGCAAAGCATTCCACTGCATAGCGGTTTGTACTTTTTACCGCAGTATGTTCACCCTTAACTGTTATAGTAATATTTCCACCATAGTTATCTTCTACATAAATACCATCACCGGTATCGGTCCATCCGCTTACACCATATGCCGGTTCAGCACTTTCTCCGTTGCCGTATATTTGCGAATTTTCAATTGCTACCGTTCCGCCCTTTACCGCCAGACCTGTATATCCACTGATAGTACTGTTTGTAATCGTCATGCTGCTGTTTTGCTGCGGTTGATATACTCCTGCATAATAACCGGATACCTTACTGCTGAAAATTTGTATGTCTGTTCCACTCTTATCTGCAGAACCATTTCCGGAAATACCTACATAACTTCGGCTGTTAAGAACACATTCATCCACCACAACCACGGTTTTTCCGGTGTCAACCGTGCCATTTCCATATATCAGTATAGTAGTATCATTGGTGTCCATGGTACAGCCATGCAGGTACACCTTGGAATCTGTACCGTCACCTATCGTATCATCAATCTTAATACCGGTACCTGCCCCCGTAACTACCACATCCGTCATAGAAAGTACTGCATCGGAAACTGTTATGGCAGGTACCTCGCCGTCCATACCGTTCAGTTCTAATGTACCGTTAAGAATTGTCAGCCTGCTGCTCTCTGACAAATTGATTACATTACCGTTCAAACCGGACTTCAATGAGTTTCCATTTAAATCCAGAATGGTCTCTACCCCTTCCGGTATAGTAATGCTCATATCTCCAGACAAGGACAAATCCGCAGGCAGCTGCACTCTTTCAGCGCCTGCTGTCAACTGCGTAACCAACTCCTCCAGACTGTTAACCGGAGTAATTTCTTCGTTTATCTTTTGTCCGGCCAATACAACCCTGACAGAAAAATTCTGTTTTTCCTCCTGCCCCGCCAATTCACTGTCCCATTGATTGGCTGCCAAGATTTCCGTTTCATTGCACAAATAAAGCCATACACCGTACCCGCTTTCATCAATCTCCACCGGATAATAACCATGTAGCGGCGTCTGCACTTCTGTTCCTACAAACCCATCCGTTAAATACAACTGTGTAATATAGTCATAAGCTGTATAACCGTTTATCTCTGTAAGATCACCGTACGCATCATATTTTGCATGCTCGTAATCATAAACAACCGGTCGTATATAATCTTCAATATTGGTTATTGCCGTTCCTTCCTCTGTGGTGGCAATGGTACCTCTTACATAATAACCCAACACATCATATACCCACTCCCACTTTAAAGGTACATCACTGTTGAAATTATCACCTAACTTTAAGGTGTTTCCGGTCAGAAGCTTATAAATATAGTTATCCTGTGCAGAAATATAGGAACGCGTTACCGTTTCTCCGTTTTCCACAACCGGTGCATCAGCATAAAAGAAAATTCTTTTCTGCATTTCCGCACTGAGTGCACCTTTCATCACATTTACAATTACCCCAAGGGTATCACCGGTATCATTGGAAACACTTAAGGAAACCATACCGCTGTCTCCGGGCGCCGCCAATACAACCGCTCCCTCACCCGGACCTAAATTCACTTCGCCTTCAAACTGAAAATCCCACTCGGAAGCCTGAAACGTCATATCTCCGGTATGTATTACATTACTGTACCATGCTACCGTCATAGCAAAAGCAATTACCAACGTAACAACCATTGCAAGTGCCGCCAATCCTGCTTGTCTGTATATATTAAGTTTTGTCTGCATTATCTTGTCGTTTGTCTGCACTTTGTATCAACTCCTCTAAAGCCCTCATTTCCTTGCGAATATCTTTTACACTGTCACGCAATATGATTCCGGACAGTAACAGAACCGGAAACACGATACAGCTTAAAAAACCGGTCTTTTGACTGATAAAATGGATAATATTAGCAAACACATTGGCCTGACCGCTGTACCAGACTACTTTTCCGATGAGATTGCCTGCCGTAACATAGTAGGCATCACTTGCGGTATTTGCGTCTCCACGGGTTTCCATAAACCACACGCCGTCTGTGGTCTGATTCATTTTAACTACGCGATGAGTAATGACCTGTCCCAGCATCTGCTGTGTCTGGGAGCGATAACATATAATATCATTTAATTTAATATCTTCAATCTGTTCTTTTTCACAAATTAGTAAAGCTCCCGTAGGAATGGTCGGTTCCATACTGCCTGTTTCTACCCGAAAGAGGCTGTAACCTGCAATTGTTACGTACCCCTTGCTCATAACCTGAGCCAGTACAAAGACACAACTTGCCAACGCCGCCAGCAAAATAAAAGTGCTTATCACCTCAGCGGCAAATGCTGATTTCTTTTTTATCATCAATCTTCTGTGCTCCCTGCCAGTTCAATACCCAACGTAAAATATTTCAATGCTGCACCGTTTGTACAGTCTACATCCTGTCCCTCCAGCCATATATACATACGTATCCGCTGCGGTACATTCCGTTCCAGCTTCACAAGCTTTGCACTGTAAACGGTATTATCCAGAGCCAACGTACTTACCTGTTCTGCAGATGTTTTTTTCAAATTTCCTGAATAGTATAAAGAAAATGTTTCTGCAAAAAACGGTCCCGGTGTAATATACTGTGAATACTGACCATTTAAATATTTACCATAAAAGTATTTCATGAAATCATCATGATCCCATGCGCTTACATCCTTGCCTACTAAAGAAGCCTGAAGCAATTGCTCCAATATAGTTTCTCCTTCTGCAACATGATGCCAGGTATTCTCTGTCTGTACCTGTAAAATATCTTTAATATCTTTTAAAACAACCTCGCCATTTTCATATCCCATAGGGTTGGTTACTACATAACTCCCTTCCTCACAGTTTTCCATAACCAGGCCATCGGTTGTCTGAATATAGGCAAGTCCCTCGTTTGCATGTGTTGTACCGTTCGGTTCATAAATAATAAACCTGTAAGCTTCGGCCTTAGCCATACCTCCCGGCTCCTGATACATCCCCTTCAGACTGCGATAAGCTTCATTATAATATCCGCTTTCTGCATAAAGCTCCATTGCTGTATTTTCACTTACCACATCCTCATTTATCAAAAATCCCACTCTTACACAACTTGCAATAGTACCGGATTCCCGACTGAGAGTATAGCCGCTTGCCTTGGTATCATCCTTAACAATTTCCGGCAGCTGTATCAGATAGCTGCCCTCTCCGTCGTCACCGATACTGATGCGAAGAGTACAATTGTCCATAGGAGATACTACCCAAAAATCAATATATGCATAACCACCGGTTCCATCATCGGATACATTGGCATACTGCAGCGTATCATCCATAACAAAATCGTCCAGAGAAGAAATTCTTAAAACACCATTCTCATCCGTTTCGGGAATAAACCAATGAATTCCATCTGCGGTGGATACCGGGCTTATCCCACTTAAATCCTTCAAATACGCATAACTCTTTTCATTCATGATATCTACAGCTTTTTGAAAAGCCCCCGGATAATGAATGACTTGTCCATCCACCGTTGTCTGTATATCCGGTGCCATCATAATCGTATTGTCACCGCCGATATTAATCTGCACCCCTGCCAATGCCGGGCTTCCGGCCAGAGTAACCCATGCATAGGTTGCCGTAACCATTATAGTAATAGAGACGACAGTCAATAAAGAGGATGCTATCAATCTCGTATATGGTTTCTTCGTCATTTAAAAATAAGCCTCCGCTTTTCAGGTTTCCTTATTTTATTCTCCATGTGCGTTATGCGCTCCTGTTTTCTGTTTTCCCATTCTTCCCGGGCACGGTACTGTGCTTCTTCCTGCTCCCAACGCATTCTTCTGCGGGAAGCAAGTGCACTCTGAAAATAACGCACCTCTTCAAGATATAAGGATACTGCCTTCATATCTGCTGCTTTCTGTTCTGTTTCCATCTGAACACGGATACGTTCTGCTTCCTCTTCTTCCTGACGCCGCTTCGCTTCAAGTGCTTCCTCTTCCTGTCTGCGAAGAAGCTCTTCTGCATCCTCTATAACCTTGGCTGCATCCGCAAAATCTGAAAGCTCGGAATGTTCATCCCACTTTCGCTTTTCTTCTTCTCTTTCTGCCAGATGTTCATAAACATGATCCTGAAAATATCTTAACTCGTCGACAAACAAACTGCTTCTGCGACGATCCTCCATTTCCTGTTCCACCTCGCGAATGCGTCGAAGTCTTTCGGTCTCCAGCTTTGCAAGCCTTTGACGTTCTTCTTCCGCCTCGCGTTCTTTTTGAAGCCGTTCTTCCTCCTCTTCTTTTCGAAGACGGGCAAGCTCTTCCTCTGCTTTTTTGGCTTCTTCTCTTTCCCCGATAAGGCGCAGTCTTTCTGCTTCTGCTTCAAGCATCAACTGCTCTTTGGTCAGTTCTTCTATCAACACCTTACGAATCTCCAAATCCGGAAGGTCATAATTATCCGTTAATTCCTCAATAATCTCTTTGATTACCTTCGGCCTTAACTTACGTGTGCGCTGCTTTGCCGGAGTCGGAAGCGCACGATCCGCTTCATCCTCCAGATATCCCTTTAACACAATATATTGAAACAAAATATTATGATATATATTTTGCTCCATTATCTCATCAATTTTGGGGTTCTGCTCTGTAATCTTAATTACATACCCCACATCATTATAAATTTTGAGAAACTCATGAAGCTTCACAATCGCCTTGTAGTTTGGATTCTTTTTTAACACATTGGTTTTGGTAAGGGCTCCTCGTACACGATTGGTTTTCGCCATCTGCTGACCGAACTGACTGTTCATAAAAGAAGTCAGTACACGGTTCATTCGATCAATGCGATTAAACACATCCCGATTTTTCTCATCTATTTCCAGCGCAGTATCCTTTTTACGGATATGGACAAAATTGTCCACATGCAAAACTTCCGTAGCACTTTCCATATCGGATTCCACCTTAAGCTTTGCACCAAATTCTTCTCCCATGCTCTCAAACAGAGCATCGTGACGTATTTTCACAAAATGATACGCCTCTTCAATAACGGTAAATGCCACTCGATTCTCATATATTTCTGCAGAATCCTCACGGATTTTCTGCATCAACTTATTCGGACGCACCTCACCGGTATCTGCGTCAAAATTATCCACTAAAGAACCATGCTGAGCAAGATGTCTTACAACATCAGAGCCCGCCTTTTTTACATGTGCCACATTTACAATAAGCTCATCCTCACGAATGATATTTCTCGGGTTCGATACGATATTCTGCATCCCCTCCAGTGCTTCCTCTATAGCATCTACCCATGTTAAATCTACTAATTTTTCTACCTTACGGTTGGAGAATTGAAATTGGTTTTGTGCACGTGTAATGGCATCCATAAAAAACTCATAGAAATCGGTAGTTCCGAGAGAACGTACGATACTTCTCATGAATTTTTGATATATTGGATCTATGCTTGTTATCGGCTTTTTCTTTTTGTCATTTGCTGCCATCCAATATCTCCTTTCCGTACCTTAGTTGTTATTTTTTAAGTATTCTATGTATTCCTTACAGATTGCCATTTGGTTTTTGCCAAAAAGCTTATCCAAATAATCCTGAAATCTGGTCAGCTCATCCTTCATAAAGCCAAGGCTTAAGGACTCGAACTTACGAAGTACCTTCTTGGCCACAATAAAGTCTACTGCCTCAATTTCCGTACCACCACAGCCAATGTAGCATGGCACATAATCCCTAAGCTGTTTCATAATACGGTTACCAAATGCAAGCCGGAAATGTTTGATCAGGTATACATTCATTTCCTCCAGCTTGTCTAATGTTTCCTGAGAAATCGGATGATTTTCCTTTGCTTCATTAAACAGCTTAATTAAGTGGTCTGTTGACACGGAAATATCCGGTGTTGCATCACATTCGAATGCATCCGCCCTGCTGTCCAAGTCAATCGGAATAGCACGGTCGTACACTTTATCTGCAACCGCAAAGGTAGAATCATCGTTATTGATTGTGCCCACAAACCAGACATTATTTGGAATCTGGACCTTTCCCTGTTTAATCAAGCACGGGTCATTATCCCAGGTTGCCGCTACTACGTCAATCTTCCATTCAGACTCCAAAGGCATTTCCAAAATAGACAACATTTCTGCAAAATAATATTCTACACGTGCAATGTTCATCTCATCGAGGATGACTAAATGCGGCGTACGATAATAATTTGCCTCATATATCGCCTTTAAGAAATCGGTTTCCGTGTATCGCTTGGTAAATTCGTTGAAATAACCATACAATTCGGTACGTTCACGCCATGCCGGCTGTACGGATACCACCGTGGTATCAAACTTTACAAATTTACCAAATGCATATGGAAGGGATGTTTTACCGGTACCGGAAATACCCTGCAGAATAATGATTCTGGTAGTACCCAGTGAGGCAATAAAATGACGAATCAAGCGCAGATCATAATATAAATGCAACTGTGAAGACGCAAACAATCTGAACTGCGCACAAAATTCTGGAAGTGTAATACTGTTATTGTATAGCGGTGTTTCCCTATGCGTTTTGTAGTAATTGTCCACCTCCGTCAGACGGAAAAATCTGCTGGAAATCGGATCAATACATTGTGCGTCAAAGGAATTA
Organism: Lachnospiraceae bacterium; assembly: GCA_045631045.1. Lineage (GTDB taxonomy): Bacteria > Bacillota > Clostridia > Lachnospirales > Lachnospiraceae > RGIG6307. The sequence continues at coordinate 19,613 of JAZQUB010000021.1, forward strand.
CGGTTGCCATCCGCAGTAGCACCGGCAGGATTTTCCGCACTTGCCTCAGTTGCATTTGCCTCTGCCTCTTTGCCCTCATATAAATTGTTTAACAGTGCATCCTTATCCACCTGTTCCGGTTTCAAACCCAATTCTGCTACCTTTAATGCCAGAATTTTATCTTTTTCATAATTAGCACGAATCAGGTCACGCTGTAATCCCTGTACTTGCTTTACCAAAGCATCATATTTTTTGACCGGCACATGGAAACGAAAAATCTTACGTAAAAGCTTCAAAAGGAAAAATGCTGCAATCAGTATGATTACAATCAACATAATCTGGGCGCCGAATAACAACACCCAATCCATAGTAGTAAACTCAGAGTCATATGCCTGTATGATTTTTATACGCAGTGGAAAATTTAAAATTGTATTTAGAAATACTGCAAGAGCTTCCAGCACTTCTAAAAATGCCCGAAAGATACGTCCGAAATCCTGATAAAAATACTGCAAAAATCTTTCCATGCTAACTCCTTTGTTTCTTTTACTTAAGATTTATCTACTCTACCTGAACAGACTCTGCCTTTGTTGCCTCCGTTGCCGTCGATGCTGCCTGTGCCGCTGCTAATGCTGCCGCCTGTTGCTTTAACAAATCCTCCATAAGCTCAGCCTTTAATTTCGCTCTGAGCTCTTCCTCGATTGCAGCACGCTCTTTTTCTTTGTTTTCTTCCGCAATACGCTTCTGTTCCTCAATGATATCTTCGGTACGTCCACGCTCCTGTTCATACTTAATACGGTTCTTGATATTCTGGTATTCAAACAGTACACGGAAGAACTGTACCAGATGATAAATAAAGAATATAAATACCGGTAATACCACTACCAACAAGAATCCGGTACTGGTCTGCAAATAATCAAATACCTTACCGACCCCCGGTATTTTGAAGGAATATTTACCTACTACCTCTGACTCATGTACCGTAAGCGGGTCGGCAATCATGTTGTTATCACCCTTGGTAGCAAAAATACGATAATTGCCGCCATCATATACTTCTGTAATTCTATGGGTATTTAATACTCTTTCACCATTAATTACCGTCCAATATGTAATAATGTCACCAACTTCCAGTTCACTTGCATCTTTTACGGCATTTGAAATGATCAAATCCCCCGGATTAAGCGCCGGATACATGGAATCCGTCTGAATGGAAAACGGTCTGATACCCAATATACTTGGCACACCATTTCCTGAAGACGATACAAAAGAAACATACGTACAGATTGCCGCTAAAATAATAGCTGCAACCAACACAATATTTACAATTGTATTCGCCACTGTCCCGGTTTCTTCGTTTTCCTGTACCTCTGCCGGATTTTCTTTTGCGGAAGTTAATTCTACCGCCGCCATTTCATTTTGTGCTTCTAATTTATTCTTTTTCATAGATTTCTCCTATAAGAGTTAGTCTATTGTTTCATTAAGTTCTTCCAAACCGGAGTTGTTATCCACATCCGCACTAAACTGCATATTTACAAATATCTGTGCGGCCTGACCGATTTGATTATTGCAGTCGATATCCTGTCCTTCTAACCAGAAATACAACTCAATTTGTGCTAGTTCCTCTGCATTCAGGTCAAATAAGTATGTGTTCGTTGTAAAATCGCCAAGCTCTTTCACAATCACATTTTTCTCCACCGGATAAGCTTCACTCCAGACAGAACTGGTTTGACGAATCAACTGCTCAGACGGTACCAAAGGCGTCGTGCCATCCAATCCAAATGTCTCCACTACGCTTTTTCCTCCTTCTGCATGTCCGTCATAATTGGGCTCATATACATAAAAGGCCGGAGCTTCCTCTAACGGATTTCCCTCTAAATCCAGCTTTGTAATACGGATCCCGATACGCATGGCATACTCTGCACCATGCCCGCCATTTTGGTGAAGGACTTCCTGTCCATCCCAAACCGGTGTTCCAATTAGATATGTACCATATCCTTCCAAACCGTCCGCACCCACCTTGCCCGGTGTCAAAGACACCTTCGTCGGGGTTCCGGTTCGGGCATAAAAGATATGCTTAATATAATATCCTTCTGAATCCGTACGATTGGCATTACCCGAGTCACTAAGCTTTTGGGTAATACCTTTCATTCTTCCATCCAGGCCATACTCTGCTGCATAAAAACATTGTTCCTTATGCACCCAGGTAACCGGCTTTAAAGGAGCCATATCCTGCAGCACTTCACGCATGTCCAGATGCTGTGTCCATTCTTCGCTGAGTAGGTCATACGACAACTCCATACCGGTATTACTGCCGATGGAAATATACATATCACTCAGTTTCGGAGTGCGACTAAGCGAAAACCAGGTGTAGGTTGACGTTACCAGCAGTATCATGAATATCAGTAAAACATAGAGGCACTTTATGATGTTACCTACCTTCTGCTTTCTTTGCTTTTTGTTCAAATTTGGTCCCTTCCCATCAAATTGCAATATCTCCCACCCGGATTTAGGGCCGAGTGGGAGACAGATTATGAATTTAAATTAACACTTATTAAGGTGCTGGTGTCGGTGTTGCTGCTGCAGTATTACCACTTCCTTCTTTTAATGCCGTATTGTCCATAGGCACTAAGTCTGCATCACTTGCGAACTGAAGATTTAAGGAACCGGTCATGGACTCACCTGCTGTAGCAACCATGCTGTTATCCACTGCATTACCATCCAGATATACAATTACAGTAACCTGCATTGGTTTATTCTGAGTAAGCGGAGTAATAATGCCTTCGTTCTTTGCTTCAAAGCTGCCCGGAGTGGTAACTGTGGTATACTTTTTAACAGTATAGGTTGTTCCATCTGCATTTGGTGTTCCTTCGTAGGTAATAGTTGTAATTTTACCATCACCACCTGTAACTTTGTCATTTTTATAAGTATCTGCCCAATTTGCACCTGCAGCAGTTACAGTAAAGGATGTATCTTCAACCTTTTCTGAAGTCACTTCCTCATTATAAATTAAGAGGTCTGCGGTAACTTCGCTGCCCGCAATACTATAATTCGGAGTCTTGGAGTCACCTTCACCGGTTGAACCCATATCCGGTCTTGCATGTGCAAGAATATTGCCATCCTTATCCAGAAATACTACTCTAATAGCCTTCATCAACTCTGCCACTTTATCTACAGAGAAGTTTACATCGCCGGATGAGAAGGACATAGTAGAACCACCACCCATGGTTTCTACATTTGCTGTATTATCACTGTATACACGATCAATTGCATCGGTTCTCAGTAAGAGGTTAGACTCGGTTGCATTGGTACGGAAAATCATATCGATTGCATAACCATAGAAGTCAGTAATTTCTGTGTCAGCTGCATTTGTGTCGCCAGCAGGTGCACCCATGGCAGTAATTTCAGCTGCACTCTGTTCAAAATATGGACCAACATTAACCGTAGTGATCATTGTTGCCGGTACATTTTCAGCACTGATAGTTCCATATGAAAGGTTTGCAATTACAATACTGGTAGAATAATTACCTGCAAGTTCCGCCACATCAGAGTACACACCGGAACCGGATGGTAACTGTACCTTAATACCGCCCTGAAGCACACTGTTAACCAATGTATTAACATTCTCCCTAATAGCATCTGAGCCGATACCATTAATGGTAACATGATCCGGATTTACTAAAGGCTCCAGTACAGATTTAATCTGCGCCCAAGACATTTCATCACTAGCAGCAGTTTTTAACTCAGCAGTTTTTGTAGCGGCTGCGTCAAGATTTCCAGCTGCACGGTTATATACATAGATAGCATTTGCCAAGGAAGAGCTTAATGCAACACTTGAGCCATTCACAGTAATTGTACCGGAAACCGTACCCTCTGACTCAGCAACTGTAACCGCATCCAGATTAATACTACCTTTAACAGACTCATAAATTGTATCATCAATAACATTAGCTGCAGCCTGGCTTGCAACAATACCTTTTAAGCCGTTATTTAAAGCTTCCTCAGCTTGTGCAAGTGACAACTGCAAATCTGCAATTACCTTCTCAATTACAGCTAATTCTGCCTGAGTATACGTATCGCTTCCATCCGTTGCAAGCGCATGCTTTACAATTAAATCAGCCAAACTGGAACCATTATTGTACAAGGATCTGGAAGCATATGTTTTTGTCATAGAACCTGCTGAAGTTAAAGATGCCTTTGCATTACGATAATCGGACTGTCTCGGAGTCATCTGGGTAGAAGTACCGATGGCACGAACACCGTAATTGTCGTTAATAGTAAACTTATTAGATGTTTCAGATGCAAGAGTTCCGGTATTGGTATTTGCTGTCAAAGATGAAATTCTGCCATCAGAACCATATACCGGAGTCTTTAAGTAAGATCCCACAACCATACCACCTGAATTTACATTTAACTCTGCAGGCATTAATGTAATCTTATCAAGACCATATTTATTGGTATCAGAAACATCAACCAGGTTACCCCATGCAGTATTGTCTCCTGTTGTACCAACTGCAGAAGAAATATTGGTTGGGTTAGCCCAGGTATCCTTTGTTGCCAATGCAATTTCCAAGTTACCGTTTGCACCTACAGCTGTGGTAATACCGGTCACTTCCGGAGCTGTAGATAAAGTGAACCATGCATAAGTGGAGGATACCATCATAATAACTGCTACCATCAGCATGGCGGTTGCGGCCATTAACTTTTTCTGAATAGAATGTTTTAACCGCATACTTTTTGTTTCTTTCATTTCATTACTCCTCTAATTAATCATTTGAGTGTTAATTTGTTTACTTGTTACTTTATTCCCAGAATTTCAGATTATCAAAGATACTCTGCATGGAATCCTTTAATTCCGTCCAGATGCTCACATCGGATTTTTCTTCCGTATGCTCTTCTAATAAGTTGAAATTCATATTTAGGCCTAAGTGCCCACCAATGATGTCATCTACACATTCCGGGTCATCGCCCTCAGCCCAGATAACAATGGTGTACTTGTGGACTCCCATTACTTCGAATTTTTCTCTTGTCCCCGAAACTACCACATCTTCAGATTCAAAAGGGACCGGAACAACCCGATAATAATCTTTTCCACGCTTGCTTGTAATAAATTGGTACTGATTTTCCTGATTGGATGTCTGATCCATTAACGGAAGATTGGAATAGCCTCTACTTTCATCTCCCAGTTCCGGAATAGCTTCCGATTGGCCATCCACACCTCTTTCTGCAAAATAGGTCATCTCTCCATCCCGAAACATCATAATCCAAATTGCTTTAGATACATCCTGACTTTCGGAAACAATATTTACCTGGTATTGATAATCTACCGGTAAATCCCCCTCGTTTCTAACATAAAAACTGTATGCAAAATAATCATAGCCATGATGACTCCCTTCGTAATCATGTACATCTGCAGGAATCATACTGATAGAAGTACACGGCACTTTTTCTAAAGGTTCTGAGTTAAGCGATACCGTCGGATTTTCAAAGCCGATGGTTTCACTTAAGGTAAAACCGCTTTTAAACATATCGTCTGACAGATTAATGGTAAAGAAGCCTTTCATCTGCGTAATAACAGATGCAGCAAACAATACACCTAACAGTGCCACAAAAGCGCCCACCAAAGCCCAGAGAGCTTTACCTCCCCACCACCAGAACAGAAATCCTCTTCTTTTTTTGTCAAAGTAAAGACCCATACTGGAGGCAGTAACTTCGAACTCTTTCTTCTTTCGAATTCCAAGCTTACGCAGTTCCTTACGAAGTTTTCTGCGCTCTTTTTTTATATATTTAACTTCATCTTTTGATAAGACAATACCGCTGCGAGCCTTTTTAAAAGGTCCGCATTGCTTTTTCTCTTTGTTTTTTGCCATATTATTGCTCTCTTAACAGCATATCGTGAATAATTTCATCCTCTGTCACGAGCTTACCGGTTGCTTCTCCGCTCATATATGTCACACCGCAGGACTGAAGCCATGCAACAATACCATTGTCATCGGCCTGCCCTCCCACAACCTGAAATCCATGCTTTGTCAGCACATTCATTGCCATAGCGGTATCCGGACTCATATTCAGCTCAGGTGCAAACCTTACCATAGATATTCCGCTCTTTTTCACCGCTTCCACCGGAAGTTCACCCGGACGGTAGTCATCCAGGATTAACGGTGTACCCTCATCCAACAGCTGAGAAATAAAATTCATCGTCTGCTCATTGGCTTTGATAAGGACAGACTGCGGAACCGTAAGCAAAAGCAAACGCTTATCTATCGGCTGCTCCTCGTACAAATGCCACATCCGGTTCATGCGGTCTCCACCCGTGTAGAATTCCTCCAACATCGGTACCACAATACCCTCTAACGGCAACTTACAGTTTTGAATTCTTAAAACAGCATCCGCTGCCTCGTAAAGAAGATACATGCTTACATCTTCTACCAGATTTGTTCTGTGCAATAAAGCTTCTACGTCCTGAAGTTTTTCCGTTTTCTTTGGATTATTCAGTACCCCACCAAACCACGGAATTGCTTCATAAGCATATACAAGACCCTTTGCATCCCTGATCATAGGGCGATAAAGCAATCCCATGGGACGATTCTTCCTCTTTTCTACAAGAGGAATTGTCTTCGGAAGTGTCTGTGTATATTGAATGTATTTGTTGTATATCCTTCTGCATTTACCGCGGCATGCCTTTAATATTTCAATCAGCTCTGCCGCAAAGCCTTTGTCTGCTTCTGCCAAAAGTACCTGATATGCATCCTCAAAAGGATGCTCGGATTTGGTTTCGGAAACCAGTCTGTCCAGTTCCTTTGCCAATCCGACAATCTGCGCAATCGGACTGATTTCGTTTCCGACTAACCCCTTCGGATATCCGGAACCGTCAAATCGCTCCATATGCTGCTCGCAGGCATCCCTAAGCATTAGCAATGCAATATTTCTAGTGATATGCTCTTTCCACTCTTTCTGATACTTCAGACGTGCCTTCACATTTCGTTCCTGGAGTGCAGACACCAGAATGCGCCCGTTTACGGTATATGTCTCAGACGGATCTACCGCCTTACCCAGCTGATGATACAAGCCACACTTATACGCCAGATCCACATACATTCCCTGAATCTGCTCTGTGCCTGCCTCAGTATTTGAAGCAAACGAAGAGGCACATGCCTGCGTGAACAGTGTTTGGGCATAAGACGCTACGCGAACAGATTGCTGACGAATTATCGGTTCAAGGCCTTTAAATGCATCATCCCAAGTTTCGTATAGTTTCCTCTCCCACTTCACTTCCATCAAACTCTGTGCCTCCTGATATCATCAAATTACTGATCGTCATCACTGATTTCGTAATCTACCAATGGTGTTGTGTCTTTCTTTGACTTTTTTTGGCTGACAAAAATGTAACCACCAAGTAATACATTTACAAACAGGCTGACAAAGAAGAGAATCGGCCAAACCTTATGTAATGGAATGTTACAGTAATCGCCTTCCGGCTCAACAACCTTAACAACCTCCTTTGTCTCTTCTTCCTGTACCGGTTCGCTCACTAAAGCAGCTTTCAACTTCTCAATAAGGTCCAAAATTTCGTCTGCCGCTGCATCAATAGCCTTTTGATCATTGCTTGTCAAGAGCATTTCACCATTGCTCACAGATGTAAATAACATCTTCCACAGCTTAGCCAATTCATCACTGTTTACCAGTGCATTGGCATCATTAATAGCAGCCTGAAGTCTGGAATAATCCACTTTTACCAATGCTGCAATTGCATCTGCCAAAGCCTTTGCTGCTTTATCTACTACATCCTGGCTGGTGCTGGTCTTTGCTGATTTTGCATTTGCAAGTTCAGTCTTTAATACAGCCCAGCTGTCCTTGGTATATTCATTTGCTTTTAATTTTTCTGCAATATCAATCTGTTTTAACAGCTCCGTGTAGTCAATCTTAGATGTAACTACCGGCGCCTTGGTAGGGATTGGGGTAGCTGCCGGAGTACTTGGTGCCGGGGTAGCAACCGGGGTATCATCACTGCCGACGTCATTATTTCCTCCATCATCAGAAGATCCCGGTACCTCTGTAGGGATTGGGGTGGCTTCCGGAGCACTCGGTGTCGGAGTAGCATCATTGCCGCCGTCATCAGAAGATGATGTCGGAATGTATACATTTACGCTCATAGCATCCACAGCTACGTCAGAAGAGTTATCATCTGCCGGCTTAACCAGATCCGTTAAGGTAACGATGCAGGAATCTCCTTCTTTTGCACTTCCGCTTACCTTGTACTGAATACTGATTATGCCGCTTCCTTTATTTGCCATAGAGAATACAAACATGCCGTTTGCAGGATTGTAATCTACTGTACCGCCTGTAGCAGTAATAGACTGCAATGCTCCGTCAAAAAAAGTGTCATTGCTTAAGTTAATGGTGCCTTTCAAGCCAGCTGCATCCTCGTATTCAAAATCAACTGTCACAGTGGCACCTACTGATGTTTCCACATCAGCTGCATAAACCATAATAGATGACATAATCATCAGGACAAAAGCACTGATTAAAGTCATCATAATTTTTCTCATTTTAAATTTCTTCATACTTTCACCATTTTTCCGGGGCGGCCTAAGCCAGCCCCGAAATAAATCCTCTTTCACTCTTAGTTACTGTTTTTTGTATGGCAGGAAAGTTACTACATCATCTGTATCGTTACCATTAATATCAAGACCGATTAATCTTCTGTGTACTGCAGATGCATCTGCTACTTCCTCTTTATCATTGTAGTTCACATCAAGTGCTTCTAACGGTAAAGCATCCAAAGTTTCTAAACCGATCAGATATCTACGAATAAGAGAAGCATCCGCAACTTCAAGCTTACCGTTGCAGTTTACATCACCGAGTACAATGACCGTATATGTTTCCATTGCATACTTGTTACCGTTCTGTGCTGTGATTGTCAGTTTAGTACCGGTTGCAACCAAACCATCTGAAAGTTTGTCATACTCATGATACTTGTATATACCATCTAATACGGTGCAATCCAAAGCATTCCAAAATTCATCTTTTGTCACACCGGTGTTTGCCTTTGTATCATGCAAATCGACACAAATGAGTTTTTCTGTTTCATCGATATACCAACCGTAGAATATGGTATTTGCATTCTTTACACTAACCTTAATAGTAGGTTCTGCCACAAATTCCTTAAACAGCTTTAAGGTAAGAGCCACGTCCATTCTGTGCCAGTTTGTCTTTTCCATGCCGTATATGCCGAATTCTGATGTCTGAGGAAGCTTCTGACTGCCACCATCAATATCAAATCTGTTTAGTAATGCATATACTGCATTCAAATATGGATGATAAATACCTTCTAATGCAGCTACCTGTGCCTTAACATTATCGTCGGTAAAGGTAATCTTGGCTAACATGCTGTCAAAGCTTACGCCCTGCGCTGCTCTCAATGCAGAAAGAACCTTAGCAACTGTCAGTGCTTCTACTTCATTCTTTAACTTAGTGCAGTCTCTGTTCTTCACCCATGTATTTACTGCATCTACGGAAACAACACCATTGCTTGCCAGTATTGTACCGATAATGGTTGTGTATCTCTCATCTTTTCTGAGATCCACGGTTAACTTTGCAGTACCGTGAATATCTGTTGTAATAGAACCATCAACGTAGCTGATATCGGTTAAGGTATCAATCATGATGGTCTTTTCCGTTACAATCTTGTCAATTTCCTTCAGTACTGCTGCAGCAGATTCCTTCTGTTCATCAGTACCTGTTACCAAAATAGAAATCGTATTGTTGTACGTACGGGATGTATTGCTGCAAACTCCAAATGCAAGATAATCCTTGTTTCCGTCATTATTAATACCAATCTTTATATCCCAAGGATTGGTAGCTAACCCGTAGCTTGCAATCGCTGTATTATTTTCAATTGCTGCTGCAATAGCTGCAAAATCAGTTAGATTTTTAATCACCTTATTTGCAAAGTTCTTTATACCATCTACTTTAACCAGGTCAATAATGTCGTTAATCAGATCACCCTTGCTGCTGTTGATTGCTGCGATAGCGTCATCTACCGTAATGTCATAGATTGTGCCGCCATCTACTGCCAAAGCTGCCCATGTATAGTAGTTCAGAGCTAACTTCACACCTAAATCCAAAGCAAAATCTTTGATTTCGGTATCTTTTGCATTTTCAATAAATGCTGCATTTAATAATACGGTAATATCACCGTTTGCATCTTCATTCAGGGTATAAACAGCATTCTTCACCGTGTTGCCTTCAAGCATATAGCCACCAGCAAGCTGGTCTTCGCTGATAGTACCATACGTACCTGCAGATGCCTTGTAAGCACCGGAACCATTTAATCCACCGGTTACCTTGCCGCCCTGTGTAAGGTCATTGTCAATAATGCGTACAACATTTGCGGAATTATTGATAATATTTCCATGAATAGTCTTGCCGTTCAAATCTAAAATAATGCCTGATTTTACAGTAATATCACCGGTCACATCACTTAATAATATTACAATCGCATTGTCTCCAGCGGCTTTAATACCTGCTGCTGCATCGTATACCATGTCATACTTATCCAGACCGGATTTACTGTTGTCCAAAATAAGTGCTTCATACTCATTATCACGAATATCTGCAGATTCCAATGTTACTCGGATATCAATCTTCTCATCCTTGATAGCATTTGCAATCACCTGCTCTAAATTCAGCTCGGAAAGTAATGTATCTTTCTTGATAGAAACGGTAAAGTTATACAAATAAGCTTCTGCTGCATTTTCCACTGTAATAGTTGCATAATTCTCAAGGTTTCTGATCAGATTAAGTGCGTTATTGATGGTAGTTTCGTATGCAGATAAGTCATAGGAAACATCTGCCATGACCAAAGTGTTTTCAATAGTCTGATATGTTAAACGTGTATCATCAATTATCGGCTCAAACTTAGCTTTTACGTAATCAATCAAAGCCTTCATTTCAATATCGGTAATATCTTCCAGAGAGTTGTAATCATCTAATAACAGAGTACCTGTAATGATCATTTCAAAAATCTTCTCAGATGCAGATGCATCATCAATGGTAGCATGTAGTCTGCCTGTATTTGCAGGAGCCCCCTGCTCTAAACCGGTCTCAACATCAACCCATGGCTGTGCCTTCTGAATGAATTTCTTTACATTCATTAAGGTTGCTGCATCCTCTGCAATACCAAGGTCATCCAATGTGATATATAATGGAATATCCATTATGCCGCCACCATCTACTGCAATCTGAAGTGTAATCTCCATAATCACACCGCCCAGTGTCTCGCCTGCACGAGCCTTGCCCTGACCGGCAATAATCTGGTAATCCTCTAAGGTAAACTGTTTAACAGTACCGTTATCGTTGATTACATTCTTTAAGGTATCCATACCGATACCGCTTGCAAGAATTGCATCTACTAATGTCTGCAGATACAAGCTGCTGTCATCATAGAATGCCTGACCATTCATACCAACATAAGATTCACCGATAATGGTCATACCAAATGCCTTAAATACATCGGCTGCCTGACTCTTTAAATCACTGAGAGTCATGCGCATTACCATAGCCAGCTGACCTTCATTATCTTCGTTCTGCAATAAATACGTCTTGGTACCTGCAATACCGGAGCTTGTTAACGCTTTATTTAAATCTGTTACAAAGCCTTTTACATCTTCAATACTGATGTTTGCTTTTGCTCTGGTAATGGTTAAGGTTGTCCCGGAACCAAAATATGCATCTATCTTTGCAGTAGTAAATACAAAGTCCTTAGCTTCGGTTATAACCTCAACGGTCTCTGTACCGATACTATATACATACTTGTATCCTGCCGGAGCTGCTTCCAACGTAATCACATTGTTGTCAACAGTAATCTCTGCCAACTTCACAGCAGAGGCACCCTCATCCTGTAAATTTACCGTATAGGTCTTTGGAGCCCATGTTGCTGTTAATGTAGTATTTGCTGCAATAGAATCACCTACGGAAGGTAATACGATTGCTGCGGTTTCTTTGTAATACTTCTGATTTACGTTTGCAAGTAAGGTATCTCGCATGTCCTTAAGCTTGGTAATATCAGAAGCCTGTAATACATAATTCTTGCCGTATGTTACACTGTCACTTGTGTAAGACTTTGCAACAGCACCGGTAGAATCATATACATCTAACTTTAATACTAAGGAAACTCTGCCCTCTGCTGTCTTGGAAACGGTTGCAGCTGATGTTAATCCCTTAGATGCTGTGTACTTGGTGTAATCAGCAAGTTTTGCACTTTCAAGCAATGACATCAAATCAGTCACTGCGGAAGTACCTGCATTTAAATCAATATAAGCATTCGGTGCAGTAAAGGTCAGGGATGTCAAAATGCCCATAACAGAGTCTAATTTCTCCAGATATTCCGGAGCTTCACTGTTTACCAGGTCGATAAATGCCTGTTCCTCTAAAATTGCCGGCAGGTTATTAATCAATAAATCTACCTGACTCTTAATATCCGCATAACCGCCTACTTCTTTGTAATAATCAGATAAGTCACCATTTTTGTAATCGCTTACATAACTATAAAGTTTTAAGCTCTTATCTGCATTAAAACCATTGCTTAACAAATTGTTGATTGCAGCCTTCGCTTCGGCACTTACGGTTTCATCTGCAGAAAGACCGCCTAACAGGAAGTGAATTTTGGAACCCATATTAAGGTTATTAAGCTGACCTACCAACTTATTCATGGTAGCAATCTGTTCCTTTGCTTCACTTACTAATGTATAAGGAATATTGGCATACTCCAGAACCTCTACATCCGTAATACCTGCAGTATCACTGTTATCTCTCTTGGTAATCTTTAATTCATATTTTACAATTACCTTGGAAACATCTTCTGTAGGGAAGGTTGCTGATGCAATCGGATAAGTAGACTTTAACGCATTATCACCATCATATACATCACAAGCAACCGGCTGCCATGTCATACCATCCACGCCGGACTCATAGGTACCTGCTGTTACGGTATATACATCTACGCCGCCCTGATTTGAAGCTGTCATAGTAATTAAGGAAGCCGCATCCTTATCATCCGGAGCACGGAAAGCAACCATATCGCTCTTTACTGCTGCATTCTCCAAAATTTCTTTTGCTTTATCAGAAAAACCGTAGTTTGCATCCATTGCAAGAACACCCAGCAAACGTTCGGTCACTTTTGCTTTTCCTTCTCTACGGGTTACGGTAGTATTCTTGGTAATTCTCTCCACATGACCTTCCTGATAAATAAATCCGGAATCGTCAATTGCATAGTCATAACTCTTTTCAGAATTTGCATGCTTTGCAAAGCTCTTATTGTAACCATAGTATACATCTGTGCTTACATTTGTATTTGCAGATTCATCTACTTCTGTAAGGGTAACCTTAATCGGATTGTACACTATTTCAAAATTCATATCACCGGTAACTTCGGTAAGTTTTGTTGTGGTACGAATATAGTTAGTTTCATTTACTTCATACTCACTCCAAGCTGCGAGTGCATCTGCCTCTACTCCTGCATCTGCAATAGCTTCCATCAAGTCTGCGTAAGAAGCCTTGTCATTAATCTGGAGTGTTACAGAAAAGCTGTCAAGCGCAGAAAGCTCGTTGCTGTCAACACTGGACTTATTGATAGCATTTGCTTTTACAGTAACTGTAACATCATGACGATTTACGTTGCTTATGATATAAGTCTCAGCAACAACTAAATCTTTCTTGTTAATATTTATATCATTATTTAGTCCAACACTTGAAGGATTTGCTAATGCAAGGTCAATAAGCGTTGACATTGTAACGTCGGAAGGATTTTTCATTAATCCCTGTGCTGCTGACACATCATCCTTAATTGCAGCACCAATAGCATCCCTTGCTGCTGCAATATTAGTTTTCAATGTACCTAATGCCAACAAAGCTGTTGCAGCTTCCTGAACACCGGCATCCTTAAAAGTAGTCAAATTACTTTCCACTTCTTTTAAGCCATCTCCGGAACAGATTTCGTTTAAATAATCATATGTCGCTTTTGCTTTCGCAGCAGCTTTTTCTCCGGAAACCATTACATAAGTCTGTTTTGCATTTGCTCTATAGTTAGTTATGTAATCCTCAATATCTGCCAATATAGCAATGGGCTTATTTCCATTGTCTGTATCTTTCATTAACTGCTCAATTGCAGCCCTGGTATCAGCATCCTTAACCTGTACAGTTAACACAATACCCAAGTTATATTTAATACCATCATAAAAGCCTTTCAACAACTTCGCGATATTGGAATACCCAACTTCTTCGTACACACTATCTGTCACTGTCAAAGCGCTTAAAGCCTCTTTCTTATCAGCCATTTTTTCAAAATGCTTAACTGCAGTAACCAAATAATATGGTGTATTCATCAATTTTCTTTGTGTTGCTTCATCAATTGATTTATTCAACTGATATTTTACTTTAATACTATAACTTTCCGTATTCGGAATGCCGACAAAGCTCCCTGTACCTTCAGCAAAATTGGGTATTAAAGTTTCTGTGTTGCCCTCTACAACGTAAGCAGCCACAGCCTTCCAAGCATTGCCGTCTTCACTGTAATTTGCAGCTGTAACCGTCTTGTTGTCCGGATCAACAGTAACCAGTGCAGAATCACTTGGTGCTATAAAAGTCATGGCATCAGAAACACCGCTATTAGACATAATAGCCTTTTCTTCTGCGCTGAATCCATCATAGCTTTGTGCTACAATTCCACCATCTGTAATAGTTTTACTGTAGCCCGGGTTCACCTCTGCCGCATAACCTGTGCTGACAGAAGAAACCATCATTATCCCTGCGAGAAATAATGAAAGGAATCGTTTTCCCCAAATTTTCTTCATTTTGTCTCCTTTCTTCGTATAAACATCTTAGTCGTTTGCGAAACGCCGGAAGCCGCATAAACACGGCATTCATTTTTTATGCATCAACGGGAAGAACCCGTAAATACCCTTTTAATTCAACATTTGCTTTTATAGTCATTTTAACAACTACATCTAGTATAGTCATTTTGTTGACCATAGTCAACTATAAAACATTAAAATATCATTTAAATTTTAGGATGTTTTTATGAAATTGTAACAAAAACAATTTTTAGTCCGACCAATTATAGTAAAATGGAGACCTTGTCAGACCTCCATTTTGGTGAAATATTAAAAACATTAATTTATGCTTGAAATATTATTATTTGAATCAATCGATACCTTCCATGCACTTGTTACTGCAGACGTCGATTTGCTTTGAATTGCTTCTGCAATAATTTCTACAACCGGATAATACACGTATTTAACGCCACTATCTGATGATTCTTCTACTACTGGTTGAAGTGTGACAGGACTACTTAAAAACTCCGGTGTTTTCTCTCCCGCTGTTACTTCTGTCTTGCAGTAGTAAGTATTATTGCCCTCGTCTTTTATCCAGTCTTGGCTGTTAAAATTAATTGTAACACTTGGCGCATTTCTTGCAACTGCATTCCCCTTACTATCTTGCCAATAAGTAACTACTCTTAAGCGAATATACGCTGAAATATTACTGGTGTTTTGGATTACAACAGAGGATTTCGTTACCTCGTCAAAACCAACTTCGATTACTTTACAGCTTACCTGTGCCGGTGCGATGACATTCGTAATGGGCTGTGTTTGCTTTACCATATATGCATGTGCTGTCGGAAACATTACAATTAGAACGGTTGTCAAAAGAAGGAGTAAAGATGCTATTCTCGTTTTCATTAGCTGCCTCCTTTAAATATATTCTTTTTGCTAATCATACCGTTTAACCAGCTTGTTTTATTGCTTTCGCCATCAAAACTAAAAACAACCACCTTAGTAGTAGGGTTTATCGCATTTTCCTTACTAACCGACGAATCGCCATACCGCCAACTCCAGTTCTGCTGTTCCGTCACAGTATATATTATATTACTATTTAATGTATTCAATGGCACTTCATAAATCTCTCGTACACCATTTCCGTTTTTATCACACACAAGTGTAACATAAATATCAAGGTCACCGCCTGTTACACGATATACAAATATCTGATTAGGTTCTGCATTCGTACGTTCAATTCTAATCGTACCTGTAACAAACTTTGCATAGAATGTAATTTTTTCAGTACTGATAATGTTTGCATTTGGTTTAAATGAACCATCTGTTGAATTATATACACCATCTGTTGATGTTACAGGAATTGTACATGCCTCATCTTTATACCAGCCATCAAAACTTGCACCCGTACCAACGTGAATTTCAGCACCTTTAGATTTACCTGAATAAAATGCCAGTGTCTCCGTCGGAGTATCTGCAAAGTCTGTTTGACCAGCCAAAGCAACTTTACCATTACCTACTGCTTTGTAATATACGGTGGTCGTTTTTTCTTTGTAAGTATTCGTAACCACTACTTCCGCAATTTTTTTAGTTTCAACCAAAGGAATAAGTGATGATTTCAGTTCAACAGCCTTTCCATCTACAGTAATTTCGTCATAATGTACTTCTTCCGGCTTATTCTCTTCACCGTATTTGTATAGTGTTGTACTGAAAGTAACCGTATCCAATTCCAATCCTATAATATCTGTTATGCCTGTCTCTTCCACATAATAATCATTTCCCAATGGGGGATTTTCCCCAAGCGATAAATAACCTGTATATTCACCTGTTGGATCTCGATGTGTAATAGGAACATCGCCCATTACACTATACGTTGCCCCTCCATCCTTCGTGTATAAATGAAAGCTTGCTTTATAGCTTCCACCTGTACTCTTATTTAAATCTTCAATAATTTTCAATTTCTGCTCAGCTGTAAGTGTGGTTGGAAATTCGAGTTCTTTTTGAACAGCAATAATCGTATCCCTAAAAAAAACTTGCATAACAATTTCATAATCGTTGTATTTGTCGCTAAGGCCTGTAAGTGGATCTACTGCAGTTCCATTATATTTATCAATGAACAAAGATTCATCATCAGCATATCGAATATTATATGGATAATTACTATTATTTATTAATATTTTGTGTAAATAATAATTTTGAGAAAGATACTCTTCGTACATTTCTAGCGGTACAGATGAATATAAAAGAGCTTCTCCAATAGGTTCGCTACCTAAATACACGGTTTTCTTTTCACCATCAACAAAAGTTTCTGTATAATATTCAATCAAATACGACTTATACTGACCAACTCTTGAAGTATCAATCAAATTACCGTAATTTTGATATTGACTTTGAGACTGTGACATAAAAAATACTCTAGTTCGATACTGTTTTGCTATGTAAGTACCCTCTATCATCTCCCACAATCCATTGTCCGTGGCCTCATGATACCATACCGAATACTCTGCACCATCATATGTAACATTTACGCATTCGTTGCTACCCAACTTATTATTTGTATCAGCTTGTCGGGCAGCTTGAGCCAATTCCTCTAATTGACGTTGTGTTGTAAGTTTTTGAGCTGCTTCTGTAGGTCCTAACACAATATACATTTCATTATGATAATTTTGTCTTGCAGCATGAGAAAATTTCCAAGCAACCTCTTCATCTGGTACCGTAATAATATCCTGATATAACGTACCAAATGCTTCGGCATTTAACTCCGCAAACTGATCACCATCGGATGCTGATGCTACCCCAAACGCTGGACTTGTACTATTGTAAGGTCTACCATTTTGGTTGGGTTCGAAGTCTACATATTCAATATCTCTTGTAAGATTTTTTCCTGAACCCGGCCCAGTCGTTTTCCAATACATTCCTGCCCATCCATTTGGAAAGAAGGTATATGTATGTGCTGTTGCAGGCGGTGCTTCAAAGCTGGCATTAATAATCTCACTTTGATAATACACCGTATACTTATCACTTAGAACGGTACCATCTGACAATATAGCAGTAACCTCATATTCTGTATGTACATAGTCACCATTCGGAATTATTTCACCTGCTGCATTCTTTTCTCTCTTGGATTCTAATAATCCACCATGGTCTTTTGCTATATTGATACTACGATTATCTTGTTCATATGCCTGCGGCATAATGAACATATCTTGACTACCATCCATACGTTTCCAGGTAAATGCAGCACCATCCAATCCATTCTCTATCTCGTTACCATCAACATCAACAAGCGTCGCAGTAATGCGCCCACTCGTATTAACTTCATCTTTTATATACAATTTTTGGGGAGCATCTGTCGTAGCTTTTGGAGATACAATTTCCAAATAATGAACCTCAGAATAATTTGTATCATTATTGTTGCGCCCATACTTAAACTCTAATGTAATTGGTGAGCTTGTTTCTTTTAAAGCAACAATTTTAATCCATGGTACTAACATACCATCATGTCCAATGGTATCATTACTATGCACCTCATAGTATATTGCACCTTCTAAATCAGTAACAAACCAATTACCAAAATCAGGAGCATATGTATTCCGTCCTGACACAATTGAAAGGTTTTTTATATAATAAATCACTTCCTGTCCTACAGTAAGCGTAACATTTGTTCCAATTTGTGTACCAGTTTCCTCATCCGTTGACGTAACAACATATGTAGAAAAACCATACGTTCCTACGGTTACTTTACCATCTATTACTACAAAGATTTCATATTTATCTATGTCATCACCGTGTTTATGATGCAACTGCAATATACTACCATCTTCGTAGCCAAATTCTTTCATTCCAATGGAAACCCAAATTTTTTCACCTTCATCCGGCTGCCACTCCGTGCCATCTTCGTCCTTGATAATCTTGATATCTAATGCAGTTATGATTTCGGATTCATCTTTAATGTCAAAACCTTCGTTCATAACAGCTTCTGCTGTCACTGCATGTACAGTCAGTTTCACGCCTTCCTGCGGAAGCTTGCCATGAACGGTAACCGGAACCTCTACATCACCGAGCATTACCATTTCGGTGTATTCCACGTTTTCACTTATATATAAATCTTCAAAATGTTTTTCTAAGTTTGATATATGTACACTTGTGAACTGTGATGTTATGCCTTCTGGCAACTGCGACAAAATCTCATTGTATTCAGCGGTACCATCCGCATTCATAAGTCTGTCATATGCTCCGGATACTTCAGCAGGGACTAGAATAACAGAATATGCAGAAATATAGCGGTCCGCTACAGTAATTGTATCAGACCAAGACGTAATATCGCCTAAATCATACCAATCTAAGCCATCACCGGAAACATAAATAACTTCAAAGAAATCCGGCAAATTTACGGTCTGCAATTTAACACCTTTTTCTGCTGCATTCATTTTCTGTTGCACATAGATTTCTTCAACAGCAAACATACCCTTCACAGGCGCCATATGTAATACGGGCATATCATCAGCTACAGCCATATGCCACACATATGGATGTTGTTCCATAATCTCAGGAAGCTCATATCCTTCCGCTGCCATTACTTCAAACCAAACGCCACTGCCATTCTCGTCTTTTGCATAGTCCGTGATAATAACTTCTATGCTCTTTCCGGTAGAATCCGCAAATTTTGACGCTTCTACGTACATAGTCTTTATACTTTTAGCAGCTTCATTTAAACCTGATGAAACATAAAAAGTACCAAGGGATAAGTCAAATATTGCATGAGTTCCTATGAAAAGTTCAGGATTATTCCATGTTCTATCTCTTTCTGCGTTTCTGTAATCGCTATAAGAAATCCACTCCAATGTATTTCCATTCTCCGGTTCTGTCTCTATCTCCGGTTCAGAACCCGGCTCATCGCCTTCTTCATTAATTACCAAAATCTGATTTTCCTCAATTTCTGTTGTTGTTTTGTTTTCTATTTCAAGAACTTCGCCATCACTTCCCAGAAGTTCGTCATCCTCAATTTCACTTCCATTGACTTCGCTATTCTGCATTTCTTCCACTACAGGCGCACAGTCAATCGTATCATCTTCCGCCATTACAACGGAAGGCATCTGAAACAGCATGTACAAAATAGTATGTAAACACAACAAAAAAGCTAAACATCGTTTTTTAATATTTTTCATAATTTTACCCTTCCTTCTTGTTGTGGTTTATTTTCCCAAATACATTAATTGCTTTTGTTTGAAATAGATGCCCACGCGGCTTGTGCTCTTGCGGTTTCCGTTTGCCCAGTAAAACCATTACTTTGCACTACAACAGCACGTAAGTTTATAATTAATGACTGTGGCAGTCTTGCGATGGCCTCCATGTCTGACTTTGTCAAAGTATCTTTTACAGTAATGGTGTCCCCTGCAATAAACTCTGCTTTATTTAAGACTTCATTCGGTGCAAGTTCGCGGTAGTACACGAATCTTGTGGTTGCTTCTTCGCCTTCAATTGGCAAATAATTCCAGGAAGTTGCTACGGTCCAATATATCTTACCTTGGTATGCAAAAAATAGTCTGATATCAGTAGAACCACTATCCGCTATCGTGCGGCCGCTCCAATGACTTGGTAACTCCACTTCCACAAATACATAGGTGGATGACTCACTTCCCGTAAAGCTA
Source organism: Lachnospiraceae bacterium (assembly GCA_045631045.1). Lineage (GTDB taxonomy): Bacteria > Bacillota > Clostridia > Lachnospirales > Lachnospiraceae > RGIG6307. Next base: position 40,068 of record JAZQUB010000021.1, read on the forward strand.
ACGTCTACGTCTTTAATCAAATTCACACCTGGGACAAGTAATCCTTTTCCGTCTACAAAATCGCCGCTTTCTTCCAGGAATATATCCCCAAACTTAATCACTCTGGCACCGTCGCTGCCTTCGTCACTGGTTCTGTACTTAGCAAATAAGCCGTTCATCATCCAAATGGACAAGCATACAGATACAAGCAATATTGCAGCAAGGCGCAAGGCAATATTCGGTTTATTATGAAATTGTCCTTGTTCCTTTCTGCTACTCTGCATGTATTTACTCCTGTTCATCTTTGAGCTTGCGGATTTCTGCCTTAATACGCTCTAGCTCGTCATCATCCTTTTCTTTTTCCTTGCGATAGGAAAATTCCATCAAAAATACCGCTGCTGCAAGGATTCCTGCCACTGCTGCAGGGTTTTTCATAAATCGAACCATGCCGCCCATAGACGGAATACTTGCAATTACCTTGCCCTTCACCTTATCCTTGGCAATAGGGGTATCTTCCACGTTGTTGGCATCACCCATGGTCTGGATAGTCTCTTCGTCCACTGCTATCACACGGTGTACGATTACCATGTCACCATCCTGATATACCACCACATCGCCAACCACGTAGTGTTCCATTTCTTTTGCAATAATCACGTCATCAATGGCATAGGTCGGCTCCATACTGCCGGTCAATACCACGGCTGCACCATATCCGAAAGGCATCGGCATGCGGTTTCCTACCAGGCTTTCCGCATTCCAGGCATATACGCGCACACCTATAATAACTGCTGCTACAGCCAAAAGTATTCGCCTGCAAATCGCTATAATTTTAGTCTTTTTCATGTATTTGCTCCTGATTATGCATGACTTTTTTATTTGGCCGTTTTCTCTTCAAAATAACTACAGACAACAATCCTGCTGCTACCACCATTCCTATCCATACAAGCAACTTGCTATCATCGCCGGAACCAACCGGTCTCGTATGAATTTCAGTAACCATATCCTCACCGGTTGCTACGGTCTTAATAGCAATCGTAAGGGTCACGTCCTCATCCACTGCCATATTGCCTAAAAAGGTATCGTAACTATCGTCACCACTTTCAAAAGGCCATCTCCACTCTAAGGTATAATATGCATAGCGGTTTACCGCTATAGAAGCCTCATCTTTTACTTGATTTAATTCTAGAACATCATTCCAAGTATCATCACTCCCCAGCAAATATGTGCCGTGATAGCCTTTTAATCGGACTTCTACCGGTATCGGAGTAGTTTCCGGTGTAAAATATGCTTCGATTTCTAAGGTATAATCCAAAAAAACATCTCCGGTATTTTTCAGATAAAAAGTATATTCATTTCCGGTACCCGGTGCGATAACTTTATCATTCATACCATCTACCGTTACAACAGCTTCACCATTTTCGTAAGCAATTTTAAAAATATCTACTTCTGTGTTGGTTTCCCACACTTTCACATCATCGGATACTTGGAATTCCGGATTTTTATATACAATAACTTCCTCTTCCACCATTTCGGTGCTGATTTGAGCTGCAGTAGCAGGTTCGGAAGTATTTGATTGCTGTTGCTCAGACGGTGTCTCCTCATTTTGGTTTTGATTGCTTTCACTAGTCGGAACAGTTGCATTCTCTAACTTGATAAAATCGCCACCCGTACCATTTTCTATTAGATACACACCACTAATTTCTGCAGTGTTTCCGGAAGATGGCACCAATGCAATAGCATCCATATCGTCCGTTACGTGCTGTTTTAAAATAGATGCCAATAATGCTCCGGTAACGCAAATCGTAACAAAAAGCAACCCGGTGACTGCAGCCAGCCATCCATGTCGCTTTTTATCATTTACATTTTTTTGTTCATTCTGCTTTTCCATTGGTGCAGCCTCCTTTCCCCTTTTGTGTATCCAATTAAGAGTTTGCCAAATTCTAGGTGTTCCTGTTTTCTGTGCAAAGCAACAGATTTCACACAGGCACGCTTTCGCTCTCATCCGCTGGCAGCGGTACATAAGTCGCTGCGCTGCGCACACCGACTAAGGACCGGCCGCGGATGGAAGGCCTTCTTCGAAATCGTTGCTTTGCACAGAAAAACCTACTGCCTGGAATTTTGCAAACACTTATTTTCTAATGCCTGGTTTCTTTTGCTTTTTAACGTCCCTCGAAGACATCTATTTGTGCTCCGAGAGACCCTAAAAAGCAAAAGCAGCACCCGGCCGGCCACATCGTGCCGAGTGCTTAATCTATGTGCTTGGTTTTTTATTATTTTCTGGACTATGTATTAGTCGATCTGGGTTACAGAAATTTCCACACCAAAATTAATAGCTGTCGAAGCATTTGGATCTGTTCCCCCACTTGCTACTAGATTTCCTAAAAAAGTATCTGCTTCATCATTTCCACTTTCAAAAGCCCATGCCCATGTAAGTTTATATGTACCACACACCTCATCTAAGTTTGTTTTTGCCTGATACTCGTCGGTCTTATTAGCAAACTTTTCCATAACACTAGCCAAATTACCTGTTGCTACAGTTTCAGCTACGCCTCCAGCCGGAGTTCTTGTCAAAGTATACACAACGGGATAATAAAAACCGTCAGTCATATCTACAGTAAAGGTTTCTGCCTTACCTGTTGGATCACTATATGTTCCATTCTTCAAATAAACATCTACAACCGGATCTGCTGTAACATTTCCACTTGCGTCTACAGCGCCAACTTTAATTGCAACTTTACAAGCAACTTCTGGAGTACCAGTAATAGCGAATGTTATACCTTCTTCATTCTTTGTTCCTGGAGCAACCAACTTATCATCTGTACTAGATACAACACTATTTATAATGCTACTATCATCAACAGTAGCATTAGTTTCATATGTTTTAGTAAACATATCATTATTAACTGCGGTTACAGTTACACCCCATTTAGCAACTCTAGCCTTATCTGTTGCACTATCACTTGTCACATACTTCGCGAAAGTACCACTGATAACGCTGGTTGTCATAAGTGTCATTACCATCATTGCAGAAGCCAATCGCATCATTTTGTTTTTCTTCATAACAAAAAACCCCTTTCTTGTTAAAATTTACGCTTTTGCGTATCAAATATATTGCCGGGCATATCGCCCATTTTGTGCCGAGCTAAAATGCCGCGGCTATATATCCAAAATCCAGAGCGTGGCTTCAGTGGATTTGAATAACAAATTATTGTGTTGCAGGTTATTCCTGCTCTGCGGCAGCTGCAGCCTCTTTTGCAGCCTTTTCTGCTTTTAAAGCTTCCAATTCGGCAAGTAATGCATCGGTATCTTTCTGCTTTTTGCTTTCATAGGCTTTACTGCGGATTACATCGTAGCCTACTAAAAGAATAAGCGGGAGCACTACGCATACAATAAGACCGGTAGATGTCTGCATAAACATGGCAACATTACCTGCACCTGCGATGCGGCCCTTGTAAACGCCTACCAAACTGTCTTCCTGTACCAGAAGGGAGTCCTCTACGTTGTTGGCATCACCCTTGGTGCGGAATGCAAGTCCGCCATTTTCCTTGGTTACTTCCGTTACACGGTGGGTTACAATACTGATGCCATTCCCGGCCGGATCAAAATAAGAGATTACATCTCCTACCTTTACGTCACTGCCTTCGATGGTGTGGCAGATAATCAAGTCACCGCTTTCAATCACTGGATACATGGAATCTGTCAATACAATTAATGGCAGGTATCCGCCTACGCTTGGTACCTCATCTGCATTCGTGTAGCTCTTTATAATTAAAGTGATGTTAATTAACAATACCGGCAATAATATAATACAGATTACTGTACCGAGCACTGTCATAATTCTATGTTTTATACTTACTGCTTCTGTTGATTTTTTATTTTTAATAGCCATTTGTATACTCCCACATAAATGTATCACAGGTTTGAATTGTATGGTCATTTTAATGATTATATATATTATAGTCATTTTCCTAACCATAGTCAAGGATAAAATGTTAAAATAAAATTCAAATAAGGGGGGATATTTTTATAAATTTGTGCTAAAATGTAAGTACACTTTAGGAAGGTAGGGAAAGATTTGATAGATTATACACCATTTTGGAACACCTTAAGGCAATCACAGGAAACAACTTACACTTTGATTAACCATTACCGCATTTCCAGTGCTACTATTGATAAATTAAGAAAAAATAAACCAATGAATACAACAACCATTAATGATTTATGTAGAATTTTGAACTGTCAGGTTCAGGATATTGTACAGTATATAATATCCGACTTAGACCAGCCTTTATAGTTTTTGCACGATAAAAGAGCCGTATTTTGAATCACTTCAAAACACCGCTCTTTACTTATTATATACACTTCTATTTACTTATCATTACCTAACTTGTGGAAAATTACACAATTCGGCTTATCACAAGCTATTTCCGGTCCATTAAGTACAATAATCTTCTTTTCCAAGTCCACGGTCAAGAAGGTAAGGGTATTAGACTCGTGGTTTAAGCTTACCAGATGCTTGTTGTCCGGGAACATGGTAGCATCCTTTGGATAGGAACCATTTATCGGAAGGCACAAAAGCTTTTTCAGGTAACCGTCTTCTTCATCCTGTTCGTATATAACCACACTGTTATCTCCTGCATTGGAGCTGATAACATATCGATAATCGTCTGAAAAATTCAGTGCACTGGCTGCAGAATTTCCGGAATGATAATCATTCAATGTAGAAATGGTCTGAATCTTATCAAAATAAGGTACATCTTTAATTTCATAATAATGATACACATCAATATAGTTCTTTAATTCATGAACTACATACATATAACGGCCATCTTCAGAAAATTTAATATGTCTTGGTGCAGATTCCGGTTCACTGCGTACTACGTCAACCAGCTTTAACTTGCCGCGTCTGTGGTCTATTTTGTATACTTTTACATGGTCCATGCCAAGGTCTGCTACACAGAGGTATTTATTGTCTCTGGTTACGCGGGCACAGTTTACATGCGGGCGGAAGTTACGCTCTGCAATACTTCCTGCACCTTTGTGGAAAATTTCCTCTGTAATGCCTGCAATGGAACCATCCTCGTTCAGTCTGAGTACCGTCACCTTTCCGTCATGGTATCCGGCAACAAACAAGAAGGTGTCATTATAATCTGTAGAAAGGTAGCATCCTCTCATACCGTTAATGCTTGCCTCGTTCAGCACCTCCAATTGACCGTCCGGCATGATTTTGTACGCCTCTACACCGAAGTCAGTAATGGAATATAAATACTTTCTGTTATGGGATATTGTTAAATAAGAAGAGTTGGTAATTTCCACCTCATCCTTTGGATAAAAACGGCCTTTTTCCATATCTACATCAAAAATTTTGATGCCCAGTTTGTTTCCGATCGTGTATTTGGAAACATATGCTACATATTTATCTGATGACATAATACGCCTCCGTACAATAGTTTTTTACATAATAACACATATTTTCATTTTTGTTAATCATTTTATTGATATTATGTTGACATTTTCTAATTTAAGTATATAATCAATCTTAAATATTTGTTTAGTTTTATTAAACTTTAGGTTTAAGATATTGAGAGGAGTGACGTCATGAATATAGGTGCCAAAATCAAAGACTTACGAATAAAAAACGGCCTTACGCAAGAAGAACTGGCAGACCGAAGTGAGCTTTCCAAAGGCTTTATTTCCCAGTTAGAACGTGACCTGACCTCTCCTTCGATTGCTACCTTGACCGATATCTTACAGTGCCTTGGTTCTGACCTGTGCACTTTTTTTCAGGCAGAAAAAGAAGAACAGATTGTATTTCATGAATCGGATTATTTCGAAAAAATAGACCCCGAGCTGGGCAATAAAATTGAGTGGATTATTCCAAATGCCCAGAAAAACATGATGGAGCCCATCAGACTTACGTTAGAGCCCGGCGGAACGACCTATCCGGACAACCCCCATGACGGGGAAGAATTTGGTTATGTCCTTTCCGGTATTATATATATTCATTTAGGCAAGAAACGTTACAAGGTCCGCAAAGGTGAAACCTTTTACTTTAAGGCTGATACCACACATTATATGGAAGCCGGTCCCAAATCACCCGCTTCTATTTTGTGGATAAGCACCCCACCAAGTTTTTAAATACGAGTCCAAGGAGATTATATACATGAGCAATAAATTAGTAGATTTACAGCATATTTCCAAATCATATGGTGACAATCTGATTTTGGATGATTTGAGTTTATATATCAGGGAAAATGAATTTTTAACACTTTTGGGTCCAAGTGGCTGTGGTAAAACTACTACCCTTCGTATTCTTGGCGGTTTTGAACAGCCGGATAAGGGTAACGTTATTTTTAATGGTCAGGATATTACCAGCCTGCCTCCGAATAAGCGTCAGTTAAATACCGTTTTTCAGCAGTATGCTCTCTTTACCCATATGACCATTAAGGAAAATATTGCTTTTGGTCTTACGATTAAGGGTAAATCCAGAGATTATATTAATGACAAAATTAAATATGCTTTAAAGCTGGTAAATCTTCAAGGTTATGAAAATCGTATGCCGGATTCTCTTTCCGGCGGTCAGAAGCAGCGTATTGCTATTGCACGTGCTATTGTAAACGAGCCAAAGCTTTTGCTTTTGGACGAACCGCTGGGTGCCCTTGACTTAAAGCTTCGTCAGGACATGCAGTACGAATTGATTCGTTTAAAAAATGAACTTGGTATTACCTTCATATATGTTACTCACGACCAGGAAGAAGCCCTGACCATGTCTGACACCATTGTGGTTATGAATCAGGGTTATATTCAGCAAATTGGTACTCCGGAAAAAATCTACAACGAACCGGAAAATGCATTTGTTGCTGACTTTATCGGCGAATCCAATATTATCGGCGGTATTATGCTTCAGGACAAGTTAGTTTCTATTTTAGGTACAAAATTTGCCTGCATTGATACCGGTTTTGGTACCAACAAGCCGGTGGACGTAGTTATTCGTCCGGAAGATGTGGAGCTTGTTTCCCCGGACAAGGCAGCCTTAAAAGGTGTGGTTACTCATCTTATTTTTAAAGGCGTACATTATGAAATGGAAGTTATGGCAGGCGGTTTTGAATGGCTGGTTCATTCTACCCGTATGCAGCCGGTAGGAACCGAAGTTGGTATTTTAGTTGACCCGGAAAACATTCAAATCATGAACAAACCACAGTCTGAGGATGAGGAGGCCGTTGGTGTAAATGAATAAAAAGAAGCTTTCTAATCATCTCCTCTCCACTCCTTTTTATTTGTGGATTGGTGCTTTTATCGTGATTCCGCTGTTTATGATTTTTTACTACGGTTTCACGGACAAAACCGGTACGTTTACCTTAGAAAATATTACGGCAATGGTCGAGCCTTGGCATTTTAAGGCTTTGATGGTTTCCATTGTTTTATCTGTAATCAGTACCATTATCTGTTTTTTACTGGCATATCCTTTGGCTTATATTTTAAGTCAGATGAACGTAAATTCTCACCAGTATGTTGTGTTTATGTTTATTCTCCCTATGTGGATGAACTTCCTGTTACGTACTTTGGCATGGCAGACCCTTATCGAAAAAACCGGTGTTATTAATGGTCTTCTTACTACCCTTGGTTTACCCACACTCCGTATTATTAACACCAACTATGCCATCGTATTAGGTATGGTTTACAACTATCTGCCGTTTATGATTTTACCGCTTTACAATACCCTTGCCAAAATTGACAAAAGCGTAATCAATGCCGCAAGAGATTTAGGTGCCAACAGTTTCATTACCTTTAAACGTATTATCTTCCCACTCAGTATCCCGGGTATCATCAGTGGTATTACTATGGTGTTTGTACCAAGCCTTACTACCTTCGTTATCAGTAATATTCTGGGCGGTTCCAAGATTTTATTAATCGGTAACGTGATTGAGCAGGAATTTACCGTTGCCTGCAACTGGCATTTAGGTTCCGGTTTATCTATCGTGTTAATGTTATTTATCGTAGTTAACATGGTTCTTTCTATGATTTTTGATAAAGACGGGGAGGCCAATGCATTATGATTTACAAGTCTCTCAAACGAATTTACATCGGTCTTATTCTATTGTTTTTATATGCACCGATTATTACTTTAATTGTACTAAGCTTTAATGCCAGCAAGACCCGTTCTAAATGGGGCGGTTTTACCTTTGACTGGTATATGGAGCTCTTCCAAAACGAAGAAATTATGTCCGCTCTAGGCAATACGTTGATTGTAGCTCTGCTCTCCGCTTTGATAGCCACTATCTTTGGACTGATTGGCTGCGTTGCCATGCAGCAGCTTGGACGCAAAGGCAGAAGCTTTATTACCGGTATTACCAATATCCCTATGTTAAATGCAGAAATTGTAACCGGTATTTCCTTGATGCTTCTTTTCTTAAGCGTAGGCAATGTATTAGGCAAAATAGGGATACGTTTCCAGTTAGGTTTTATGACGGTACTGATTTCACACATTACTTTTAATATTCCTTATGCGATTTTAAGTATTTTGCCTAGAATGAAGCAGTTAAATCCAAGTGTTTACGAAGCAGCACTTGACCTTGGTGCAACCAAGTTCACGGCCTTCCGTAAAGTAGTGTTACCGGATTTATTGCCGGGTATTTCTTCCGGATTTTTAATGGCCTTTACCATGTCCATTGATGATTTTATTATTACGCACTTTACAAAAGGACCCGGTTTTGACACCCTTTCTACCAAGATTTACACGGAGCTTCGCAAAGGTATCAAGCCGGAAATGTATGCGCTTTCCACCATTATTTTTGTAGTGGTATTTATCTTACTTCTTTTGGTAAATCACACACCAAAAGAACCAAATAAAAAACGCTAGATTACTAGTATGTAGGAGAACTGATGTGAAAAAACTTTTTGTACTTTTATTAACTTCAGTACTTGTGCTCTCTTCCTTCACTGCTTGCGGCAAGGAAGATGGGGGTAATAAATTATACGTTTATAACTGGGGCGAATATATTGACCCTGCTGTGTTGGAGATCTTTGAAGAAGAAACCGGCATTCAGGTTATTTACGATGAATTTGAAACAAATGAATCCATGTATTCCAAAATTTCTGCCGGTGCAGCATTATATGATTTGGTGTGTCCTTCTGATTACATGATTAGTAAAATGATTACTGAGGATTTGCTTCAGCCAATTAATTGGGATAATATTTCAAATCGAATTTATATTGGGGAAGATTATTGGGAAATGTCCAAAGGTTTTGACGAGGAAGGTCAATACGCTCTTCCTTATTGCTGGGGAACCGTTGGTATTTTATATAATACTACCTTGGTGTCAGAACCAATCGATGAATGGGCAGATTTGTGGGACCCAAAGTACACGGATGAGGTTTTAATGCAGGATTCCGTACGTGATGCCTTTATGGTTGCCCTCAAAAAAACAGGCAATTCCTGCAACTCTCAGACTACAGAGGAACTGGAGCTTGCCAAGCAGGAGCTTATGAACCAGAAACCTATTGTACAGGCCTACGTTGTAGACCAGGTTCGTGACAAAATGATTGGTGGCGAAGCTGCAATCGGTGTCATTTATTCCGGTGAAGCCATTTATACACAGCGTGAAAATCCGGATTTGGAATACGTCATTCCAAAGGAAGGTTCCAACCTCTGGATTGACTCTTGGGTAATTCCCAAAAATGCTCGCAATGTGGAAAATGCAGAGAAATTTTTAGATTTCCTTTGCAGACCGGATATTGCACTGTTAAATTTTGATTATATTACCTACTCTACTCCAAATATGGCTGCAAGAGAAATGATTGAGGACGAAGAAATTCGTAATTCCCAAATTGCATTTCCAAACCTTGCAGACTATGAACTTGAAGTTTACAAGTATCTTGGAGAAGAGGTAGAAAGAACCTACAACAATTTTTGGAAGCAGGTAAAATCACATTAATGGAACGAATAATCACTTATCACATAAATGAGACGTTTCAGAGCGCTACCATTTTACAGTTTTTAAAGAAAAAGCATTATACAGATAAAGCAATTATTGCACTCAAAAAAACTCCGGAGGGTATTTTATTAAATGGCGTATGGGCATACGTCAATCAAAAAATATCTTCTGGAGATATTTTAACTATAAAACTATTAGAAACGGAAAGCTCTGAAAAAATTGTGCCTGAAAAACTGAATATAGATATTGTATATGAAGATGAGGATATTCTGGTAGTAAATAAACCTGCCAATATGCCGGTGCATCCAAGCCAAAATCACTATACCGGCACCCTTGCAAACGGCATTGCCTACTACTTTGCCTCCCAGGATAAACCCTTTATCTTTCGATGCGTAAACCGCTTAGACCGCGACACTACCGGCCTTACCATCCTCTGCAAACACCAGCTTGCAAGCGGAATCCTCTCCAGTATGGTGTCTGAAAGGCTCATCAAACGCACCTACCTGGCCATATGCACCGATGATGGCTCACTACCTGAAAACGGCACTATTAACGCCCCTATCGCCCGTAAAGAAGGCTCTACCATAGAAAGAATCGTAGACTATGAAAAAGGAGAAGCTGCAACAACCCATTTTAAAAAGCTGCTGCACCTTCCCGACAAACAAATTTCCTTAATTCAACTTCGATTAGAAACCGGACGCACCCACCAAATCCGCGTCCACATGAGTTCCATCGGACATCCCCTGATTGGGGATGATTTGTACGGAGGCGATTTGTATGGTGGTGACTGTTCTTTAATTAACCGCCAGGCACTACACTCCTACTCCTTGCAGTTCACACATCCGATAACTTTGGAAGAAATATATTTTGAGCAAGAATTACCTAAGGACATGAAACAATGCTTAGAATAGCAAATTAAATGTACAAGATTCCCACGTGTGAGAAGTGTAACCAAAAAAGCCAAGGCTCATGAACAATATTTAATAATCTCAATAGAAAATTTCATCCGAATGCTCCGTCAAAAAATGTACGGTAACGCCCGTACATTTTTAGGAGCTGACTCGGTGGAATTTTCTAGGGAGATATATTAAATATTGGACATACGTCTTGGCTTTTTGCATACACACTATCTCACACGCTCTGGGAATCCAACCTTCTTCTGCACCTTGCGAAGCGTCTTGTTGGAATAATACTGTGCCTTCTCTGCATTGTTCTTGATAATGCTGTCGAGATAAGCCTTGTCCTTCTGGAGCTCTGCATATCTGTCCTGAATCGGCTTCAACACATTTACTACACTCTCACCAACTGCAAGCTTAAAGTCACCATAACCCTTGCCTTCATAATCCGCAACAATCTGCTCTGCAGCCATGCCGGAGCATGCACTGAAAATGTCAATCAGATTCTTGATACCCGGCTGGTCGTCGGTATAACGGATACAAGCCTCAGAATCGGTTACGGCACGCTTAAACTTACGAATAATGGTATCCGGATCATCCATCAGATAAATACTTGCATTTGGATTTTCATCAGACTTACTCATCTTCTTTACAGGGTCCTGTAAGGACATAATCTTGGCACCAACCTTGCCGATATAAGGCTCCGGAATAGTAAATACATCCCCGTAAATACCATTGAAACGTGTAGCAATATCTCTGGTAATCTCTAAGTGCTGTAACTGGTCCTTGCCAACAGGTACCACATCAGACTGGAATAACAGAATATCTGCCGCCATAAGTACCGGATATGTAAATAACCCCGCATTAATATTGTCCGCGTGCTTTGCAGACTTGTCCTTAAACTGGGTCATACGATTCAACTCACCCATATAAGTAAAACAATTTAAAATCCATGCAAGCTCTGCATGACCGGTCACGTGAGACTGATAATATAAACAGTTCTTTTCCGGGTCCAGACCTGCTGCAATATAAAGAGTCAGAAGGTTTCTGGCACGCTTTCTAAGCTCTGCCGGGTCCTGCCTTACGGTAATGGAATGTAAATCTACAACACTATAAAAACACTGATATTCATCGGTTAACGTGGTCCAATTTTTTAATGCTCCCAGGTAATTGCCTAAGGTCAGATTACCGGTAGCCTGCATACCACTGAATAAAACTTTCTTGCCATCTAACATCGTATGTTCCTCCAAAAATAAACCTGCATTTAGTTTAACACTGCAAGTGTATAAAGTCAATAAGAACAGACCGGAGAATTCCTTCGTAAACAGACCCGGGAAAAGATTCCCGGGCCTGCTGCAAACGAATTTACTTAAAATCAGTCACAATGGTCTAAAACCGGATATGATGTGTAAGGAAATGCTCTGTGGCATCCACAATCCTGTTCCGCAGCTCTCTCCTGCACTCTCTCACGTGCTGTTTCACACACAGATTCGCAAACTGTCTCACAAGTAGCTTCTCTAGCGCAGGTATTACAGCCATTTTCACACCCATTGCATCGTGCACAGCCATTACCACAGCTCCAGTTGGAATTGCAACCACAACGATTTCCACGACCGCAATTATTTCCGCAGCCATTCCAATTATTGCCACAGCCGCTCCAATTGTTGCCGCAGCCACAATTATTTCCACTGCAGAAAAGTAACAGTAAAATCCAAATACAGTTCATTGTATTATCACCTCATAATTATGCTTTTACCATATACTATGCACAAGACATTTGATGAGTTCCTCTATGAAATAAAATAAACATATTGCGTTTTTGTAAAAAAGCGTGTAAAATGATTCCATAAGAGTTCCTATAGGAGGTTATTATGGCAAATAAAAATTATGCTGACGAAGAAATGACAGTTACCCTTGAATTAGATGATGATTCTACCGTAGTTTGCTCTATCGTTACTATTTTAGAAGTTCAGGGCACTGATTATATTGTATTACTACCTTTAGATGAAAATGGTGAGAACGAAGACGGAGAAGTTTGGTTCTATCGCTACTCCGAAAATCCGGACGACCCTAACGAAGAACCGGTTCTTGGCTACATCGAAGATGACGACGAATACGAATTGGTTGCAGATGCTTTTGACGAATTTTTAGATTCTGTTGAGTACGATGAAATCGTAGAGGAAGAATAAGGATTATTAAATGCGGTGAGTTCATGAGCTCACCGCATTATCGTTTCTAAAAACATCGACGGCTGCAAAATATGGTCCTGCGTCCCTCTGACATAATAGATATTTAAATGCTTTCTGGCGCGGGTCATAGCCACATAAAAAAGTCTGCGTTCCTCTTCTAATTCCTCTGCGGAAAGCTTGGCCCCCTTTGGAACCTTGCCTTTATTCACATCCAATAAATACACGGTGTCAAACTCCAACCCTTTCGACGCATGCATGGTAAGAAGGTGCACCCCTTCCGCCTGTTCTTTTGTTTTGGGCTTTTGTAACGCCTTCTGGCGCAAGCGGTCCTCTTCTACATGTTCCAGCCATGCCTCCAACGATGAAAAACCCTTCATTTCCTGTGTTATTTCTTCTAATTGTTCACAAATCATATCCCATTGCTCCGTATCCATACCCAGTTCACGTTCCAGCCACCTTCCATAGCCGATGCCGCTCCATATATATTTAATGGCAAGGTACGGACGCATGGTGCGAATATGCTTCACGGCTACTTCTAAAGGCTGTGGCAGTCTCGTTATATTTACTAACTGTTCTCGTTTTATAAAACGGTTTGGTTTATTTGCCACACGTAAAATATAATCTCTTTCTAAGCTGCCCAACCCCAAACGTATATAAGCCTCTACATCCAAATACCACCCTTCATCAAACATACTTTTACGGTCTTCTTTGGATATGTATGGAATGCCCTTCTGGCGCAGTTTATAGGCCATACTACGCAGTTCCTGATTGGTGCGGTAAATAATCGCAATCTGCGACAAAACGTCGTTTTCGGACTTCTCCAAGTTCTCAAAAACTGCTTCATACATATCACGCCTGAGTTCAAAGCCCTCTATCGCCAGTCCGGTCCTATCCGGATTATCAGCCTGTACTTTTTTTGCAAAACGATTTTTATTTTGTGCAATTACCTTTAAACTTGCTTCTACAATACCGGCAGTGCTTCTGAAATTGGTATCCAAATGAATCTGAGTGACCGGCTTATACTCCTCAATAAAACGCTGCATCAACTCTACTTTGGCACCTCGAAAACGATAAATGGACTGGTCATCATCTCCTACCATAAATACATTTTTACGAGTACCGGCCAAGAGCTTAATGATTTCATATTGCAGCACATTCATATCCTGACATTCATCAATCAAAATATATAGAAACTGTTCCTGCAGGCGAGCTCTTACTTCTGCATGATCCTTTAACACCTGATATGTGCGAAGCATCAAATCATCAAAATCCATATAACCATACTCATTAAGTGCTTTATGATATTTACGATAAATTTCTCTCAAATACTCCGGCTTTACATCTGCAAATTCCTGCATATGCTGCATGGAAAGCCCATTGTTCATGTAAAGCCCAAGCAAACGCTCTACATCTTCTAATGCAATATCTGGTTCTTGTATAAGTATTTCATCACATATTTCACCCAGTATGCGATGCTTTTCTTCAGTGGAAATAAAACGATTTGGAATCGATGTGTAGGAATTTTTTAGAATATAATAAAAACACGAATGAAACGTACCAAACCAGGCATGCTCATCCGGCAGAATTTTCTGAAAGCGCTCTTCCATTTCCATGGCTGCAGCTTTGGTAAATGTAATAACGAGAATATGTTCACTTGGTATTTGAAGTTCCCGCACCATATGAACCACTCGGTTTGTGATGACAAAAGTCTTGCCACTGCCGGGACCTGCCAGACATAGGCAGGCCCCTTTGTGGTGTTTTATAGCACGCTCCTGTGCTTTTGTAATTGAATTAGGCAAGCTTTGCTTCTAAGAGCTCAATACCCTTCTTAACACGGGCAATGGTCTCGTCCTTACCAATAATCTCCATAATTTCCGTTGCACCGGCAGGTGTCATCTGCTTGCCGCTGACTGCGGTACGGAGTGGCCAGATAGCATAGCCATTCTTACAGCCTTTTTCCTCTACGTACTTCATTAAAAGTGCATAAAGTGCATCATTGGTATATTCGTCCTGTGCCTCTAATCTAGGAAGCAACTCTTTTAAAACCTCTAAAGAAGATTCTTCTGTAGTCTTCATCTTCTTGTGCGTATACATTGCAGTGTCATACTCCGGTAATTCATTAAAGAAGTCTACCAAACCTGCAATATCAGGGAAAATTTCAATACGTGTCTTTACCATAGCAGCAATTTTCTTAAAGTCAAATTCCTTGATAAGTGCTTCCTTTAAGTATGGCTCAGCCAGTTCATAGAACTTATCAAAATCCATAGCCTTTAGATACTCGCCGTTCATCCATTTTAACTTCTGAATATCAAATACAGCCGGAGACTTGCTGATACGTCTGTAATCAAACTTCTCAATCAACTCATCCAGTGTAAAGATTTCACGGTTATCTTCCGGAGACCATCCAAGCAGTGCAATGTAGTTTACTACTGCTTCTGTAAGGAAGCCCTGTTCAATTAAATCTTCAAAAGAAGAATGTCCGCTTCTCTTAGATAACTTCTTGTGATTTTCATCGGTAATAAGCGGTAAGTGAATGTATGTCGGCACTTCCCATCCAAAGGCATCGTATAAACGGTTGTATTTTGGTGAGCTGGAAAGATATTCATTACCACGTACTACATGGGTAATACCCATAGTATGGTCATCTACTACATTTGCAAAATTATAGGTTGGATAACCGTCAGACTTAATTAAAATCATATCGTCCAACTCACTGTTATCCACGGTGATATCTCCATAAAGCTCATCGTGGAATGTAGTGGTTCCCTCTGTAGGATTATTCTGTCGGATTACAAAAGGCTTACCTTCTGCTAAATTTGCCTCTACTTCTTCCTTAGAAAGACCTAAGCAGTGCTTGTCATAAACTGTAATTTCTTTGGTAGCACCGCCCATATCAATAGACTGGCGAAGGCCCTCTAAACGCTCCTTGTCACAGAAACAATAATAAGCTTCTCCCTTATCTACTAATTCCTTGGCATACTTCATGTAAATACCGGTTTTCATACGCTCACTCTGAACGTAAGGACCAAAACCGCCATCCTTGTCCGGACCTTCATCATGAATAAGACCGGTCTTTTCTAATGTACGATAAATAATTTCGACCGCACCTTCCACAAAACGCTCCTGGTCTGTATCCTCAATACGAAGCATAAAGTCACCGCCCTCATGCTTTGCAACTAAAAACTCATATAATGCGGAACGCAAATTACCAACGTGCATTCTGCCGGTTGGACTTGGTGCATATCTGGTTCTAATCTTTGTCATAGACTTGTCCTCTCTTTTTGTTATTTTGTCAAATTTTCCTGTCTACTAGTATATAATAAAGTTTGCCAATTCACAACCCCAATTTTTGCTCCTCATTAACAATATTTACATCGTATCTGAAAGCACCTTTGAGGAAAGGATACATACTATAATATTAAACCATATTTGTTTTTATGACAGAAAGGATGTCCTTATGCAAGATAAACATTTTGACGAGCGTTTAGAACAGTTTCCACTGGGCATGTCATATGTTCCATGGCAACATGCTACACGTGTATTTGATAATTTGGAAGAAGGCTTTAAAAACGGAACTATTTTTCCGGAATTGTGTAAACCATTTGAAGGCAGGAGGTGTGTAAAATAATGGCTAAAAAAGATCGCTGTGCCGCATTATATGAAATTAGTATGGTTGATTTTTTATTGACCGATATGATGTTATACCTGGACACTCATCCAAATGACAAAAATGCTTTGGATTATTATCACCATTATGCCAAAATTTTAAAAGAGCTGCGTGAAGATTTCGCAGCAAATTATGGCCCGCTTTTTGCTGAGCAGTCAAACTGCAGCAAAACCTGGGAGTGGAGCCAGGAACCAAATGCTTGGGAAGGAGTGTGCTAAGATATGTTCCAATATGAAAAAAGATTACAGTTTCCTGTAAAAATATCCAAACCGGATGCTAAATCCGCACAAATTATCATCAGCCAGTTTGGTGGTCCGGATGGTGAATTAGCAGCCAGCATGCGCTATTTTTCACAAAAATTTGCTACTCCTTATCGTGAAGTAGCCGGACTTTTAAATGATATAGCGACAGAAGAACTCAATCACCTCGAGATGGTGGGCGCTATCGTTTATCAGCTTACCAAAGACCTTTCCATGGAAGAAATCAAGTGTACCGGCTTCGACAAATATTACGTAGACCACACCTTAGGTCTCTGGCCACAGGCAGCCGGCGGTATTCCTTTTAATGCATGTGAATTCCAGAGCAAGGGTGACATCATTACCGATTTACATGAAGACATGGCGGCAGAACAGAAAGCTCGTACCACCTACGACAATATCCTTCGCCTTTTAGACAATCCGGATGTTATTGCTCCTATCCGTTTCCTGCGTCAGCGTGAAATTGTACATTTTCAGCGTTTCGGTGAAGCACTTCGTATAACCCAGGATAAGTTGGATTCCAAAAACTTCTATGCATTTAATCCGGGTTTTGATTGCAAGCCTAATACCTGCAAGTAATTTTCATTCAGAAAATTATATCCACTTGCTTCATTCTATGATTTGTTTTATATAAAAATGCCTGGCAATCGCTTTTGCAATCACTGCATAAGCTGTCGCCAGGCAAAATTATTTTATAATACAAATCGTCCTTCCAGTGCCAAATACTGGTCAAACAATAGTTTACTCACTTTAGAACCAAAAACAGTTGCCGGATGTTCCGGATAGTACATGGCATCGCTAAATTCTTTGTTGAACATGACAATGACATAATCACCATATGGAGTATGCACAATACCACCGTCATTTCTGCAGGCATTCATGGAACCGGATTTACTTGCAACCCAGAACGCCCCTGCTTCTGCACCGCAGTCTTCATCGTCAAATAAAGCTACCGGAAACTGTTTGGTAATAGTGCTGTTGTAATGCTGCTTTTTAAAAATCTCAAGCATCTGTGCATCTTCCTCAGGACCAATCAGTTCACCCTTTAACAAACGTATGAATATAGATGCATAGTCTGCTACGGTACTGGTACCCAGCTTGTCGTACTTTTCAAAATTAATTGGATTATGTAGTACGGTATCCTTACAGCCAAGTCTCTGAATACACTCGTTAATATCGTCCTGTCCAAGGAAATCAATCATCATATTGGTTGCCACGTTATCGCTGACAATAATCATAAGGGTCGCCACATCCTTGGCACTTAACGAAAGTCCCGGCTCCAAAGAACGTACAACACCACTGCCGTCCACAAAGTGCTCCGGCTTGTAGGTAATCATATCGTCTAACGTAACTAAACCTTTTTTGACTTTATCAAAAAGACAAGCTAGAATATAGGTTTTAATGGTGCTGGCAGTTTCAAACTTCTCATCTACACCAATTTTTATCATATTTCCTTTTAAATCATCTGCGTAAATGCTCATCTTGCCGTCATAGCTTTTGAGCTCCGCTTCGATTCTTTTTTCCAATGTAAGTGATTTATGCATTGTATATTACCAGAAAATGGTGCCTACTTTTAATAGGCCCTCATCCAAATCCTATCTGTAATTTGTATCTTCCGGATTAAAGCTGTTGATATCCATGCCATTACTTCCGGTACGTGCGGTAGAGTGAATGTACTGATCATTGCCCAAATAAAGAGCAATGTGACCTGCAAAATAAAGCAAATCGCCCTTTTTCATAGCATCACGAGGGATTTCCTTCACCGGATATCCTTCTACTACCCTGGCATCACGATAGGTAAGTACGCCGTTTAACATATAACTCATAGATGTGGTGCCGGAACAATCGATTCCAAGGGGACTCTTGCCGCCCCAACGATACTGAGTACCCATATAAGTAAGTGCGGTAGCGCAAACATCATTACGGAAATTTTCTTCGCTTCCTTCGAAGTGTTTGTCTAAAAGATTCTGAAGATATGATTTAAATACCTTATCATCTGCTGCAGTTCCTTCTGCACAAAAAGCATCTGTCGGAAAAATTTTCTTTATCAAATACAGTTCCGGCATAAAACCAACTCTGCCATCCAAAAGAATTACTTTGCGATAACCGCCTGTAATTTCCTCGGTCACTTCTACCAGGCAGCCTTTTGTCAGGCTGATAAAAGGTACCCCCTGTACCTTCGGTACACTCAAAACATCTACATACTGGCAGTCTACCACCATCTGTTGACCGATTTCTTCTTTAAAAATCACATCAGCCTTCGCTATATAACCTTCATAGCTGTAGTGTGTGCGCACTTTGTACCAGTCGCCGCACTCCTCTAATATAAGAAGCGGCATACCATATAATCCTTCATCGGAAATAGCGGAAATCGTAAGTGTCTGTTCCGGTTTATCACCATCTGCTTTGTAGGTCTTTGTCATCACCGTATCTGTTTTTTCATAAATAGTCGCAATAGTACGATTTACATAACAAATATTCATATTAATTTATAACCATTCCTTTAAATCAATCTGATTTGCTAAAATAAAATGTCCCGGCTCCACTTCCGTCCAGGAAGGTGGATTTTCTTCATAATCCAAATATAAAGGATTGAATACTATCAGCTCTTTGTTCTTTTCGTATGCAGGATCCGGCATAGGAATTGCAGAAAGAAGTGCCTTGGTATACGGATGAATTGGGTTTGTAATTACATCTTCGGTATTACCCATTTCCACAATATCACCTTTGTGAATAACTGCAATACGGTCCGTAATATAACGCATTACGGACAAATCGTGTGCAATAAACAAGTACGTAATATCACGTTTTTTCTGCAGTTCTCTCATCAGGTTAAGTACCTGTGCACGAACAGATACGTCCAATGCAGAAATCGGTTCATCTGCAATAATAAACTCTGGCTCCATAATCAATGCTCTGGCAATACCGATACGCTGCTTCTGTCCACCGGAAAATTCATGCGGGAAACGGGAAGCAAATTCCGGCAAAAGACCTACTTCCTTTAAAGCCTGATGAACCTTCTTGGTCACTTCTTCTTTAGAAAGCTTTTTATTTACATTTAACAAGCCTTCGCTGACAATGTAATCTACCTTAGCTCTTTCATTTAAAGAAGCCTGTGGGTCCTGGAAAATCATCTGAATTTCCTTGATAACCTTCTGGTCTAATTCTTTGTCAATTTTGCCGTTGATTTTCTGGCCTTTGTAAATAATATCGCCGCCGCTGGTTGGATTGATTCGCATAATAGCGCGACCAATGGTAGTTTTACCGGAACCGGATTCACCTACCAAACCAAAAGTTTCGCCTTTATATATCTGGAAATTTGCATTCTTAACTGCAACAAATCGCTTGCTCTTTGGACCGAAGGATACTTCCAAATTACGTACATCTAATAAAACTTCTCTATTATTTGCCATTTACCAGTCCTCCGCTTCTGATTTTTTCTAAAATTGCAGGAGCTTCTGCCTTTGGTGCTCTAGGGTCAAGCAACCAGGTCTTCGCCTTGTGAGTAGGACTCACTTCAAAATATGGTGGTCTCTTCACAAAGTCAATCTTAAGTGCATGTGGGTTACGTGGTGCAAAAGCATCTCCGCAAATCTCCTTGAATAAGTTTGGTGCAGTACCCTGAATGGTATATAAATCTTCGCCTTTTACGCCCACCTGTGGCAAGGAAGACAAAAGTGCCCATGTATAAGGATGCTTTGCATCATAAAAAATATCTTCTGCTGTACCAATTTCAATTACATCACCGGCATACATTACTGCTACTCTGTCAGCAATATTGGCTACAACACCAAGGTCGTGAGTAATAAAAATCGTAGTCAGGTTATATTTTTCCTTCATATCTTTAATAAGCTGCAAAATCTGCGCCTGAATAGTAACATCCAATGCTGTGGTCGGCTCATCACAAATCAAAATCTTTGGATTACATGCTAATGCAATGGCAATAACAACACGCTGTCTCATACCACCGGAAAATTCGTGTGGATACTGATGATATCGTCTTTCCGGGTCTGCAATACCTACATCCTTGATGTACTGTATTGCCTTTTCACGCAGTTCTGCTCCTTTCAGTCCCTGGTGCAGCGCAACTGCTTCTGCAATCTGCGCACCAATGGTCTTTAAAGGATTTAAGCTGGTCATAGGGTCCTGCATAATCATGGCAATTTCTCCGCCACGAATGCTAAGCCAGTCCTTTTCTTTCGTAAGCTTGGATAAATCCAGGCCGTTGTACATAATACTGCCTTCGGAAATAGTACCGTTTTTGTCGGTAAGACCCATAAAACATTTGGTAAATACGGACTTACCGGAACCGGATTCTCCTACAATCGCCAGTGCTTCTCCTTCATATACGTCCAAGTCAATACCACGTAAGGCATGGAGCTTACGGCCACGCAGATTAAAATCCAAATGTAAATTTTTTACGGACAAAATAACATTCTGTTCCATATGCTTCTCCTATTTGTGATTTTTTGGATCGGCTGCATCTGAAAAAGCATTACCGATAATGTAGAAAGAAATGGTAACAATAGACAATACAATAGTTGGAAAAATCAACTGGTATCTCAAATCCGGACTCATCATAAGCTGACGACCGTCATTAATCAAACGTCCCAAGGAAACCGTTTCACTCGGGAGACCTAAACCAATATATGTAATGAATACTTCATTACCGATTGCTGCCGGAATGGACAATGCCATACGAAGCATAATAATAGACACTAAATAAGGCAGCAAATTTTTCATAATAATCTTGAAGGTAGAAGTACCTAAACATCTGCTGGCAAGATTATAATCTCTGTCACGGATAATAATAATCTGGTTACGGATAAAACGTGCCATCTGAATCCAGCTTGTCAGACACATTGCAAATACCATAGACTTAATACTTGGAGTAACCATATATGAAATTAAAATAAGTACCAAGGTCTGTGGAATATTATCTAAAATATTATAAACTTCTGTAAAGAAAAAGTCTAATTTACGTACATATCCCCATAATACCCCCATGGTTATACCAAGTACTGCTTCTACGCATGCAACTGCAAGACCAAGGAACAAACTGGTTCTGGTACCTGCCCAGATACGTGCCCAAAGGTCCTGACCGATAGCATTGGTACCCAGAATAAAGGTTTCATGCCCCGGCTTTACATTACGATACTGCATAAAAGTTGCAGGATTAATATTTACCAGATTCGGGTCAATCTGATTTGGTAAATACGGTTGAATAAAGGTAAACACTACAATACTTACCATTACAATCAGTAAAAATACTGCCACTTTATTTTTGAGAAATACCTGTAACGTAGCCTTCCAATAAGAATAATTACTGTATCCTGTTCTCTCTGCTTCTTCGCTGTTGTACTCTGCAAAGGCAAATAATTCTTCGGTCAGCGCATCTTCTAACTTGCCGGCCATTTGATTTTTAATACTCTTTGCCATTATCTGCCTTCCTCCTTTTTACTCAAACTAATTCTAGGGTCAATAACTGTCATTAAAATATCACCTAATAACAGACCGATTACACCAACGGTTGCATATAATAACACAATTGCCTGTACCATGGTGTTATCACTCTTTTTGATAACCTGAACAAGCAGCCCCCCCATACCCGGCACACTGTAAAGTGATTCAATATAAATGGAACCGATTACAGTATTTAAGAAAGAAGTCGGTAAATACTGGATCATTGGAACGAAGGCATTTCTAAATACGTGCTTGAAAAATACTTTATTGCCGGATACACCCTTTGCAGTAGCAAGCTTGACATAATCTTTATTGGTCTCGTCAACCATGTAACGACGCAGCCACATACCATAGTAAGCAATATTACCTAATGACATAGAAAATACCGGTAAAATCCAGCTCTTCGGATTGTTTGGATCAAACAAAAGCGGAATATCCAAAATAGTCGTACCATACAGCTGGATAAAAAGGAAGTATACCGCTGAAGGAACCGCCTGAATAAATACGATAAACAAGGTACCCATTTTATCAAAAAATTTACCTTTATATCTGGCCATCATAGCACCTAACGGAATACCTAACGCCAAAGAAACCAAAATTGCCATAGAACCCAGTTTAATAGAAAACGGGATTTTTTCTGCAATAATGGATATAACATCTACATTATGTCTGTAAGTAATGGATGCGCCCAAGTCACCATGAAGAAGGTTCACCCAGAAACGGCCAAGCTGCTCCAATATAGGATCATTTAACCCCAATGCTTCCAAACCATTCTGAATCTGCAAGTCTGTCATCTTCTCATAGTTTGGGAAATAGCCTTCAATCGGCATCTGACGCAATAAAATAAATACTACAGAAATAATAATAAATAATGAAATGATACTTCGTCCAAGACGTTTTGCTAAATATTGTAGCATAAAACTTCTCTCCTTATGCAAGCCTAGGGCCCGAAAGACTGCTTCGGGCCCAGCTCACTATAAAACTTTTACGTAAAATTATTTTTTGTTTGCGTTGTATTCGTCCATAGAAATGAAATCAGAATATAACTTCATACCTTTGTAACGTGAATTTGCAACACCGGATGGTGAATACTGGCTTTCAAATACATCTAACTTATTAACGATGTATGACTTTGTAGAAATACCATAAGGTACTGCTAAAGCATGCTCAATAAGGTAGCTTTCAGCCTTTGCAAATGCTTCAAATCTCTCAGCTTCCTGGTCTGCACCTGTAATAGCCTTTGCTTCTTCTACTAATGTAAAGTATTCTTTTACGGTATCAGCACTTGCTGTATCATCAATGATAGCATATGCAAGGTATGCATAGCGACCGCCTCTGTGGAATGTGCCGTCACCATTGTCTCTCTGATAGAATGGCTCAACCCATGTTTCAGGATCCGCATAGTCACCGCCCCAGTTACACTTCATAAACATGTAATCAGAAGAACGACGTACTGTGCTTAAGAAGTTTTCACTTGGACCTGCCTCAATAATAATATCAACGTAGTCTTTACCAAGAACAGATTCAACCTGCTGCTCTAATACGATACATTCCTGCTCCCAGTTTGTACCGGATGGATTGTAACGAACAAGCATCTTTACAGGGAAAGTAGCACCTTCTTTAGTTAATTCTTTAATAGCAGCATCTCTGTATGCAATCGCTTCGTCTGCATTGTAGAAATCAGCTGCCTGAATATCCTTGAATGCATCTAA
Organism: Lachnospiraceae bacterium; assembly: GCA_045631045.1. Lineage (GTDB taxonomy): Bacteria > Bacillota > Clostridia > Lachnospirales > Lachnospiraceae > RGIG6307. Next base: position 64,166 of record JAZQUB010000021.1, read on the forward strand.
AGTAGTGTAAGCATCCTTACCATCACGAACGATGTTGTTTGTAGGTGTAATAGTATTCATAATAAGGTCTGCAGGATTTGCATAATCACCGGTATTTACATAAACAGTATTTTTTCTGTTTACTGCACTCATAATAGACTGACGGAAATTTTCGTTATTTACAGCCTTTTCCCAGTTCCATGGCTCATACTTTTCATCGATAGAGTACTCGTTTGTACCGGTTCTCTGCCAATCATCGCCTAACTTGTAAACGTTAAAATTAAAGCAATAGAAGTAAGAATAAGAAGCATCATCTCTTTCCATAGATACCATATCCTTTGTTGCAGGATCATTCATCCAGCTGTCAACGATATCTGCGCCAAGTTCTGTGTAGTCGATTTCACCACGTTTTGCCATTTCAGGACCTACGGTAGCAGCTTCTGCATTGTATGTCTTTACGATTTCATTAATAAATACATTTTCAGCATCCCAGTTATTTGGGTTCTTTACATAGCGATGTTCTACCTGTGGTTCCCAGTTAGCCATGTAATATGCACCACAGTAGTACATTTTGTCTTCTGCTGTTGCATATTCAGCACCTGTGGACTCTAATAAAGGCCCATAAGCCGGCATGAAACATACATAACCAAGCATAGATAAGAAATAAGGAACATCTTTTTCAAGTGTGTACTGAAGTGTTAAAGCATCTACTGCCTTTACACCAACCTCTTCAAACTTGATGTCGTTAGAAGCATCATCATCACTTAATGCAGCATAATAAGCGCTTGCATTTAAAATCACATCTTCTAATAACCATTCAGTATCACTTGCATTTGCAGGATCAAGAACATATTTCATTGCATCTACAAAGTCCTGTGCAGTAACATCTGCCACAACAGCACCTGTATTATCTAACCATTTCTGATCTGCACGAAGATTGAATGTCCAAGTTTTGGTTGCTTCGTCATAGCTCCAGCTTTCTGCAAGACCCGGAACCATTGTACCGTTTGAATCGTAATCAATTAAAGTATCTACTGTATTTGCTGCAACAGCCTGGTCTGCAGAGTTACCGGAAATCAGATAGTTCATAGTACCGATTTCACTGCTGTAAAGAACACGATAAACAGCGTTTTCGCCTTCTACTGCAGCATTTTCACCCTTGTTGCCATTCCCCTGTGTATCGCCGCCACAAGCAGCAAGACCAACAACCATAACAAGGCTCATAAGAAGTGCCATTAATCTTTTTTTCATAGTTTTTTCCTCCTGTTTACTATATATAGACGCCCCGAAGGGATTGTCTCAAATGGATATCACCTAAAAACAAGGTGCATTTAAAATACCGATACCCGGTGTATCATTCATAATAATGTCTGCGCCCTGATAAATCGGTCCACCCTCATACGGGTCAATACTGCAAAGAGACGGACCATCCAAATCTGCTCTGGTAATAATACCCTTTGCGGCTGCAAAATGTGCGGCTGCGGAAACTGCAATCTTGCTTTCCAACATACAACCTATCATACATTCTACGCCATAAATCTCAGCAATAGAACAAATCTTTAAGGCTTCGTAAATACCGCCCGTCTTCATCAGCTTAATATTAATCAGGTCTGCTGCTTTTCCTTCGATAATGCGAATGGCATCCTCTGCAGTAAATACACTCTCATCAGCTAAAATCGGCGTGTAGACGTGCTTCGTCACATACTGCATGCCCTTAAAGTCATGTGCAGGAACCGGCTGCTCTACCAAATCCATCACGATGCCTTTGTCTTCCATGGTACGGATAATCTTCACCGCTTCCTTTGCCGTCCAACCCTGATTTGCATCTACACGAATAGCAATATCATCTCCAACCGCCTTACGGATTGCTTCGATACGCTTGATATCTTCCAAACCTTCCTTGCCGACTTTAATCTTTAAAATCTTAAAGCCCTGCTCTACCGCCTTCACACTGTCAGAAACCATCTCATCCACCGGATTTACGCTGATGGTAAGGTCTGTCTCAATGCGGTTCTTTCGTCCGCCAAGCACCTTATAAAGTGGCTGATTCAATGCCTTAGCATATAAATCATAAACTGCCATATCTACCGCTGCTTTTGCAGAAGTGTTCTTTAAAATACAGCCGTGTAATTTCTTCATGATACCATCTATGTCAAAAATATCCATACCGATTAAGTTTGGAGCAATAAAATCCTGAATGGCACAGCGGATACTTCCTAAGGTATCTCCGGTAATCACTGCAGTAGGCGGTGCTTCACCATAACCAATCTGCCCATCGTCTGCCGTTACTTTAATCACAATATCATTTACACAGTCCACGGTACGAAGGGCTGTTTTAAAAGGGGTGACAAGTGGAATTTTAACCTCTCCCACCTCAATTTTTGCTATTTTCATATAAGTAACCTCTAACTCATGAAATCAACATCATTTGCTTCATAAAGCATAAGAGAAATTTCTGCCATTTCTCTTTCGAAACGCGCCACATCTGTCTCATTTCCAAGAAAAACAAGTACAAACGGCTGCTTTGCATACACAATGCCTACATCGTGTGTAATGCCGGTATCCTCACCGGTCTTGTGTGCAATACGTCCATGCTCCGGAAGCGTATGAATATAGAATGGAATCTTACCATTTAATCGCTGGTCCTTCATCACGGAAAGCATATGCTCACTGGAATCTGCATCAAACACTTCTCCATTATAAAGACGCTCCAAAAACTCGCCGAGTTCCATCGGACAAACATAATTTTGAATGCCTCTTGCAGACTTCTCGGCATCATACATTTTACGGTTTAACTGAGTCTTTTCATGGCCAAGTGCACGAATTCCATCGTTAATAGCTTCCTCTCCCAATATGTCAATCAAGAAGTTGGTAGCCGAATTATCACTTAAAATAATCATTAACGTATATAAATCCTGAATCGTTACTTCCAAACCATCATGCATATAGGTAAGTGCTCCGCAAGAAGGTACACATTTGGATTTGTCAATCACAACCATATCATCCTTCTTAAGAATGCCTTCCTTACATTGGCGAACGGCCTCCGCCATAATATAAAGCTTAATCACGCTGGCTGCCAGAAAGCTTTCATCTTCCTGATATGTAATCACTTCTCCTGTTACCAGATTTTTGTAGTAAAAACCAATCTTGCCGGGAAGCTTCTCAAGCCGGCCTAATATATCCTGTTCCATAACCCATCCTTCAATGTATAAATACTCATTTTGCAAAAAAAGGGCAAATAATATACATCTGCCCTTTTTCTATATAATAAGATTGTATACCACGATACAATTTGTGTCAATGAAAAATTATTCCTTCGACCCCGGCAGTCGAACTCTCACAATTAAATTCTTCAGTTTCTTCCACTCAAATGGAATTAACGGGTATAAATATCCTTGTCTGGATACGGTTTTGTTACTTGCCAACGCTGCAAAAAGCACGATAATTCCCGCAATAAAGCCCCATACATTAAATAATGCAGTCAAAACCAGATTTATGATTCGCATAAACTTTAATGCATAACCCATTTCATAATTTGGCTGGGTATAGCTTGCAATAGCAACAAATGCCATGTAAAGCATAACCTCACTATTAAACCAACCGCTTCTTACCGAAAACTCCCCAAGTACAAGTGCTGCCATAATACTTAGCGGTGTACTTAACATGTTAGGTGTATTTACTGCGGCAAGCCTCAGACCGTCTATGGCCAGTTCCAATATCAAAAACTGCCATACAAGTGGTACGTTTACGCTTTCTTTTACTGCAATAAATTTAAAGTCTTCCGGTATAAAATCAGGGTTTTTCATCAATAACAAAAACAATGGTGCAATCAAATACGTCAGTACCGTAATAATAAATCGGCTTATTCTTAAATATGTGCCGGTAACCGGAGGAAAATAATAGTCGTCTGCCTCTTCTACCACGTCAAAGAAGGAGGTAGGCATAATAATAACCGATGGTGCATTATCTACCAGTATGATAATATTGCCTTCTAATATCTGTGCTGCAGCCGTATCCGGTCGCTCCGTATATTTAAATTTAGGAAATGGATTGTACCATTTGTAAGGAAACAAACATTCTGCCAAGCTTTGCTGATTCATAGTCAGCGCATCCACTTTAATATTTTGGATTTTTGTTTTTATTTCCTTTAAGAATGCCTTATCCACTCTGTCATCCATGTAACAAACCACAATATCCGTACGGGACGCTTTTCCGGCATTCATCATCTCCATGCGAAGATGTGGATCTCTGATTCTTCTGCGAATCAAAGCGGTATTAAATACGATTGTTTCTACAAATCCATCCTTGCTTCCTCTTAGGGTTCTGTCCTTTGACGGCTCTTCTACCCCTCTGGCTGGATAAGTTCTGGAGTCGATTAAAATTGCCTGCTCAAAATCATCTATCAGAAGCACAAATACACCGGATAAAAGGTTCGTCAGCACTTTATTATAATCCTGCGCCACATCTACCTCTATATACGGCATTTTCTTTTTTAACAGTTCATGTACACTTTGCGGCAAATCTGCTTCCTTCATTTCCATAAAATATTGCAGCAGCTTTTGCATTAATGTATCTTTGCAAAAACCATCAATAAAATAAATGCAGGCTTCTTTTCCTCCCACATGAACTACACGATATACTAAATCAAAGCTTACATCCACTTGCAAAACCTGATTTAAGTAATCCATATTTTCCTGCAAGTTTTTTTTTATTGTCTGAGTATTATTTTCTGCCATAAAAAAACTCCTTTTCCTAAAATTAGTGTTTCAGAAAAAGGAGTAATTATACTTACAATTTAATTTTTAAGATAAGGAGCTGTATTGGTATTAATTTGTGCACTAATCTGTGTCAAAGCTTCAGAAACCTCGTAATCTTCCTGCCCAAAGAAACGTTCATGGAAATCAGAAACTGCTGCTTCTAAATCGGTACAAATGATGCTGGCACCTACATTATTACCAATGGTTGCATTAGCACGATATTCTAAGGTTGGGAAACCTCCTTCATCAATCAACGTATAAGAACCAATGTCGCTTAACAGGGTTACAATCTCCTTCAAGTCAACAGATGTATAAAAATCTGCAAATATGTTGTCAACAAGCTTAGTAAGAGTTGCTACATCTATATTCTTTGCTTCCTCTAAAATTGCCTGCAATACTTCACGCTGTCTTTCCGTACGTTTATAATCATCGCCTCCTGAATACCGGATTCTACAATATGCCACTGCCTGAAGACCATTTAACTTCTGGTATCCGGTTTCCGTTACCTTTACATAATCTATTTTCATGTCTTCTGCCATACACATCTGGTAATCGTTGATATGCCTTAATTCATTTTCATCCACATCAATCATTACACCGCCAACTGCATTTACGGTATCCATAACGCCTTTAAAGCCAACTGCCACAAAATCTGTGATATCCAAATCCAAATTCATATTTAACATACTGATTGCCTGTTTTGCACCACCTCTGGCATATGCTGCGTTACATTTATTGTAGGTATCATTGCCCAAATTTAAATATGTATCGCGATACACACTCATAATACGAACTTCTTTGGTCTCATTGTTAATGGAAGCAACCATAATTGTATCACTTCGTGTTCCCTTGGTAAGTTCACCAATAGTGGAATCTAAACCAAACAATGCAATGGTTCTATAAGTAGGTCCTTTCGGTTCCTCTACAGAATTGCTGTCCGTTTCAGGAACTTCAATTTTTACGCCTTCATTTATAACAATATCTTCGATAGAAATTTCTACACGCTGTATTCCCTCTTCTTCGTCGGTAAACTTGGTAACAAACCACAAAACGCCAACCATCATAACCAATAATAATACTTCTACTGACAAGATAATATAATTTCTTGCTTTTCTTGATGTACTTTTTCTACCTGCCTGTTTTGCGGCATTCTGTCTTTCCATAAATATCTCCTCGTTCTTTCCGTAAAGTGTTATCGCTAAACGCTACAGGAACGATACTACATGGAAAATATTAGAAAGTTGTAAACAAAAAGCTCTCTTTCTTTTCTGAAAGAGAGCTTGTCTAATTTGTTATTTTGTTGTACTTCCGAAACCGCCGTTACGAATCTCGGTTGCATCATCATCTACGGTAATACCATATTCTAAGAAAATGCCTTGAATAAATCCGGTGCCTGCCGGAATTTCTACTGTTTTGCCTTCGTTGGAATCGTTGGTAATCTTTGCAAAGATATGTCCTTCGTTATCGGAATAGAAATAGTCTGCATCAATAATACCAACGGTATTATTTAACTGTAAGCGGTATTTAAATCCAAGTCCGCTTCTTGGATACAATTTCAGTACCCAGTCATATTCCATTTCACATCGAATACCGGTAGGAACCTTCATAGTCTCGCCCGGTGCCAATACAATGCCCACCGGTGCAAAAAAATCATAGCCTGCGCTGCCTTTTGTAGCACGCTTTGGAAGTTTTATACTGTCATAAATCTTACGAACAACCTCTAAGTCCTTGCTGTAATCCGCAAATCCTTCTGCAAACTGTTCAAAGCTGACTTTGTGAAATTTTGCAATTTTTTTCATTATTTATAATCTCCACAATGTAATACCGGTATGGTAATGTCTTCTCCTGCCAGTGTACGTTTTACATCTACTACACGCTGATTGTCGCTTCCCTTCCAAAGGAGCTTTACATCACGTCTCCCCAAAATAAATGGTCCTTCTACTACAACATCCAGATATTTCATAATCGGAAATTGTGCAATTTCTTCCCATGTATATCCTGTATATAACCACAGCGTTTTATTTGGATACTTTTCTTTGATCTCAATAGCCAGATTACGTACATCGATGCGATTTGCAGGATGTAATGGGTCACCACCGGAAAAAGTGAGACCGGAAATATAGTTTTTGTCCAGCTGCTCAAAAATTTCAGCTTTTGCAGCCTCGTCAAAGGCCAAACCGCCTGCCGCATCCCATGTAATCGGATTCTGACAGCCTTTGCAGCAATGCTCACACCCTGCTACCCAAAGAACCACTCTGAGACCATCGCCGTTAAGCATGTCATCCTTCGTTATATTATGATATCTCATTTTGTGTTTTTACTCCTTACATGCTTTTTCTTTCGGCAATCTCGGCCATTTTTGCAGCATTCAGTCTGGTATCACCATGTACTCTGGAATAAGAAAGATAACCATTCATTCTGTCAATCTTGGTCAGGTTACGGCTGCCGCACTTAGGGCATACATCCATCTCTAATTCCTGATGACCGCAATCGTCACAGTATGCCAAGGATAAGTTCACACCTTCATAGTAGCCTAATTCCATCGCTCTGTATATTAAAGTCTTAATCGCATCTTTGTTGTAATCAATTGGATACTTCACATACTGAATCTTACCGCCATTTGCTAAATCCCAGAATCTTCCCTCTAAATCCTGCTTCTGAATTGGGGTAATTTCTTCGGAAACATGGCAGTGGAAAGAGTTGCTTACATATTCTCTATCGGAAACACCTTCTATGATACCATATTTACGTCTGAACTGCTGCACCTGAGTACCGCAAAGGCTTTCTGCAGGAGTACCGTAAATGGCATACATGTTACCGTCTTCTTCTTTAAACTGGTTGATTTTTGCATTGATGTATTCCATTACCTCTACTGCAAACTGACCGTCTTCTACTAAAGACTTGCCATTATAAAGCTCCTGAAGCTCGTTTAATGCCGTAAAACCAAAGCTTGCTGTTGCAGATTTTAACAGCGGCTTAATCTTATCACTTGGCTTTAAGTTACCGCCAAGGAAACCGCCCTCACAGTATGCCAACGGATTGGTAGAAGCACGCATTTCGCCCAAATATGCATAGGTACGAATGTGAAGCTTACGGATTAACTCTAAATAATAGTCTAATACTTCATAAAAGTCCTTACTTTCCTGACGGGATTTTGCCAAAATCATTGGTAAATGTAAGGAAACAGCGCCAATATTGAAACGTCCCACGAATACTGGTGTGTCGTTTTCGTCTGCCGGGTGCATACCTCCTCTGCGATACCAAGGAGAAAGGAACGCTCTGCAGCCCATCGGAGAAATGATTTCTCCGTATCTCTTGTAAATGCTTGCGACATATCCCTTACCGGTCAGACTTAACCAATCCGGATACATAGTCTTTGCAGAACATTCTACACCTGCTTCAAATACATCTTCTAATTCCTTGCCCGGTCCGTGTAAATTTTCATCATATAAGAATACAATCTTAGGGAATAATACCGGTTTCTTGCAGGTTTCTTTACCCTGACCTTTTCTTCGTACTTTGAGCATACCGATAGATGCCATCTTTGCAAAACGACCGGTTCCGGTACCCATCGTCATGGTGATAAACGGATAATCACCACGGCTGGATGCAACCGTATTAAACTTGTACTCCCATCCCTGGAATCCCTGCTCAAAATCTCTTTCCAAATCACGAATGGTTTCTGCTTCTGCTACATCTTCGCTTAAACCAAGACGAGCATATTTTTCTTTGTATTTTTGGTAAGATTTCTCTGCATACGGCTCTAAAATCAAATCTACGCTAGGCACTGTAAAACCACCGTACTGCTGGCTTGCCGCACTCAGTACAATATCACCGATTACGTCAAAAGCTACATCCAAAGTCTTTGGCTCATTGTACCAGATATTACCCATTTCAAAACCGCCGCTTAATACGTTTTTAACATCAAACAGACAGCAGTTCATAGTATCACGTCTGGCAGACATATCGTGTACATAAATATACCCGTCACGGCATGCCTGAATTTCTTCGGTAGTCATAAAAAACTTCTGATATAATTCTTTATTTAACTGGTTGAAAATAAGACTTCTCTTTGTAGATACTAAAGCAGAGTCAGTGTTGGAATTTTCCTTGTCACCAATGTACATGATAGACTGGCTCTTCATGTAAACATCGTCCAGCATACGTACAAATTCCTGCTTATAGTTACGATAATCACGATAGCTCTTTGCAACAACCGGCTTAACCTGCTCTAAAGCACTTTCTACAATATTATGCATCAGTGCAATCGGAACCGCATCTTGACCCAACTCATCAATCTTGTCCACTACATGCTGGCAGATTTTACACTTTTCCTCATGTGTAAAGCTGGTAAGTGCTCTGTACGCACTCTTACCGACTGCATTAATAACCTTTTGCACGTTAAACTTTTCTAAGCTTCCGTCCTTTTTGATAATACGAACTTCTCTGTTGGTATGAAACTCTGCACCATAATCGAAATCGTCTTTTTCCAATTGATTATTCATGTATATCCTCCTAAATATTAAATAAAATAAGGGCTTGTGGGAGCCCGAGTCACACCCTTTTTAAACACAATATCTAGTGGTATTTCAAGCCAAAACCACACGAACTTGTGTTAATAAGTATAAAACTCCCGTTCACAAAAATCAAGATGTAAACGAGAGTTTTCTATTTATCGTTATTTCTAACAAATTTAACTACAAAACTTTATTCAAATCGACAATTATTTTAGAGCATGAAATCCAAAACACGAAGTACATCCCACAGATGCTCAATTTCGTAGTCCGGCTTATAATCCCCGGTAATCTCCTTGCGCTCCGGATTGAAGTAACAAGTCTTAATACCGGCAAGTGCACCGCCTTTGATGTCACTGGTTAAAGAGTCACCTACAATAAGCGTTCTTTCCGGATCAAAGTCCGGAATTTTATTAAACACATATTCAAAATAGCCCTTATTCGGTTTTTCATAACCAATTTCCTCGGAAATAAAACACTCATTCATGCAGTCCCTGAAACCGGAAAGATTGATTTTACGACGCTGTGTACCGGCTATGCCGTTTGTCACTATGTACTGCCTGCACTTAGGCTGAAGCATCTTGCAAAGACCCAGAGAATCCTGAATGTATTCATATACATTGCCGAGAACTTCCTCGTACTCTTTACGAACTGTTTCCACATCTACATCTGCCATGCCCAATTCGTCAAACAGGGTTTTAAAGCGACCCACTAATAATTCCGGTTGTGTAACCTCACCAAGCTCCAGTCTCTTCCAATAAGACTCATTAATACGACTGTATAAATCAATAATATCGTCGGTTAACGGTTTGTGAATGGTTCTGAATACCTGTGTAATGGCTTCCTTCTGTGCGATTTTAAAATCAAGAAGGGTTCCGTCCATGTCCCATAAAATAACATCAAATTTCATTTGCAGCTCCTGAATTTGTATTTTCTGCAGCAATTGCTGCCTCTTTTGTATTTGCTCGCATGCGAAGCCTGATTCCAAGAAAAACAGCTACGCCAATGACAAGTACGAACACTGCCACTAAAAGCAGGTATGATAAAAAAGAATTTAAAAATAAAACTAAATTCGTCATCATGAGTACCTCATTTCTCAATCTAGATTTAACTATAACACAAGATATATTTATCGTCAAGAAACAAAACCACTAGATAATGATACAAACCATACCTCCATTCATGTCGTTTACAATCTTTTGCATAGACTCCTGCAATTTGAGCTGGCTTTCCTCTCCAATCATGGAAACCTTGGTCTGAATACCATCCTGTACCAGCTGTTCAATGGTCTTACCAAAGATATTTGTTTCCCAAACGCCCTCTTCCGTATTATCTGCAGCTTTAATATAATTTATTAAATCTTCTGCCTGTTCCTTTGTGCCCACAATCGGAGCAATCTCCGTTTCAATGCCTGCACGAATCATATGAATGCTCGGGCTCTTGGCTTTGATTTTTACACCGTATTTATTGCCATGCTTAATGAGTTCCGGTGCCTCAAGGCTGATTTCCTCTTGAACAGGCATCACCACACCATAACCGGTATTACGCACTTGCTGCATAGCAACTAACACCTTTGAATATTCTTGCCTCATATTCGCAAGCTCTTTTAGCATGCCCATCAGCTCATATTCATTCTCTACCTTCTGGCCGGTCATTTCAGAAAGCATTTTATAATAATGCTCTTCTTCCATGGAAATCATTATTTTGGCAATACCGGTTGCCAAATCAATGGCACCGAGCCTTGCCCCTGAAATATAAGGAGACTCCAAGGAAACAGGTTCTCTTTTTAATTTTTTTATGGTATTTTTGTGCTCCATAAACTGCTTTACAGCATCGATAATAGAAGCTTTAATCGGATGGCTGAGTGAAAGCATTTCCACCCATTTCGGCACATAAAATTCCACACTGGTCAAAGGGAATCCTAAAAGAAGCACCTCCAGAATATGGTAAATATCTTCTTTTTTTAACTGTTCACAATTGACCGGCAGCACATCCACACCATATTTTTCGGATAACTCTTTGGCAAGACGCAGCGTGTCATCGCTGTAAGGCCTTGCAGAATTGAGTAGCATCACATAGGGTTTATGCTCCTTTGCAAGGGCTGCCATGGTCTTTTCCTCGGCTGCAACGTAAGAAGACCGATCCAATTCTCCAAAACTGCCGTCTGTGGAAATAACAAGCCCTACTGTAGCATGATCCTCAATAACTTTGGTAGTTCCGATTTCTGCCGCCTGGGTGAATGGAATACTTTCTTCAAACCATGGTGTTTTGACCATGCGCTCCTGTCCGTCTTCCATATGCCCCACTGCACCATCCACCATATAACCTACACAATCAATTAAGCGTACCTTCATTGCTACATTGTCTTCCAGTATAATGTCTGCCGCCTGCTTTGGTATAAACTTTGGCTCCGTAGTAGTAATGGTCCTTCCACCGCTGCTCTGCGGAAGCTCATCACGTGCCCGTTCCGCTTCATGTCCATCTTCCATATTCGGAAGCACGCACAAATCCATAAACCGCTTAATAAAAGTGGATTTCCCAGTTCTCACCGGACCAACCACTCCAATATAAAGCTGTCCGCCGGTTCTTGCCTTCATATCCTGATACATACTATATGTATTATGTTCCAATGCTTCGTCCTCCAATCTAATACTGTTATATTTATATGAAGCATCGGAAAAATGTATGACGCTTATCCGCGGATTTGTCCATCTCCAAGGATAGTATATTTATAAGAGGTCAATTCCTTTAAGCCCATTGGACCTCTTGCATGCAGTTTTTGGGTACTGATACCGATTTCTGCACCAAAACCAAATTCGAAACCGTCGGTAAATCTGGTAGAAGCATTTACGTACACACAGGCTGCATCCACTCTGCTTGTAAAAAGATTTGCTCTGGTTACATCCTTGGTAATAATGGCCTCGGAATGTTTGGTGTTATATTTGTTAATATGTTCTATTGCTTCTTTGATAGAATCCACAGTTTTTACAGAAACAATATAATCCAAATATTCGGTACCAAAGTCCTCTTCTGTTGCTCGGGTACAGTCTAACATTATATTGCAGGCCTCTTCATCTGCACGAATTTCTACATTCTTACTTCGAAGTACACCTTCCAGCTTTGGCAAAAATTCCTCTGCGATATCCTTGTGCACTACCAAGGATTCACAAGCATTGCAAACCCCGATTCGCTGAGTCTTGGCATTTTCAATAATACGAAGTGCCATATCCATATCTGCATATTTATCTACATAAATATGGCAATTACCGGTACCGGTTTCAATAACCGGAATGGTACTGTTTTCTACTACTGCACGAATAAGCCCTGCTCCACCACGTGGAATCAGCACATCCACATACTGATTTAAACGCATAAAAGCACCGGTTACTGCACGGTCTGTGCTGTCGATTAGCTGAACCGCATCCGGATTAATATTACATTCCTTCAATGCGTCCCGAATCACATTGGAGATAGCACGGTTAGAATGTAATGCATCGGTACCGCCCTTTAAAATCACTGCATTTCCCGTCTTAAAGCAAAGTCCAAAAGCATCTGCGGTCACATTTGGTCTGGACTCATAAATAATCCCCACCACACCAAGCGGAACACGTACTTTAGATATAGATAATCCGTTTGGTCGGTCAAAGGTCTCCATAATCTCACCAACCGGATCCGGAAGTTCCGCAATTTGTTTCAAACCTTCACTCATCGCTGCAATACGATCTCTTGTCAGACGCAAACGGTCTAACAATCCCTTATGCATGCCCTTTTCTTCTCCCTTTGTAATATCTATGACATTGGCTGTCAAAATCTCCTCATAGCGAGTAACCAGCATATCCGCCACATGCGTTAATGCCCGGTTTTTCTGATTGGTAGTAAGTGCCTGCAGCTCGTATTTTACTACACCTGCATTTTGCCCTAATGTAAATAAATCAAAAGAATTCTCCTGCATGATAATCCTCCTGTGCCACAAATTTATATAGTCTGTTTATTATAAAATTAATGCTTTCTGCCGAATTTTTCACCGAGGTTTTCGATGGTACCATCTTCGTTTTCAATATCAATATTGTTCAACTGGCCTCTCAATGCATTACGGACACTTTCTACATAAGCCTTACGAAGTGCCTGCTGTTCTGCCTTTTCCTCTTCGTTTAAGCCTTCTGCCTTTGATTTATGATATAGTGCATTAATTCTCGCAATTTTTTCTTCCATTGTAAGTTTTGTAATATCCTGCATTTTAGTTTTTGTGTAGATCCGCTACAAATTTCTTTAAATCAAAGCTTCCATCGCTGTGTGCTTTAAATAGGGTACCTACATTTTCTCCTTCCATAATTTGATGAATAACTTCTAAATTCACGCTGTTTGCAATAATCATATCCGCACCGGATTTGGTGGCAATCTGAGCGGCAATGAGCTTCGTTCCCATGCCACCGGTTCCTACGTTGGAGCCGGTAGTAGAACGTCCCATCTGCATAATTTCATCATCCAGATGCTCTACCACTTCAATAAATTCAGCATTCGGATTGGTACGAGGGTCATCGGAATACAATCCGTCGATATCGGATAATAAAATCAATAAATCTGCTTCAATCAGCGCCGCAACAATAGCAGACAAGGTATCGTTGTCACCAATTTCAATTTCATACGTAGCAACGGTATCGTTTTCGTTTACAACCGGAATTGCTCCCAATTTCAAAAGCTCCATAAACGTATTGTGAGCATTAAAACGATTCAAATCATCCACAATGGTATTTTTGGTCATAAGAATCTGAGCAGCAATATGATTATACTCGGAAAACAGTTTCTGATATACCATCATTAGTCGAGCCTGCCCTACGGCTGCACAAGCCTGTTTTACTGCAATAGGACTGTCACCGATAATATCTGCCCTATTGGACAATTTCATGGCATTTCGTCCTGCTGCAATAGCGCCGGAAGACACTAACACCACTTCTTTACCCTGGTTGCGAATGTCACAAAGAGCACGCACCAGCTTTTCTAATTTTACATAATCCATGTCTCCGGTTTCTGCGTGCTGCAGAGAACTGGAACCGATTTTTATTACAATGCGCTTCTTATCTTTAATACACGCTCTTATCTGTTCGTTCATACTTACTCCTTCTTTGTAAAATATTTGTTTGCAATTTCTTCGGCTATACGCAGCCCATCCATTGCTGCCGAGGTAATTCCGCCTGCATATCCTGCGCCTTCTCCACAAGGATATAGCCCCCGAACCGGTGACTGCATGGTATCATCTCTATCTATACGCACCGGAGAAGAGGTACGGCTTTCCACACCATCCATCCACACATTTGCAGCCGCAAAGCCCGGTATAATACGATTAAAATGCTCCATACCCTCTACAAATGCCCGATTCATTTCCGGTGTTAAAATACCTGTTAAATCCGCCTCTGCATAGTTTCCCTTTATGCATGGTTTATATGCCGGCAGGCTTTCCCCGGCTTCTTCTCCTGTTACACGCTTTTTAAAAGCACCATACTGCTGCACGGGAACCCTGCCCGCTCCAAGCTCATAGGCCTTTTCTTCCAGCCTGCGTTGAAACGCTACGCCCGCAAGAGGATGCTCGCTTCCAAAATCCTCCGGTGTCACAGCTACAATAATGGCGCTGTTGGCATTGGCACCATCCCGACCTGAATAACTCATACCATTTACTGCCATTCCGCCTTCTTCGGAAGAAGCATTTACTACATATCCGCCGGGACACATACAAAAACTATATACCCCGCGACCCGTACTGGTTTTTGCCACTACTTTATAGGGAGCTGCCCCCAAAACAGGATGACTGTTCACGCCATACTGACTCTTATTAATCAGACTCTGGGGATGTTCTACACGAAACCCTACTGCGAAAGCCTTAGCTGCCATAGGTATCCCCAGCTCATACAATCTTTGAAAGGTATCACGTGCACTATGACCAATGGCAAGCACAGCAGCCATACAGTCTATTTGTCGTCCATCCAAAAGCTTCACACCGGTAATACTATTTTCTTCTATTATGAAATCTACTACTTGACTTTCAAAATGCACCTCACCGCCCCAGGCTAAAATACGCTCTCGCATATTTTTTACCACACGGCTTAGCACATCCGTACCGATATGGGGCTTAGCATCATACAAAATCTGCTCCGGAGCACCATTTTCCACCAAAACAGAAAGCACCTCCAGATTACGACCGCCTTTGTCCTTTATCAACGTATTCAGCTTTCCATCCGAGAACGTGCCTGCACCGCCTTCCCCAAACTGAACGTTACACTGAGTATCCAATTTTCCGGTCGTCCAAAATTCCTGCACCTTCTTCGTACGACTGTCCACGTCCTGTCCACGCTCTAAAATAATCGGCTTGTACCCATGCTTTGCAAGCATATATCCACAGAAAAGCCCTGCCGGCCCCATGCCAATCACCACAATGGGCTTCTCTAAAGGATTATTCCCACCTGTCGGAAAACGGTAGGCTTCCTTTTCTGTAATCTCTGCCTGCTTTACCCCACTCTGTTTTAGCACTCTGGCCTCTTGAGCACAGGCAATGTCTATTACATAGCTAAACATAATATCCGGCTTTCTTCGTGCATCAATAGACTGCTTTACAATTTGAAAGCACTTCACATCCTTGGGAGTTATTTTTAAAAGTTTGCAACATTTTTGCTTTAATGCCTCCATGGAATGACCCACAGGCATTGTAATCTGACTTAATCGAATCATGCTTTATCCTTTAATCCAGAGCCGCATACTGACCTGCCAAATACCCGCTGGTCCACGCCCATTGTAAATTATATCCGCCGCAAATACCGTCCACATCCAGTAGCTCCCCGACTACATAAATCGATGGACATTTTTTCATGGCAAAATGAGAATTTATTTCCTGCATAGACAAGCCCCCGGCACAAACCTGTGCCATATCAAAACCATTTGGCTTATCTACGTGAAGGGTCCACTTTTTGAACAACCCTACAAACCGGTCCCATGCTTTTTGAGGTACCTTTGCTACCGATTGTTCTAAGGAAATGCCTGCAACTTTACAAAACAGCGTACAAAGCTTTTTATTTAAAAGACCCGCACAAAACTGCTCCATAGTTCGTTCCCCCAGCTTTTCTTTTCGCTGAAACATATATTGCGCAAACCCTTCTGCATCCATTCCCGGCATCACATCCAAATGAACCTGAACCTTCTGACCTTTTACACATCCATAGGACGCAAAACGGCTGACTTGGAATACCGGAATACCGCTTACCCCATAGTCCGTAAGCTGAATTTCCCCTTGTTCCTCACTAATCACTTCATTATCTATGGTAAGGGTCACTTTTCCTTCCACACGTACCCCTGCCACAGCCTTCAAATAATCTTCTTTACATCTTAACTGCACCAGTGCCGGAACGACCTCCTCCATGTGACAATCACACTTCAGGCTTCTAAGGAGCTGATACCCCGTGCCATCGGAGCCTGTTTTCGGGGATGCCTTGCTGCCACAAGCTAAAATCACCCGGTCAAACACGAAGCTTTCCGTTCCACACTGTACTTTTACGGTACCGTTTTTGTGATATGTAAGCATGCGGGCCTTAAAGCCTGTTAAAACCTTAATCTGTGCTGCATGGGACTCTATTTCAAAACGAAGCACATCTAAAACGGTACTCGCCTGCTCGCTGGCCGGATAGAAATAACCATGCTTCTCCTTGTAAAGCATCTGTAATGACGCAAAAAAAGCAAGTGTATCTTTCACTCCAAACGCATTCAAAAATGGAGAAATATCTGCTGACGTATTGCTACGAAAGCAGGTATTATCCATCTTTTTGTTTGTAAAATTACATTTTCCATTACCGGTTGACAAAATCTTACGACCAATTCTGTCACCACCTTCTAATACCGTGACTTCTGCTCCCATACGTGCTGCCGAAATGGCTGCAATCATGCCGGAAGCTCCGCCTCCAATAATGCCTATTTTCATACGTTACTCTCTACATTAACTGGAATGAGATTCCAGAAAAAAATACAACGCTTCCTCATCTGCAATCTCTTTTCCATTTATAATTTCTTTTTGTGTTTCTGCCGGAAGCTCTTTCATTTCTATACCGGTAGTCATATAACTTTCATGTAAATTCCCGGTACGATAAACCACTACATACTCATCTACCATTCGCAGTACAAACTCCGCTCTCTTGTCTGTTGCCTTATGAGTATTTTCCAGCACTACGTTTTTTTCATCTACAACCCTGGCTTCCGTAGGACTTTTTATGTCTGTCTCAAAATATTCATCCAGATTGTATATCTGTTCTTTGGAATGGCTGTTTTGTAATATTTGCCGGTTATATATATACATACCGCTGACTGCCAGAATACACGCCAAAGCAGGAATGTATATATAAGACTTCCATTTATTTTTCATAAGGATACCAACCTCCTCTCATAATATTCCTGATTTCAAGGTTAGTATCCACCAAATATTTTATTTTATACTATTACTAGAAGAATTTGGCTATATTTTTTGAAACAAACGGGAACGGTAAATAATTATACTCATCCCTGTCAAAAATATGAAGTACCAAAATTGCAATAAACTGCAGCAACAACCCAAGCAATACACAGATAAGTAATGTAGCAAGACCGCCTAACGGAGTAAAAAGAACTCGCTGAACACCATATAATAACAGTGCAATGATTGCTGTTACAATCATTCCCATACCCGCGCGAAGAAAAACGGTTACATAATTAATACCCACAACGGAACTTACGGACCATGCCGCAAATAAAGCAGACACCAAAAACTGTACACTAATGCAGACAACATACATCACGATACCCGCTCCGACAAATTTTGCACATACCGCACCGGCAATCATGCTGGCAATCACACCTGCAACCTGAGACAATACAACCTGACTCTGCATGCCACGGTATTTAAGAACCTCTCCCAATACTATGTATGGCAATCCCAAAAGTCCTATTATGCTGCTTGCCATTGCAAGATCCATAAAAGATGTGAACGTCTGCAAATCCCAAATAGCCAAATATGACTTGTGGAGTGTAAACATAAACGCACAAATTGCCATGCTATGAAGTGCAGTATAACATAAAATGGTCTTTAAATCCCTGTAAAACTGTTCATGTGCTTTCTTACGGTACGCAATATAAAGCCGCTTCTTATAATTAGTAAGCCCTAAATCACTCAACGTCCAGGCAACACCAAACACCGGAAGCAGTGCACCATAAAAATTTCCAAACAAATAGTTTTCTGATGAAATTTCTCCCAGTGACAGCCACAAAAGCATAATAACAGGTGCACGCTTTACACAGGGAACCAATACTTCCGAAAGTTCATCCTTAAATAACTCCAGGCATAGCTTCAGAATGCTCTCTCTTGCTGTTCCGGGCTGAGCTTCAAAAATCGTAACCTCTCTTCTGTGCAAGAGCCCCATCACAACCAGAAATAGGCTGGCTCCAAAAGCACCCATAATCACACCCGGTATGAGTCCGATTACCACATAAAAATGTTCCAAACGGACGCTTTGCATCAAATTAGCTGCCTTAGCACCATATTCTCCCAGGATAAAACTGCTGACCACGGTGCCAATTACCATACATAAAACAAATACCAGTCCGGATATACTAACAGTCACTCTATCGAGCTCTGCCTGCAGTACGCCACGAATCACCTGCATCAACGCAAGAAATGGTACGGAAATCATAAAAAGTTCCAAAAGCTTGTCCACATAGAGCAAGTCGGTCTTTGCAACAAAAAATTCATTTACCAGCCAAATTCCAAGTTCCGTAAATATCGTTGCAAGAATACCATACAGTACCCCTGCCTTCCATACCCTGGAGGCATCTTTTAACATATCTTTTTTGCGTCGCAGTCGAATCATATAATCCATGGTGTCCGGAATACCGCCCAAAAACAAATATGTTATCACAAAAAACAACTCCAGACTACCTGCAACGTAAATCATGCCCATACCGCCAATTCTGGTATACAACACAAGCATTGTCATGAAAAATATAATCTGTGCAATTCCTACGATTCTTTTGCCTTTTAAATCCATACTAATCTTCCCTTGTAATTCCTAATGCGTTAAGTGCTTCGTTTTGCTTTGCTTCCATAACTTCTGCTTCTAACGCCTCCATATGGTCATACCCACACAAATGCAGCATACTATGGGCTACCAGAAAGGCAAACTCACGTTTCTTGGAATGCCCATATTCTAATGCCTGTTCTGCCACTTTTTCCACGCTGATTACAATGTCGCCCATAAGAAGCATGCCTGTTTCCGGGTCAAAATAATTTGCTTCATTTTCCTCGATTAAAGAAAAATCCCCCGGTGTTTCAAAATCTAAGTTTGGAAAAGACAACACATCGGTTGGCCTGTCAATTCCTCTGTGCTCTTTATTAATTTCGTGAATGGTTTCCTTATCCACCATTGTCACATAAATATCAAATTCATATGGCACATCCTCCATATCTGCCACCTGATTGATCACTGCTTCTGCAACCTCTTCTGCATCAAATTCCACATCAAATGCAGCCTCTTCTTCGTAAAATAACGCCATACTTAACCTCTGTTTTTCTTTTTATCGTTTTCCTTTACGCCCTGATTACGACGCTCTTTAAACTTTGCCTGTCTGGATTCATAGTCATCATATGCCTTAACAATCTTTTGTACCAACGGATGTCTTACAACGTCCTTATTGGTCAGATTACAAAAAGCAATATCGTCGATGCCGTGCAACACCTTCTCTGCCACATCCAAACCACTCTTTACGTCCGGTGCCAAATCCTTCTGGCTGGCATCACCGGTTACAATTACCTTGGAACCAAACCCGATACGGGTTAAAAACATCTTCATCTGTGCCGGTGTTGTATTCTGCGCCTCATCCAAAATAATAAACGCATTGTCCAAGGTACGACCGCGCATGTATGCAAGCGGTGCCACTTCAATCAGTCCCTTTTCCATATTGCGGGTAAAGCTCTCCGCACCCATAATCTGATACAATGCATCATATAGCGGTCGTAAATATGGGTCTACTTTACTCTGCAAATCACCCGGCAAAAAGCCTAGCTTCTCCCCGGCCTCAATCGCCGGTCTGGTTAAAATAATACGGCTCACTTCATTTGCCTTAAAGGCGGTAATTGCCATAGCCATGGCAAGATAGGTCTTACCGGTGCCGGCTGGTCCCAGACCAAATACAATCATATTATCACGAATGGCATCCACGTATTTTTTTTGACCCACCGTTTTAGGCTTAATGGGCTTTCCGCTAACCGTATGACAAATCAAATCCCTATCAATCTCGGTAATCAGTTCCTCTTCGTCTTCCATGCCCATGGTAATGGCATAATCCACGCTCTGTTCTTCTATTTCATTGCCTCGTTCACTCAAAATCATAAGCTGCTCCAATATACTTCTTGCTTTCTCTACGTGTGCTCTTTCACCGGTTATCTTAATCGCACCGTTACGGTCTACTATCTCAACCTGTAAATCTCTTTCCATTTTCTTTACGTACATGTCATGCTGACCAAAAATACTTCGCATCTGCTCCACAGTAAGTTCCAGGGTGCTCTCATGTGCCTTCTGAATCATTTATTTCCTCCGGTTCTTCAATTAACTTATGGGTAAAAGCCGGCATAATAACCTTTATCGTTCCTGTCAAAGCCCACTTTTCCATAATTACGTCTATTGTAACATTTTTTTCAAGAATTTGTACCCCTTTTTCTATTAATATTACATTATTTTTTTCAAATTCTTTTTCTAAAAGCATTTTTGCCTCTTCTTTGGTATATTCTTTCTCTATTTTTACATATTCATAGACCTCAAAGGTTCCAAATCCTACAGAAATTGTATCCCACACAAAACTTTTTTTAGGACTTAACACAAAATCCCTATACTTAAATGTTCTGTCCTTCCACGCATTTCGATATATTTTCTGTCCTAAAAAAAAATAACTGCCCTCACTTTGTCGTCCTGTGTAGCTTTTCGTTAGATACACCTTATTCAAACGATAATCCACCGGTATCGTGGTTTCAATTCCTATATCAGCGTCTGCCTCGTAATACTGATAATATGCGATCTCTTGTGCTTCATTATACACAGGTACTTTTCCATCTACCAGTAAATCTCCCTTTTTCACTTCTGTCCCCTTTTTTACCATAGGCACACCATTCCTCACATAAATACCGGAAATGATACCATCTGCAGTGGCATATATACTGCTTCCATAGGCTGGTTTTTCCTTCTCCCTCGGCACTAACTTTTCATTCTCCTTCATACTGATAATCAGAACGGTTCCATCCAGTTTCCCCGAAGTCCAGGTTATCAAATCAAATTCCTTCCGAATTTCCTTTTCCAGATTCTCTAAAGGAATGTCTTTTTTCCACATTCCTACATACACGCCCTGTTCCCTTAAAAAGTCATTAAAAACATCTTCCGATATACTGTAATTCCCTTGCAGTCTAATATGTAACAACATATTGGTGCTTACAAACCATACTATCAGAAACAACATGAAACCTACTATCATAAAGCTGCGATGCACAAGCTTTGGCATAAAAAACGGCAGTCCGTGCCTTTCCACCACAACTGCCCTGATTCCAGCCTTTCGTGCTATTTTTCTGCAATTCATAAAATCTTTCAGCTTCATATTGAGAAAAATAAATTTGCCCTGTGCTTCTATATCCCAAAGTGACATTTTTTTGCGGGAACACATTACCAAAAAACGCTCCGCGCCACTGCCCCATATTTTAATACGCACATACCCATCCGCATACATGAAACTACGCATATTTTCCTCCGCTACAAATATGTAATACTGCGAATTTTCCCGCAAATCATCATATGTTCCTCCATATAATGGCTGATATGTAAGCGCTCCCCATCCACCTTTATCATATGATGACTGGCCTGAAGCAGCACTTGCCCCTCTTTGTACTCCAATAACGCTTTATAATTTTCAATCCAAACTTCTGAACTTCCCACCACCGTAACCAGGGTATCTTTTAAAACCGCTTCTGCCGGAAGATTGTTATCTAATATTTTCTGCCGAAGCCCATCGGTATACTTTTCTGTTACACGCTTAGGCGGCTTATTTTTGATATATTTCTTTTTACGTTTCATATCACATTGTATGCGATACTTCCTCTATTTATGATACGGTTCTCCGGTAATAATCCGGAACCCTCTATACACCTGCTCCAATAAAATCACTCGCATAAGCTGGTGCGGAAAGGTCATATCCGAAAAACTGATTTTGGCATCACTGCGCTTAGATACACTGGAATGCAGCCCCAGAGAACCTCCGATAATAAACTGAATATGACTCTGACCTTGTATTCCTAAATTATGAATTCGATTGGCAAACTCTACGGAGTCATATTTTTTGCCCAGTATTTCCAGTGTAAACACATATGCATCATCCTTGACATGTTTTAAAATACGCTCCGCTTCTTTGGACTTAATCTGTTCCTCTACTGCTTCGCCGGCTCCGTCAGGCGTTTTTTCGTCTGCCACTTCCATTACCTGAAGTTTACAGTATTTGCTCAGTCTTTTGGAAAATTCATCTATGGCGTCCCGATAGAATTTTTCCTTTACTTTGCCTACAGCAATAATATCTATCCTCATAGGAATTACCCAAAGATATCATCATAATGCTTGTCTAACAGGGATTCTACAAAAGAGCCTTTGTTTGCAAACTCCGGAAATGCTTCCACTACCTTTTTACGCATATACGCCATGCGCTTGAAATAAGCTTCTTCCTCTGTTTCTGCCATAATCTGAGAAAGCAGAACCGGGCTAAACTGTTCTTCCATGAATTTTTCTAATTCACCCTTAGAATCAGCCTCTTTATGAATTAAATCTTTATACTTACCAACATTTTTAGCTGATACAATACCAATAACGATAAATAAAATAAAAAAGATAAACATTACACCATGGCTGAACCAATTCCCCTTACCGCCGATATAAAACGGAAGTTTTCCAAACCAGCTGAGTGCAACTAAAACTGCACCCACTATACCAATTATAAGAAAGCTTATAGCACTAGATTTATTTTCTTCTGCTTTTTCTTCATAATTCTGGTAAATATTACTTGGAGGAACCTGTTTTACCATTTCTTCTCTCTGTGCTTCCATTGCAGCAATCTCTTCCTCTGTCATACTTGCCAGTCTTTCTTCCTGGGCCTTTCTCTGTTCCTCTGCAATAAATACGTTCATCTGCTTAAATGCCTGCTTGTACTCCTTCTCAGAACAGTATAAGCTTACCATACCGTTTATGTCCGGTTCTTCCTCGGATATACTTGTAAACTTGCAGTATTCCAAATATTCTTTTACCTGTGTCGTTATAGGATATGGTGCCTGAAGCAGGATTTTTTTGTCAGAGCTTTCTTCCTCTACGCTAATAAGCTCACAATCACAATCCGTACAATGTGTAATCCCATCTCTATATTCGTTTTTACATTTTGGACAAATTTTCATAACGTCCTCCTCTATTGTGTCAAAGTATAAATTTCTTCTGTTCGTATATCTACACCATAATATTTACCGGTTCTATGCTGTTCAAGGGTTATGGTATCTCTGGAAACTTCCGCAAAATAATAGCAGTCTTTTCCAACCTCCACCGTCAACGGATAAAGGTATTCATATATCAAAATGTGTGTATCATCCTGTATAATGTGTCCTTTTCCATCTGAAACGGCTCCCTCGCTTACCAGATACTCTACCAAAAGCTTCTCTGCATCTTTACTCGTCATCTCGGTGTCTAACGTGACATGAAAATTTCTCGTAATAACCTCACTGGCCATGCCACTGCTGTCAATAGATACAAATTTATATACAGACTTACCGGTCGGAACATGTATCGTTCCTGTATATAAAAGACTGCCTCTGGTTGGAGTGGTACCGTCTGTCGTATAATAGGTACGCGCATACGGAGTTTCTTCCACTTCAATTTTTACCGGATAATTATACGTACCACTATTTGCCAACACCTCCGGCGGAAGAACCTGCTTGGACTCAATAAAATACGTTTTCGTAGTAACCGAACTGGTCACACCAAAATTATTTATAAACACTGCTGAAATCGTATTCTCTCCCGTTTCCAGGAAAATGGTACCTTTAAACTCCGGACTTTTCGCATCCGGTTCGCTTCCATCCGTAGTATAATGTATAGTTCCTATGCCATCGCTTTCTAATTTTAGGGTAATAAGAGAGGCATAGTTTCCTTCTGGTTGACTGAAGGTCACCGGAACACACATATAGTTCCAGTATGTAAGTCGTATAGTTTCATCCTGTATGGTTGTAAGATACTCTGCAATACGTTCGTACTCTTCTTTTTCTTCATAATATGCTACAATTTTTTCCACTGCAGCCAGTTGTTCGTCAAAGCTAAACTGAGGACTTCCTGCAATGATTTTGTATATTTCTATAGCTTTATCATCCTGTCCATACTGCATATAAATTTGGCATAACTGGAACCTGTGTGCGGCTTTCTCCGGAGAACGTTTAATAATCTGTTCCATGTACGAAACAGCAGAATCATACTCCCCATCATCCAGATAATATTCTACCACCATCTCATGGATAAAAGTAGAATGATTCCATATAGCCCTTCCGGCAAAAAAAGCAGCCGTAAGTACAAATATGACGATAGAAATCAAGCCTCCCGAAACAAGAAAAACGGTGTCCCTTTTGGTAATAATGGGCTCTTTTTTCGTTTGTTCTTGCTCTAAAGCTGCTGCATCTACGATTTCTTTCATGCTTTCGGCAATACTCTCTTCTACTTCTGCCTCAAATTCCGGTACCAGATTAATTTCATAGCCACAGGCTTCGCAATATAAATGTCCGTTTATTAATTCTTTCCCACATTTAGGGCAATTCATTTACTCACCTACTTTAATCGTTTCTAAACAATTTTTCATCAGCATTGCAATGGTCATAGGGCCAACTCCACCCGGAACAGGTGTAATGGCACTACATTTTTCGGCCACCTTCTCATAATCCACGTCACCGCAAAGCTTATTTTCTGCATTTCTGTGAATACCTACATCCACAACGACAGCTCCCTCTTTTACATAAGAATCATCTATCATGCGCGGCTTGCCCATAGCAACGATAAGGATATCTGCTTTTTTACATACTTCTCTTAAATCCTTTGTTCTGGAATGGGTAATAGTTACCGTGGCATTTTCACGAAGCATCAACATTGACATAGGTTTACCTACAATATTGCTTCTGCCGATTACAACACATTCCTTGCCTGCGATTTCAATATTACTGCGCTTTAAAAGCTCTATAACACCGGCAGGTGTACATGGCTGGAAGCCCGGCTCTCCAATAAATAACTTACCTACATTCAAAGGATGAAAACAGTCTACATCCTTTGCAGGAGAAATGGCTCTTAAGATCTCATCTTCACAAATATGCTTTGGTAATGGAAGCTGTACTAAAATACCATTTACAGATGCATCCTGATTTAACATATTAATTAAATTCAGAAGTTCTTCTTCCGTGGTTTTCTCCGGAAGCTCATAAGAACGGGAAGAAAACCCAATGTACTCACAAGCTCGTTTTTTGTTGCGTACATAAACACTGGATGCCGGGTCCTGACCTACCTGAATTACTGCAAGAGTGACTTCCACTCCCTGCTCCTTTAAGCTTGCAGCCTGTGCCTTTAATTCATCTTTAATTTCTGTGGAAATACGCTTTCCGTCTATAATCTGAGGCATATATTAACTCTCCTTAATCCCATTAGAATAATCCGGTAATCTGACCTTCTTCATTTACATCAATGTTGTAAGCAGCCGGTGCCTTGGAAAGACCCGGCATGGTCATAATAGATCCGGTAATTACTACAACAAATCCCGCACCCGCAGATACATATGCTTCGCGAACATTGATTTCAAAGCCACTTGGTCTGCCCAGTAAATCCGGATTGTCAGACAAAGAATACTGAGTCTTTGCCATACAAACAGGCAAATTACCAAAACCAAGCTTTTCTAAGTTTGCCAGCTGCTTTGCTGCAGCGGGAGCAAAGGTAACACCATCTGCACCATAAATTTCCTTCGCAATGATATTAATTTTGTTCTTTAAGGTATCTTCTTTTTCGTATAAAGGCTTGAAGCTGCTTGGCTTGGTCTCAAGGGTCTCTAATACCTTCTCTGCCAAAGCTTTACCGCCTTCTCCGCCGTGAGCCCATACTTCGCAAAGTGCAAACGCACAATCTCTTTCTTCACAGAAGTTCTTAACAAACTCTACTTCTTCCTCAGTATCGGTTACAAAAGAATTCAATGTCACTATAACAGGCACACCAAACTTCTGAACATTTTCAATGTGCTTTTCTAAATTTACAATACCGGCCTTTAACGCTTCCAGATTTGGAATGGTTACTTCTGTTTTCGGAACACCGCCATTATATTTTAACGCCTTAATGGTTGCTACAATAACTGCAGCATCCGGATGTAATCCACTTTCACGACAAGTAATATCAAAGAACTTCTCCGCACCTAAATCTGCGCCAAAACCTGCTTCTGTCACTACATAGTCAGCCATTTTAAGCGCTGTTTTGGTAGCAATAACAGAATTACAGCCATGTGCAATATTAGCAAACGGTCCGCCATGTACGAATGCCGGCGTATGCTCTAAGGTCTGTACCATATTTGGCTTAATGGCATCCTTTAACAATGCTGCCATAGCACCTACTGCCTGAAGCTGACCTGCTGTTACCGGGTTACCTGCATAATCATATGCAACAACCATACGGCTTAAACGTGCCTTTAAATCCGCCATATCTGTTGCAAGACAAAGAACTGCCATAATTTCACTGGCAACGGTAATTACAAAATGATCCTCTCTCACGAAACCATCTGCCTTGCTTCCCAGACCAACCACTACATTACGAAGTACACGGTCGTTCATATCCAAACAACGCTTCCAGGTAATATTACGCGTATCAATGTTTAGTACATTGCCCTGCTGAATATGATTGTCTAAAATAGCTGCTAACAGGTTATTGGCAGAAGTAATAGCGTGGAAATCACCTGTAAAATGCAAATTAATATCTTCCATTGGTACCACCTGCGCGTAACCACCGCCTGCTGCACCGCCTTTAATACCAAAGCATGGGCCTAAAGAAGGCTCTCGTAATGCAATAATTGTTTTTTTGCCTAATTTCGCCAATGCCTGTCCAAGTCCTGCATTTACGGTAGTCTTGCCTTCACCGGTTGGAGTCGGGTTAATCGCTGTTACTAAAATCAGCTTGCCATCCTTCTTATCTCCCATATTTTGTAAATAAGAATTGGAAATTTTGGCTTTATATTTACCATATAACTCTAAATCATCTTCCTGAATACCAATACGCTCCGCAACCTTTACGATTGGCTCCATTTCTACTTCTTGTGCAATCTGAATATCTGTTTTCATATGTAACTCCTCCAAATCAAATTTCCTCTAAAAGATTCTCAAACTGTTCCAAGCTCATTAATACCTTCCTTGGCTTGGTGCCCTCTTCATCACCAACTACACCATATTCACATAACTGGTCTACAATACGGGCTGCACGATTAAATCCAATTTTGAATACTCTCTGCAGCATACCGATAGATGCTTTATCCTTTTCAATAATGAAACGACCTGCATCTGCAAATAATGCATCTTTGTCATCGCTCTTCGAGCTTGTACTGCCTGTCGCATTACCGGAACCGGACTTTAAATTATTAATCTGGTTTTGAATATCTTCCTGATATACATTACCAATCTGTTGATTCTTCAAAAAATCCACTACTGCGCCAACTTCTGCATCGGACACAAAGGACCCTTGCACTCGAACCGGCTTACTGTAGCCCTGCGGATAAAATAGCATATCGCCCTTACCAAGAAGCTTCTCTGCACCATTCATATCCAAAATGGTACGGGAATCTACACCACTGGATACCGCAAATGCCACACGGGATGGCATATTTGCCTTAATTAAACCGGTAATAACATCAACAGAAGGTCTCTGTGTAGCAATGATCAAATGAATACCTGCTGCTCTGGCAAGCTGAGCAAGACGACAAATCGCCTCTTCCACCTCTCCCGGAGCCACCATCATAAGGTCTGCAAGCTCGTCTACAATAATAACAATCTGCGGGAGCTTTTTTGGTGCATTTATATCCCCTTTAGCTGCCATTTCATCGACCTTTGCATTAAACCCCTTCATATCACGGACATTCAGCTCTGCAAATATCTCGTATCGGCTCATCATTTCATTAACGCCCCACTGGAGTGCACCTGCCGCCTGCTTTGGATCCGTTACAACCGGAATTAAAAGATGCGGAATACCATTATAAGAACTAAGCTCTACTACCTTAGGGTCAATCATAATCATCTTAACTTCATCCGGATGTGCCTTATAAAGAATACTCATAATCAACGTGTTGATGCATACCGACTTACCGGATCCGGTAGACCCTGCAATCAGCATATGAGGCATCTTTGCAATGTCGGCTACTACAATCTTGCCTGCAATATCCTTACCCACCGCAAAGGAAATCTTGGACGGAAAATCCTTAAATTCAGAGGACTCAATTAATTCTCTGAATGCAACTGCACTGTTTTCCTTATTCGGCACTTCAATACCAATGGCAGACTTGCCCGGAATCGGTGCTTCAATTCGAATATCAGTAGCTGCAAGATTTAATTTAATATCATCCGATAAATTGACAATCTTGGAAACCTTAACTCCCTGCTCCGGCTGAAGCTCATAACGGGTAACAGCAGGTCCCTGACTGATATCAGTAATGGTAACCTTTACTCCAAAGGTATGTAAACACTCCTGCAGCCTGCGAGCGGTTTCTTCCAAATGCTTCTGACCGGCACCCGGATTAGAACTCTTACCTCTCTGCAGCAAGCTGATTGGCGGAAACTGATAAAGCTTGGCCATATCAATAGACATCTGATTTGCAGGAACATTTTTATCTTTTATTTTTGCAACCGGACGACTTTCCTTTACTGCCGGAGCGGATGGTTTTAACTCCACAGGCTGTGCAGTTTTCGTGTATACCGGTTCTTCTTCCGGTTCACTTTGCACAAAATCTCTCTGTGCAAACTCTCTCTGGGTAATCTCTCTCTCTGTAAACGCTCTCTGCTCCACCATTTCTTTTTTTAATTCAGGAGTCACAAACGTAATGCGCTCCTGTGCATGGTAATTAGATTTTGGTCTAAGTTCATGTAATTCATCGGTTTCGGGAAGCGCTTTGGCCGCCGTCTCTCTGGACACCTGCATGGCCTTGCCCGCAACACTTACTCCGGCTGTCACTGCCACAGGGGCTACCGCTTGTACAACGGCTTCCGGCTCTGTTTTTGGTTCCAGGTTTACCTCTTCTGTAACCGCTAAAAGTTCATCCAGAAATGCATCTTCTTTTGTCTCTATATCTTCTCCTAATTTGCTGAAAATAGAAGAAAAATTAATGCCTTTGACTTTTTTATTTCTATCATGAATTACCGGGGCACCTTCTCTGCCGCTTAACTGTCTGTCTGTCAGTTTTAACTGCTCACAGTGCTCAACTTCGCGCACCTTGGCTCTTTCGGCTGCATATTCACGCATGCCATGGGCGCCATCGCGAGCTCTTGTTACCACTGCATGACCGGTTTTCTGAACACCCTTCATAAAGGATTTCTCTGTAATCAGCACCAGGCAAATAATCCCAAGTACTATAATTACAAGGATACTGCCCCATATATCAAGCATTGCATGTA
The DNA here is from genome assembly GCA_045631045.1 of Lachnospiraceae bacterium. Classification (GTDB taxonomy): domain Bacteria; phylum Bacillota; class Clostridia; order Lachnospirales; family Lachnospiraceae; genus RGIG6307. The sequence goes on from JAZQUB010000021.1 coordinate 94,150, forward strand.
AACCATATGCAATAGAGCCTCCTATAATACCGCCGCCATTGCAATGCTCTACACTTTTTTTGTAAAAATCTATAAAATCATAACTTTCCATATTCTTTAATCGGCCGGCTACAAATTCACCGATTGCACTTAATAGCAGGAAAAAAATCGTTCCTGATATCAATTTGCGCTTCATAGCGGAATGAGCCTTATTGACCCAGCCGAAAAAGACTGCTACAAATAAAAATACCGGCAAAATGTATGCAGTAAGACCTACCAGCCCAAACATAATATTTTTGAAAAATACGCCCATAGGACCTACCAGTCCAAAATTACATAAAAACAAAAATACCATAAAAGCAAACATCACAATCAAACCTACCTCGTACCACAATTCCTGGTCCTGGCGGTTTACCGTGTTGGACTTTGCCTGTGTATTTGTTTTGGAAGCAGACGTTCTTTCTGTACTTCTTGTTGTATTCTTACGATTTGTATTATTACTTTTGGCCATAAATACCTTCACCTTTCATATCGCTGTACTGTCATAAAGACATAGTAAGCCATACTGTATCATTTTAACACAAAGTATCGTTTTTGTCATTGGTAATTGCGCAAGAATTTCAATTTTCCTTTCTGCGCTCTTCTATCATTTCATGCAATTTCGCAATTGCTTCTTTGATTCCGCCCACTTCGTTAATAATTCCCTCGTCCACACACTGCTTTCCCACAAGAATAGTTCCCACATCCTTGGTAAGCATCGCCGTTTCCATCATAAGCTCCTCCAAACGAGTTTCCGTAATATTGCAATGAGAGCTTACAAATCCGGTGATTCTGTTCTGTATTTGTTTAAAATAATCAAAGGTCTGACGCACTCCTATTACCATGCCATTCATGCGCACCGGATGAATTACCATAGTTCCGGTAGGTACAATAAAGGAATAATTACAGCTGACCGCAATGGGTACTCCTATGGAATGTGAGCCTCCAAGCACCAGGGAAACCGTAGGCTTGCTTAGACTGGCAAGCATTTCCGCAATCGCAAGTCCTGCTTCTACATCACCGCCCATGGTATTTAATAGCACCAATACACCTTCAATTTCGTCGCTGTCCTCGATGGCAGCAAGCCCCGGCAAAATATGCTCATACTTGGTTGTCTTTGCGTTATTTCCAAGCACATCATGCCCCTCAATTTCTCCGATGATGGTAATCAGATGCAAATGTTCCTTTTGCTTATTTTCATCCAATAAAAGCTGACCGCTCTGCTCGATGCGATTATCTTTGTCCTGCTCTTTTGAATTTGATGATATTTCATTATTTGTATTATTCTCTTTCATACAGCCTCCATAAATGAATTAAGACGAGAGCTAAACTCTCGTCTTAGTATATTCAAAATATGAATTTTTAAACTAAATATCAAAATCAGCCGTATCATCTACCGCATAATCATAGTGCATTTTGTCCGTTTCTACTTCTATGGCAAAGTCTACCTTTGGCTTGGATACACGCTTTGGAATTTCAATGGACTTCGGAATAAATATCTGTGGCTTTTCCGGAACCATTACTGCAGGCTCTTCTTCAAAATGAATCACTGTCACTACCGGTTCTTTTTTTGCTTTGGCCGGCTTTACCGGCAGCACCAAATATTGCTGTACGGAAATACCAAGCAAGGTGCTGATACCCATATAAATTATAAAATCATGCTGCAGATATGTATCCAACTCCAGTAATTGTAAAGCAAACAGAAACAGAATGGACAACATAATCCAAGTGAACGCCTGCTTTTTGTTCAAAAACCAGTAAATGGAAATCACTGCAATTGCTACAATAAATATCGGATGCATTCCAAGAGAAAATACAAACGCCTGAATATCATTCAAATTCGGAATCTTCCATGTCAGTTCAGAATATGTCTGGAAGAAAAAAGCATTTTCATAATTCAATCCGTAAACTTCGGCCTGTATTATAGTAATCAAGGCAGCACCTGCTATCATACCAAGGCATGTAATGCATGCAGAAAGGAAACAGCTTCCTTTCTTTTTACTGCCATGACGTCTTATTGCAATCCAATATGCCACGATCAGTAACACACCGGAAATATCCAAGAAGACCGCTGCCGTCACAAGAATTGCCAAGAAAAACTCACAAACAACCGCTCCGAAACCGGAAACCTTGCTATAAGCATAGTGTACCATCAGGTAGGCTATGCATCCATAAATCACAAACAATAACATGGCCGGATTACACTGCATACTGGTCTGTATACTATCGGGCAAAAGCATGGCACCTGCCGCGTAAAACAAGGCAGCTACTACACCAAATGCTTTACGGATGGCAGCATACCAGACAATCACTGCCGCCAAAAGAAGCAAAAATTGAATAAAGGCACCAACTTCATAAATGTTTCCCAGAAACATGCAAATCACATGCAAAAACGCTACATATAATCGGGATGCCGGATGTGGATCTAAATACATTTCTGCGTTCTGTGAAACCTGTGCATATTGAAAATATGTATTATCCAGCTCTGCAGGCCATACCCCATGGAAATATTCTACAAAGCGGAACACCCAGCCGCCAATCAATAAAAGCGCCAGAATACTGCATTCCAAAAAGAGACGCTCTGCTCTGGAAAACTGCACAAAACATTTTGTATTTTGCGCGGTTTTCAACAAGAATGCGCAGATTGCTGCAAGCAAAATCCATACCAGCGTAGGAATTACAATATCTGAGGCAGTCATATGGGCTTTGGACTCCACATACTCAAAAAAAGAAAACGCATATCCAAACCCTGCTACCACAGAAAACAAAAGCCATATAAAAATTTCCGGTATGAATGATAATCTCTTCATAGTACTCCTAAAATCAATTCAGTATCTTCTCAATATTATAACGTGGTCTTTCTTTTACTTCCATGTAAATCTTACCGATGTACATACCAACCAGACCGATTGCAAATAACTGTAAACCACCCAGTAACCAGATGGACAACATCAAAGAGGTCCAGCCGGGTACGGTATTACCCATAAAATATACAATTAAGGAATATGCCGCTGCCAAAACAGATAAAGCAATGATTGCTACACCAAGGCCCAAAATCAGGCTGATTGGCTTTACGCTAAAGGATGTAATACCATTAAATGCCAGTGCAAGCATCTTCTTAAGAGGATATTTGCTCTCTCCGGCAACACGCTCCTTACGACTGTAATAAACGCTTGTAGTATTGTAACCAATAAGTGGCATCATGCCGCGAAGGAACAAATTGGATTCCTTAAACTTACTGAAATGCTCCAACGCTCTCTTACTCATGAGGCGGAAGTCCGCATGATTGTAAACAGTCTTAACCCCCATTACTTCCATGAATTTGTAAAAACCCTGAGCTGTTGCACGTTTGAAGAAGGTATCTGTACTTCTGTCATTACGCACACCATACACAATATCGTTACCTGCGTAATAAGCATCTACCATATCCTCGATAACAGCCACATCATCCTGTAAGTCGGCATCAATGGAAATAGAGATGTCACACATATCCTTTGCAACAATAAGGCCTGCGGTCAATGCATACTGGTGACCTACATTACCTGCAAGATTTACACCTTTTACCTGTACCGGATGCTTTGCATGCTCGCTTTCAATCAATTCCCAGGTGCGGTCTTTACTGCCATCGTTTACAAACATTACAAAGCTGTCCTCGGTGATTTTGCCCTTTGCGACAAGGTCATTTAATACACCTCTTAATGCTTCGGAACAAATCTCCAATACTTCTTCTTCTTTGTAACAGGGAACTACAATCGCTAATTTGTACATATGTTTCCTTTCTGATTATGCCTGATCTATAGCCTGTGCCAAGTCGGCAATAATATCTTCTACGTTTTCAATACCAACAGATAAACGGATTAAATCCGGTGCTACACCTGCTTCCACTAACTGTTCGTCACTCATCTGTCTGTGTGTATGGCTGGCCGGATGTAATACACAAGTTCTTGCATCTGCAACATGGGTTACAATAGCAGCTAACTTCAGGCTATCCATCATATTAGAAGCACCTTCACGGCCACTCTTTAACCCGAAGCTGATAACACCGCAGGAACCATTTGGCATATACTTCTGAGCCAGTTCGTAATATTTATTACTCTTTAAGCCAGGATAATTTACCCAGGCAACTTTTTCATTTGCCTCTAAAAATTCTGCAACCTTCTGTGCGTTCTCACAGTGACGAGGCATACGTAAATGCAAGGTTTCAAGACCCACGTTCAACAAAAAGGCATTCATCGGAGACTGGATGGAGCCTAAATCTCTCATAAGCTGGCTGGTAGCCTTCGTAATATAAGCACCCTTTCCAAACTTCTCTGTATATACAATACCATGATATGACTCATCCGGAGTACAAAGTCCCGGAAACTTGTCCGGATATTTGCTCCAGTCAAAATTACCGCTGTCCACAATAGCACCGCCAACGCACATTGCATGCCCATCCATGTACTTGGTAGTAGAATGGGTAACAATGTCCGCACCAAATTCAAATGGTCTGCAGTTAATAGGAGTTGCAAAGGTATTGTCAATAATAAGCGGCACTTCATGAGCATGTGCCACACGTGCAAACTTCTCGATATCCAAAACTACCAATGCAGGATTTGCAATGGTCTCTGCAACCACACACTTGGTATTCGGTAAAAATGCTGCATTCAATTCTTCTTCGGTTGCATCCGGATCCACTACGGTACAGGAAATACCCATCTTCTTCATGGTGCAGGTAAGCAGGTTAAAGGTTCCTCCGTATACGGTAGAACTCATAATCAGATGATCCCCTGCTTCGCAAATATTAAATACTGCATAATAGTTGGCAGCCTGTCCGGAAGAAGTAAGCATTGCAGCTACACCGCCTTCTAACTCACAAATCTTCTGTGCTACTGCATCGTTGGTAGGATTCTGTAAACGGGTATAAAAATATCCGCTGTCCTCTAAATCAAATAAACGCCCCATCTGTTCGGAAGTATCGTATTTAAATGTAGTACTTTGATAAATAGGCAAAACTCTTGGTTCACCTTTGGTTGGCTTCCAGCCGGACTGGATGCAAATTGTCTCGCGTTTCATAGTATAACTCCTTATTCGTCCCAGTTGTGATATACACTTTCTACATCATCATCATCATCTAATAAATCTAAAGTCTTCTGAAGATTTTTGATGGCGGTTTCATCGGTTAAAGTAACATAATTCTGAGGAATCATGGTAACTTCCGCACTAGCAAGCTCAATTCCCTCTGCCTTTAATGCATCACGAACCTCTTCCATGCTGTCCGGGTCTGTCAAAATTTCAAATGCATCCTCTTCTTCGTTAAAATCTTCCGCACCTGCATCCAATGCAATCATCATCAAATCGTCTGCTTCCATATCACATTCTTCTTTGTCGATGATAATCTGACCTCTCTTGTCAAACATAAAGGATACGCAGCCCGGTGTACCAATACTGCCCTGTCCCTTTGTGAATGCACTTCTTACGTTACCAGCGGTACGATTTTTATTATCCGTCAAGGTATTTACAATAATGGCAATACCATTAGGACCATAGCCTTCATATGTAATATATTCGTAGTTTACATTACCAAGCTCGCCGCTTGCTCTCTTGATACCGCGCTCGATGGTATCATTCGGCATGTTATTGGATTTCGCCTTTTCAATTACCTTTGCAAGCTTAAAGTTATTTGCCGGGTCCGGACCGCCTTCCTTTACGGCAACCGCAATTTCTCTACCGATAATGGTAAAAATTTTACCTTTGGCAGCATCATTTTTTTCTTTTTTGTGCTTAATATTGGCAAATTTTGAATGTCCTGACATATTAACTCTCCTCTAAATTTTCAGTTTCTTCTGCCGGCTCTTCTGCCAGCTTTTGAACGAGTACACTTTGTACGCGCATATTTTCTATTGATAAAACTTTGAAACTATAACCTTTGTAATTACATTCAAAGTCTTCATCCGGTTCCGGAATATGGTCCATCAGACCAATAATAAACCCGTTTAAGGTTTCAAATTCGGTATCCTCAAATTCAATACCTAACTGCTCCTCAATATCTTTAAGCGGCGTTAAGCCTTCCATAACATAGGCATCGTTACTCTTCTCTTCGATAAAATCCTCGTCCTCGTCATACTCGTCCTGAATTTTACCTACAATTTCCTCTAAAATATCTTCCATGGTAACAAGTCCGGCCGTCTGACCGTACTCATCCACCACAATGGCCATCTGCAGCTTCTTGGACTGCAGGGTTTCAAACAAATCATCAATATTGCGGGTAAGCGGCGTATACTCTGCTTTACGAAGAAGCCCCTCCACCTCACAGACAGGCACCGTTCTGGAAGTACCTGCATTATAAAACCGCATGGTATCCTTCAGATACAAAATACCCTCGATATGGTCAATGGTCTCATCAATCACTGGATAACGGCTGTAATTTTCTTCCAGCATAAACTGCAATGCCTCTTCCAGCGTCATCTCCTTGTCAATGGCAATAATGTTTTTACGATTGGTCATAATATTCTGGGCTTCTTTGTCACCATACTCGAATATTTTACTAATCATCTCCGCTTCATTTGCTTCAATGACTCCCTGTTCATGACCTTCATTTACCATATCGATGATTTCCTGCTCTAATACATCTTCATGTTTTTTCTCGTCACGACCGCCAAATAAAAGCAATATCCCCTGGGTAAAAAGTTCCATAACTGCCAACAAAGGAGTAAACATCATATCTACAATACGTATAAACCGCACACAGCCGTAGGCCCACTTTTCCGGCTTACGATTTGCAAGCTTACGAGGCAGCATAATACCAAAAGAGGTAATAACACAGATAATAATAAATACAACAACAATGGATACCAAAATATGTAGCAGGCTTACGCCTAAAATATCGGTATTCAGTATTTTTATGTCTGAAAACGGTTCCACAAGCAAAAGTCCTCTTTCCATAAGAACCTTATACATACTTGCACCTATTATCACATGATTTAATGTAGCAACCAGACCGGTAAGCTGATTTACCTTGGTGGGATTATCCTCGTAGCGCTCAATATGAATTGCTAAAGGGTCTTTTTCCTCAAAAGCCTTGCGCTCCAACTCCTTTTCATCTACAGAATGCACTGCAGATTGAAATCCATACATCAAAACATCTACCAACAATAACGCGAAAAAAATAATATAATAGGCGGGCCCGCCATTTTCAAGCATACAAAAATCTCCTTTGTAGTAATATCACATTTAAATATACCAAATTTACGCCTTTTCGTCAACTGAATGACTGTTTACCAAAGATAAACTTATTTCCAATGCGGAATTTACCTGTCCCATAATATCATCCCCCAAATGACAAACCTTGTCTTTCAAACGTTTTTTGTCAATGGTACGAAGCTGTTCCAATAAAATAACGGAATCCTTCTCCATGTCATACATATTGGATGAAATCGTAATATGGGTCGGAAGCTTCGCTTTTTCCAGCTTACTGGTAATCGCCGCACAAATTACCGTAGGGCTGTGCTTGTTGCCCACATCATTTTGTATAATTAAAACAGGTCTGATACCACCCTGTTCACTGCCTATCACGGGTCTTAAATCTGCATAATAAACGTCACCACGTTTCATTTCACGCCTTCCTTTCTATGTAAAGGTTTCTTCTTTCATAGCTTAGTATGGCTCAAAATTCTTGCAGTATTCATTTTTTGCTTCTTAAGTTTATTCCGTATAATAATCTTTTATATCGACAACTTCCTCTTGGTACGTATAAATCCTTGGAATCCGCTTGCCCAAATCACATGCAAGCTCATAATTAAATCGGCCACTCAAAGCACCAAGCTCTTCCATGGTAATGCGTTCTTCCCCATCCACACCAATCAAAGTCACTCGGTCATCCATAGAAGCCTCCGGAATACGGGTCACATCCACCATAAACTGGTCCATGCACACTCGCCCTAAAATCGGTGCCCTTTTACCCCTGATTAAAACACAGCCTTTATTTGAAAGTCCACGAGGATACCCGTCACCGTACCCTACCGGTATGGTAGCCACACGCATAGGTCTGTCACTCACAAAGGTTCCTCCATAACTAATCGCAGTCCCCGGTTCCACTTCTTTTACATACACCACATGGCTATATAAAGACATGGCCGGCTTTAATTCCAAGGTGTCTCTTCGCATTTCCTCGGAAGGCCATAGTCCATACATGGAAATTCCGGCCCGCACCAATTCCAGATAAGCATCCGGCAACTCCATAATACTTGCACTGTTTGCACAATGCTTGTGTGGAATTTGAATCCCCAACTGTGATTCTACACGATTTACAAAGTCCTGAAATAAGGAAAGCTGCTTCCCGGCGAAGGACTTATCTGCTTCGTCTGCTCTGGCAAAATGGGTAAACATGCCGTCTAGTTCAAGCCCCTTAGCCTTTAACACCTGTGCTACAAGCTCCACACCCTGTTCATCCGGCCTTATGCCAATTCGTCCCATACCGGTGTCCACCTTCACATGGACCTTACAGATCTTACCCACTCGCTTTGCAGCTTCACTGAGTAATTTTATGGAATCCTCCCGAAAAACGGTAGGAATAATATCATAAGAAACCATCTCTTCATAACAGTCCGGGAAGGTATAACCAAGCACTAAAATAGGCTTCTCCATACCATTCTGTCTTAGTTCTACCGCCTCTTCTACTGTAGCTACCGCATACCCGTAAACATATTCTTTCTTCTCCAAAAGCTTTGCAAGCTGCACGGCGCCATGCCCATACCCGTCTGCTTTAATCACTGCAAAAAAGCGACTTCTATTTCCAACCAAGGCATGCATACTGTCCATATTTGCTTCAACATTATTTAAAATTACTTTTGCAAAAACCCTTTTGTATTCCTTCATAACAACCAACCTACTATTAATATATTCTCAAAACAAAAGCAGTGCGCCAAAAGCAACCCTTCTGACGCACAAAATATTATAACTCCTGTCCCTTGGACAATTTATAAGATAACTTCATCAGGCTCTCGGATAAATGTACATTCTCCACCTGAATGTCCTTTGGTACATTTAAATCTACATGGGCAAAATTCCAGATAGCTTTGATATTATTTTTTACTAATTCTTCCGCAACCTTCACAGCACCGGTTTTCGGAATGGTAAGAACCGCAATATCAATGTCATGAGCTTTGATGAATTCCTCCATATTCTCCATAGGCTGTACCTCCATATCACGAATCATCTTGCCGTGAAGCGCCGGATTAGCATCAAAAATACCTCTAAAAATAAAGCCTCTCTTCTCGAAATTCATATAATTAGCAATAGCCTGTCCCAAATTACCTGCTCCGATAATAATTAAGTGATGCTTGTTTGTAAGCCCCAGAATCTTACTGATTTCGCCGTATAAATAAGAAACATTATAACCATAACCCTGCTGACCAAACCCGCCGAAATTGTTAAAATCCTGACGAATCTGGGATGCAGTCACCTTCATAAGCCTGCTCAGTTCCTGTGAAGAAATGCGCTCAATTCCCTGCTCTTTTAAATCACCCAAATATCTGAAGTATCTCGGAAGTCTGGAAATGACCGCCTGTGAAATCTGTTTTTCCATGTGAAAAGCCTTCTTCCTCTAAAAAAAAATGAAAATTTGCCTATATTTTATCAAATTTAAATAAATTATTCAATAGCTAAGTAAAAATTTTACAGCAATCATTTGACACACCCATACCATTTCAGCTAAAATAATGTAGAATATTATTTGGAGGTATACACATGGTTTTATCCTGTCAGGACATTGGAAAAAGCTTTGGCGACATTACCATTTTGTCCCACATTTCCTTTCATATAGAAGATTACGAAAAAGCTGCCATTGTAGGCATCAACGGTGCCGGCAAGACTACCCTTTTAAAAGTCATCGTTGGAGAATATACAGCGGAGGAAGGACTGGTTACCTTTGGAAAAGGCACATCCTGGGGCTATCTTGCACAGCATGGTGCATTAAATACAGACTACACTATTTACGAAGAACTACTAAGTGTCAAACAGGATTTGATTGACTTAGAACATAAAATGCGTACCGCAGAAGCTCAGATGAAGCATGCACAAGGCTCATTATTAGAAGAACTCATGGACTCCTATTCCCGCCTGACACACCAGTTTGAAACCCAGGGAGGCTATATTTACAAAAGTGAACTGGTGGGCGTGTTAAAGGGTCTCGGCTTTGATAATAAAGACTTTGACAATCCGGTCAATACCCTTTCCGGCGGCCAGAAGACCCGCGTAGCCTTAGGTAAATTGCTTTTGCAAAAGCCTGACTTGATTATCCTGGATGAGCCTACCAACCATTTGGACTTAAATTCCATTGCATGGCTGGAAAATTACTTATTAAATTATAAAGGTGCCGTACTGATTGTATCCCACGATCGCTACTTTTTAGACCGCGTGGTAGGAAAAGTCATTGAAATAGACCAGACCAAATCCACCGTTTTTAGTGGTAACTACTCTCAGTATGCCCAAAAAAAAGAACAATTGCGTGTAGCCCACATGAATGCGTACCTAAATCAGCAACGTGAAATCAAGCATCAACAAGAAGTGATTGAAAAGCTACGCTCCTTTAATCGCGAAAAATCCATTAAACGTGCAGAAAGCCGCGAAAAGCTTTTAGATAAAATCGAAGTGTTGGACATGCCTACAGAGGTTCGTGCCGACATGAAGCTCACCCTGGAACCTGCCATTGTCAGCGGAAACGACGTGCTGCAAATCGAAAACATGTCCAAGTCCTTTGGCAGTCTGCATTTATTCAGCGGTTTAAACCTGGACCTGAAACGCAGCGAGCACGTAGCCATCATTGGCGACAACGGCACCGGCAAAACTACCCTGCTTAAGATTTTAAATGGACTGGAGCAGGCTGATACCGGTACCTTTAAGCTTGGAACCAACGTAGAAATCGGTTACTACGACCAGGAACAGCAGCTTTTGCATCCTGAGAAGACCCTTTTTGAAGAAATTTCCGATACATATCCGGATATGACAAACACCAAAATCCGCAATACTCTGGCCGCTTTTCTTTTTACCGGCGACGAAGTATTCAAGCAAATCAAGGATTTAAGCGGTGGTGAAAAAGGACGTTTGTCACTGGCTAAATTAATGCTCAGCAATGCCAATTTTATTATTCTGGACGAACCTACCAACCATCTGGATATTGCCAGCAAAGAAATTTTGGAAGATGCCTTAAACAATTACACCGGCACCATCCTATACGTGTCCCATGACCGATATTTTATTAACCGCACTGCCACTCGCATTATCGAACTTTGCGGTAAAGAATTTTTTAATTACATGGGTAATTACGATTACTATCTGGAAAAGAAAATCACGCCTACCGAGGAAATTTTGGTTACAGACACTGCTCCTACAGAAAGCAAATTGAACTGGAAAGCTCAGAAAGAGGAACAGGCACTTAGGCGCAAGCGCGAAAATGACTTAAAGAAATGCGAAGACATGATTGCCGATTTAGAAGAAAAAATCGCTGCCATCGATGCTAAAATGCAGCAGCCGGAAATTGCCTGCAACTCCGCAGAACTGGGCAAACTCACCAAAGAACAGACTGCTTTACGGGAAAAGCTGGATGAGCAGATGGAACTTTGGGAGATGTTGGCGTAAACATCTGCTTATACTCAAAAGAGGCATTACACTTTTATTGGTGTACTGCCTCTTATCTATTTATGCTTCTTTATCATTATAAATCAAATCAAGCACATTCCTCTTCATGTTTTCATATGCATTAATCATGTGTTGGCATGCAACCTTTTCAGCCAAATCCGGGTCATTTGCCTTGATAGCCTCCAAAAGCTGCTCGTGCTCCATGTTGGAAGCTTCTCCGCGACGCTTATTGGATAAAGTCATACGACGGATACGGATTACGTACTGGTGAAAATCTCTGAGCTGATGCTCTAACATCTTACTGTTGCAGGCTGTGTATAAAACATCATGGAACTGATTGTCCAGCTCTGCAAGCTGCTCGTTATGTCCTTTCGCCGCATGGAATTTGGCAAGATAAATATTCTCCTCTAATATCTCAACCTGCTCATGGGTAATATGTTCACAGGCCCAACGTGCCGCAAGTCCCTCTAAAAGGGCGCGAATTGCATAAATATCCTGCACATCCTTTACCGTAATACCGGTAACATAGGCTCCCTTGTTTGGAATAATCTCAATCAGACCTTCCAATTCAAGCTGTCTAAATGCTTCACGAACCGGAGTACGGCTGACACCAAGCTCCTCGCCGATTGCCACTTCCTTTAATTCTTCTCTATCTTTATACTTGCCGCTTAAAATATCATCCCGAATCTGATGAAAAACACGCCCCCTTAAAGTATATTTTTCCTTAGTTTCCTTAGTCAAATCACGACTATTCACGTTCCGCCTCCATAGAAGTCCTGAGCCATTCTAATATCAAAACTTCTTAATACATCCTGACAAATTGTATTTTGGAAATATAACCCATCTGTCGTGTATTATTGTATACAATCTTTACTCTATTGTCAATTGTCTTTTCTAAAAATTTCCCTGACACATTTTTTTACTTTCCAACATACCTTATATCATAACAATAAATTTGGAGGTTCTTATGAGTGATTTAAGAGATGGCTGCGGATGTGGCTGTGCAAGAAACAATAATTCCTGTGGCTGTGGTTGTGGCAATGGCCTTTTCGGTGGCGGCAACAATAGTTGTATTTGGATTATTTTGTTACTTTTCTTCTGTGGCGGCAATAATAATGATTGTGGCTGTGGTTGTGGCAATGGTCTTTTCGGCGGCAATAACAACAATTGCTGTGACTGGATTATCTGGATTATCCTGCTTTCCTGCTTCTGTGGCGGAAACAATAATGGATGCTGCTAGTTTCCAGCGCTCCGGGCGGTGTAAAAACCGCCCATTTTAAATGTTTGCTTTTGGAATACTTAACGTTTTCCATCATATAGTAAACCAAAGGAGGTGTGTTTATGGAAGGTATTGACAAGTTACAGGTACAATTTGAAAATATCGACAGGCTTTTAGAGGCCCTTGTTCCATTTGTATCCTCCGAAAAGCAAAACATGCTGCGCTCTTTTCATCGGATGCTAGAACCCATGAAGCATATAAAGGACATTATGAAAACCATGGAAATGGTAAGGACCATGCAATCCATGATGTCAAGCAGTGAAGACGGCAGTCCGGACCTATCCATGCTTTCCGGCTTCTTAAACCCTGAACAGATGCAGATGTTTGAAATGTTTCAGTCTATGCAAGACGTAAATCTTTGAGCCTTCATACAAAAAATAAATTGGAAAAGGAGTATCCTATCATGAACAGACCGGCCTGGATGTCTGACCCCACCATTTCACATATTCCTCAGGAAAAACTGGATTTTCTCTCTGAAATGTTTGAAAAGGTAAAGGACAAAAATAAAAATGAACTAATGCCATTTCTTATGGCAATGCACTCTAAAATAAAAGGCAATGCCAAATTTACGGCGGAAGAAATGCAGTTGGTTATTGCTGCTATTAAACGTGCTTCTTCTGCGGAAGAACAACAGCAAATTGATAAGGTTCTGGATACGGCATTTAAAAAGAGCCGAAAATAAACACGGCTGTGGTACCATTCAAAGTACCACAGCCTCTCTTTTAAGGATTAAATTTATTTCTGTACAATATTAATAATTCTTCCAGGAACGTAAATTTCCTTCACAATCGTACCTGTCAGTTTATCAGCAATAAGTGCTTTACCTGCTGCAATTGCAGTATCTTTATCCACACCAACCGGTAAAGATACGGTTGCTCTTACTTTGCCGTTAATCTGAACTGCGATTTCCACAGTATCTTCCTTAATCGCTTCTTCATCGTAGATTGGCCAAGCTTCGTATGCAATGGTATCTTCATGGCCTAGACTTGCCCATGCCTCTTCACCTACGTGAGGGCAAATACAGGAGAACATCTTAATGAAGCCTTCTGCATATTCCCTTGGACACTTGCCTGCTTTATATACTGCATTTACAAAAATCATCATCTGACTGATTGCAGTATTAAATCCAAGCTGTTCAAAGTCTTCTGTAACCTTCTTTACGGTCTGATGATATACCTTCTTTAAGGTATCGTCTGACTCTTCCACAATATTTGCCGGCTCTGTAAAGAAGTTCCATACACGGTTAATAAAACGTCTTGCACCGTCAACGCCCTGTGGATTCCATGGCTTAGATACTTCCAATGGTCCCATGAACATTTCGTATAAACGAAGAGTATCCGCACCGTAATCTCTTACGATGTCACTAGGATTAATAACGAACTCTGGGAAACGCTTACCCATCTTAATACCGTTTTCACCAAGAATCATACCCTGATGCACAAGCTTCTGGAATGGCTCTTTTACAGGAGATAAGCCCTTGTCATAGAGGAAACGATTCCAAATTCTGGAGTACATCAAATGACCTACAGCATGCTCCGGACCGCCTACATAAAGGTCAACCGGCAGCCAGTGCTTTAACAGCTCCTGATTTGCAAACTCTTTGTCATTGTGTGGGTCAATATATCTCATATAGTACCAGCTGGAACCTGCACTACCCGGCATAGTGGATGTTTCACGAACGCCCTTAAGACCATTCTTGTCATACAGCTTCCATTCACCTGCATTTTCAAGAGGAGCCTTGCCGTTTTTGCCTTTGTAATCTTCTAATTCCGGTAAAATGAGTGGTAATTCTTCATCCGGAAGCGCGTGGATTTCACCGTCTTCTGTGTAAACTACAGGAACCGGTTCGCCCCAGTAACGCTGACGAGCAAAAATCCATTCACGGAAGTGATAATTTACCGTCTTTTTGGCAACGCCCTGCTTCACCAGCTTGTCTGTGATAGCTTCTTTGGCATCTTCTACCACCATACCTGTAAATTCTTCAGAATTCATTAATTTGCAGTCTTTGCCAAGGTAGGAGCCCTTTTCAAAAGCACACTCGCTTACATCGCCACCGTCAATAACCTGAATCATCGGGATGTTGTGTGCGATAGCGTATTCAAAGTCTCTCTGATCATGAGAAGGAACTGCCATAACAGCACCGGTACCATAACTAGCCAATACGAAGTCACCAATAAACAAAGGAACTTCCTTGCCGTTTACCGGATTGATTGCATATAAGCCCTTTAAAATACAGCCGGACTTGGTCTTATTTAACTCGGTACGATCCATATCGTTTTTCTTTAAGGTCTCATCGATATAAGCCTGTACTTCTTCCGGATTCTGTACTCTAGGCATCAAATCCTTTACAATCTGTCCGTCCGGAGCAAGTACCATAAAGGTAATACCATAAATGGTCTCAATACAAGTAGTGTAAATAGAGAACTTGCCGCCGCCAACAATTTCAAAGTCTACTTCTACACCTTCAGATTTGCCAATCCAGTGTCTCTGAATGTCCTTGGTAGATTCCGGCCAGTCAATCTCTTCTAAGCCTTCTAAAAGCTTTTCTGCAAATGCAGGCTGATTAATAACCCACTGCTTCATATTCTTACGAACAACCGGATAACCGCCTCGTTCGCTCTTACCGTCAATTACTTCGTCATTAGATAATACGGTACCCAGCTCTTCACACCAGTTAACCGGCATATCCACATACTTTGCATAACCGTCTAAGAACAACTGCTTGAAAATCCACTGTGTCCACTTGTAGAACTCCGGATCACTGGTTGCAAGCATTTTAGACCAGTCATAGTCAAAGCCTAATTCCTTTAACTGCTTAGAGAATGTCTCAATATTGTGCTGTGTAAAACCGTTTGGATGATTACCGGTATTTACCGCATACTGCTCTGCCGGCAAGCCAAAAGAGTCATAGCCCATTGGATGTAATACATTATAACCCTGCATACGCTTCATACGAGACATAATATCGGCAGCGGTATAACCTTCCGGATGTCCTGCATGTAAACCTACACCTGAAGGATATGGAAACATATCCAATGCATAATATTTTGGCTTGCTGAAATCCCAGACATCTGTCTTGAATGTCTCGTTCTCAGCCCAGTAATTCTGCCATTTCTTTTCCACCTCGCGGTGATTATATGGTACTGCCATTGTTTTAACCTCTGTTTCTATATTTTCATACTTTCATGGAAAGCAAATTAAAACGGCTCCCAGCGGCACATACTAACCGAGAGCCTACTATTTTACTATTTTAGTAGTGTTTGCAAATAATGTCAAGATATAGAAAGGAATTTCATACAACTCAGCAAAAGACTTTACACTTTGATTTACGAGTTACTTACTCTGTCTCTAAGACAGAAACATACAAATTATTGTCAGGTACCAAATAGCCCAATTTGGACTCTAATTGCTTACGTTCTTCTAACAACGCATTTAAGGCGTTTTTATCCGTTGTATGCTTTGCAACCCGGTCAAGGCATGCAATACTATCTTTTAACATTCCTTCATATTGTTTGTCTGTCATCGGATATTCTACTCCATTCATATTCATACCGCCTTCTCATTTATGTAATTTAATTATAGGTGGTATATAAGCCCGTGTAAAGTCTTTTTATTAAGTTGTTCCTCTTCTGTAATATGTATATAAATCCCCTTACACGTATACGATAACATACTTTTTCTTGTCATGTGGACGATATATCGTCTTTTATGAAGTTTTCTCAAATATTTTATCATTTCATTTTTCAGCGAGGTAACTACACCCTTTTATTAATTTCTATTTTATGATATACTATATCCCATAAACATCATTGGTTAGCAAAGGAGTTTTTATGTACACAAACAAGGTCATATTAACAGACTATCAACTTCCATTTCCTTTAGATATATATGCTCCGTTAGAGCAAATACTTTTCTTAGATATCGAAACTACCGGGCTTAGCCCTGCAAATAGTAATCTCTACATGATTGGGCTTGCCTATTACGAGCATGGCACCTGGTGTATCGAGCAATGGATGGCAGAAAGACTCACGGAAGAACGTGAATTATTAATGAAGCTTATTCCGTTTTTGCCGAAGTTTACCCATATTATCCATTTTAACGGTAACCGATTTGATATACCATATTTGACGGAGAAAGCAAAAGAGCTCTTTGTGGATTTATCCTTTGAGCAGTACACCGGTATTGATATTTACAAGCGCATCACCCCACTGAAAAACACTTTGGTGCTTCCGGACTGCCGTCAAAAAACCATTGAGCAGTTTCTTGGAATTAATCGTATTGACAAATACACCGGTGGCGAGCTTATTCAGGTGTACAAGGCTTATACCGCGTCTCCAAATGAAGGTATGCTGAATTTACTTATCCAGCACAATTTGGACGATATGAAAGGGATGCTTGACATTACGCCAATGCTTGCCTACAGTGAAATCTGCAATACAGAGGCAACCATTACCCGCGTGGAAATGTTAAAGACATCTACGGTATCCGGGGAACTCTGCTATGCACTCATGATGACGCTGAAATTACCGGTTACACTGCCGAAGAAATTTTTTGCACACTTTGATGGCAATTACCTGACTGCTGAAGGTGACAAAGCCACGTTAAAGGTTCCTGTTTTCGATGATGAACTAAAGTTTTTTTATTCCAATTACAAGGATTATTACTACATTCCGACTATGGATGCTGCATACCACAAGTCTGTGGCAGCACACGTGGACGCTTCCATGAGGCAACAGGCCACTGCATACAACTGCTATACCAGAAAGAACAGCCTCTTTTTAAAACAGTACGATATTCTTGTGGAGCCATTCTTCAAAAAGGACTATAAAGACAAAGAAACTTATTTTGAAATTTCCGAGGAGACAAAGGTAAACCGACTTTTATTTTCCACATACGGCAGTCACATTTTGCGTACTATTATTCAAGAGAAAAAATAATTCTAATTTTATGTGTCGCTAGACGCACTACCAAAAAAGCTGCAAAAGCAATACTTGCCTTTGCAGCTTTTATAATTAATTTAAATTATTCTGCATCTTCTTCCTGAGCAGCAATAACAGCCTCAATATCTACAGATACAACATCTGCATCATCTTCTGGCTCTTCCACAACGGTCGCTTCTTCCTTTGGTTCCGGAGCAAACATAGCCTTGATGCTTAAGCTAATCTTCTTGGTTTCTTCATTGAAGTCTGTAATCTTTGCAGTAACTTCATCACCAACGCTTAATACATCTGCCGGCTTCTCAATACGTTCCTTAGAAATCTGGGAAACATGTAACAGTGCATCTACACCATCTGCAATTTCAATGAATGCACCGAAGTCAGTCATACGAGCAACTTTACCGGTTACTACATTGCCTACCGCAAATCTGGTAGCTGCATCCTTCCATGGATTTAAGTCATCAAACTTAAGGGATAAAGCAACCTTTGTGCCGTTGATTTCTTTTACAAGAACGTTTAATACCTGACCAACCTTGAAAACCTTCATTGGATGCTCGATACGGCCCCAGCTCATTTCAGAGATGTGTAACAAACCATCTACACCGCCCAAATCGATAAATGCACCGAAGTCTGTAACGTTCTTTACTGTACCTTCAACTACATCGCCTTCTTTAATGCGAGCAAATACAGCCGCCTGTAATTCAGCCTTTGCAGCAACAATTAACTGCTTTCTGTCGCCGATATAACGTCTTCTCTTTGGATTGTACTCTGTAATAACAAATTCAATCTCCTGACCTGCATACTTGGATAAATCTCTTTCGTATGTGTCAGACACTAAGCTTGCAGGAATGAAGATACGAACATCTTCAACTACTACGCTTAAACCACCATCCAACACCTGAGCTACGGTAGCTTTTAAAACTTCATTATTATTGAAAGCTTCTTCCATTCTCTTGTTTGCTCTGTCAGCTGCAAGACGCTTGTAAGTAAGTGCAACCTGGCCATCGCCATCGTTAACCTTTAACACTTTAACTTCCAAAGTATCGCCAACGTTTACTACCTGTGTTAAATCAACAGTATTGTCATTTGTGTATTCTGCTTTGGTAAGAATACCGTCTGACTTGTAACCGATGTTTAAGACGATCTCGTCTGGCTTTACAGCGATAACAGTGCCATTAACTACCTCTCCTGTATGAATTGTTTTTAATGATTCCTCTAACATTTGTTCAAAAGTTAATTCTGACATAATTTTGAACCTCCTCGATAATATTGTTTGGGGTTGAGGCCCCCGCAGTAATACCCACCAATCCAACAGATTTAGGTAGTTCTAACTTCAGATCAGCAAGTGTCTGAATAAAGTAAGTATGCACACATTCCTTAGCGCATATCTCATACAGTTTTCTCGAATTGGAACTGTGCTTACCACCTATGACAATCATTACGTCCGCTTCACGGGCAATTTCCCTAGCTTCCGTCTGCCTCTCCTCGGTTGCATTGCAAATAGTATTCACAACACTAACATTATAGCCCTTTTTTATGAGTTTTTCAACTATTTTATGAAATTTTATGTAATTAAATGTCGTTTGTGAAACAACACAGATTTCTCTGTCATTTTCTGACACAAAATTCTCTGCTTCTTCCTCTGTTTCAATGACTACCACAGGGGTAGAACTCCACCCCATGATACCCACAACCTCCGGATGTGTAGCATTACCGATAATCACAATCTGCTTGCCTGCAGCGCTTTCCTTTTCAACTACCTTATGGATACGCTTTACAAATGGGCATGTAGCATCCACACATTCCAGTCCACGTTCCTGAATGCGGTCACAAACAGCCTTTTCCACACCATGAGAACGAATAATCACCGTGCCTTCGCTAACTTCATCCAAATTTGTTTCATCAATTACATGAACACCTTTCTTTTCAAGGTCTTTTACTACTTCTTCATTATGAATAATCGGTCCGTAAGTATAAATTTTTTTGCCGCTGTCTGCCTGTGTATATACCTGTTCTACCGCTCTTTTTACGCCAAAACAAAAACCTGCAGATTTTGCCAAACGAATTTCCATAATCACTCCATCCCGCCGCCACACCGGCAATATTTATTTTCTTTCCTCTGCCATAGAAATAATTTTATCAACTACCTCTTCAATCGTCATTTCGGATGTATCTAACAACACCGCATCTAGCGCTTGTTTTAAAGGTGAAATTTCACGATTCATATCACGATAATCTCTGTCAATAATATCTGCTTCAATTTCTTCTAAATTACAAGCCTGTCCCTTTGCCACTAACTCATGATAACGTCTAAGTGCTCGCACTCTGCTGGAAGCTGTGAGATATATTTTCAACTGTGCCTTTGGCAATACACAGGTGCCGATATCTCGTCCATCCATAATCAAATTCGTGTCTTCTGCCATTCGCTGCTGAAGTTCTACCAGCTTGGCACGTACACTGCCGTTAGCACTGGAAACAGAAGCTGCATTGCCAACTTCTTCGGTTCTTAAATAAGGATTGACATTTTGTCCGTTTAATATTACAACCTGCTCTCCATTTTCGTAAACAATTCGAATATCTGCACCCTGACATTTCTCAGAAATCTCCTGCCCATTGGT
>JAZQUB010000022.1:0-26957 GCA_045631045.1 Lachnospiraceae bacterium
TTCTTCTTTTCCAATCACCCTTGCAATTTCACACATCTCAGTAAGCGCTTTTACCATGAAATATGTATTTACCATTGGCGCTGGAAGCAGCACTTGCTGATTATGGAATGTAATGTCTCTATCTGGATATAAGATATTCGGACCACACCAGTCACCAAGACACCACTCACCTTCTTTATCACTCGTTACCAGGCCAAACTCGGAATGTGCTTCTAAATAATCAATGTATCTGCGCATGTTTTCATAATATTTTTTGAGGCATTCCACATCGCCATAGTGTTTGTACAACTGGTAAGGAACTTCTACAATGGCACATCCCCATCCGCCCGGCCCTCCGCCGCTGCGGATATATGGCGCTGTATACTGGATATGTCCGGACTTTAAATCTTGTCCGTCACAAATATCCTGCACCCATTTTTTATATAACTTTTCTGCATTCAACACTGAAAACACCGCATGAGCCGTTAATTGTCCGTCCCCTGTATACCCTCTGCGTTCCAAATGAGGGCAATCAGAAGGATGACCGGAATGCAAATTACAAAGCATGGTATCTAAAAATGTTCTGTAAATCCAGTTTAATGTTTCGTTATCACATTCAAAACTAGAGGCCACAGATACATCTGAATGAATTACCTTTACACAAACCGCTTCTGCGTTACCTTGGATATCAAAGTACCTAAATCCAAACCATGTAAACTCCGGTTGAATTTCTCGCATAGTACCATCCGATACCACAAGAAAACGCTGAGAATGCTGATGGGTAAGGTCGAGTTCACCATTTGGCAAAATTTCTTCTGAAAATCGTACTATGATGGTTTCGCCTTTTTCCCCATTGATTCTTATTACCGGCACACCTGTGGTATTCTTTCCGCAATCGTAGCAATTGCCAACTTTTTTGACAGGAAGAGTCTCAATATACGTATCCACCGGACAATCGGTCACACAATATTCGGTTTCCAGTTTCTCGGTAATTACTGCATTTTCCCATTTGCTATCATCGAAATCATAAGAGAAAGCCACTTCTCTCTCTGTAGCGCCTCGCTCTTCAAATCGGACAAATCTACATGCCGTTACAGAGCCTGGTCCAATTTTACAATGCTCATCAGAAACAAAGGTTTCCGTCTTTCCGTCACACACTACATCAATACAGTAAATTGCTTTAGGATTCCCAAAGGTCCTTGAATGATGTGTGTACCAACCGCCGCCATATTGCATAGCAATAACATTCTCGCCCACTTTGACATATTTTGTTATATCAAACTGAGGAACATATACTCTATGCCCGGTCAACACCTCGTCTTTTGGCTCACAGCTTGCTTCGTATTCTGAAGATAAAGGCAAGAACGTATCCGGATTGATACAAATTCCATTGATATAGCATTTAAAAAATCCAAGTGCCAGTACATTCAGCGTAACTTTCTCATACTCTTCCACATTAAATCTTCCTCTTAATATGGAGAATGTATCTGCATAGCGTTCTTTTGCTCCAACCCACTTAGCATTCTTAAAATAAAATTCCTGATTCATTGTACTCACCTCTTGACTACTATATTATCAGATTATAAAATATAAAAAAATACCTTATTTTTACCAAAAAGGATGGTGATTTTTACTTATGAAACAAAATTCTCCCAAAGTCCATCGTATGAGAAAGGACATGTCCCAAAAGCTTGTTATGATGCGGTATCAGCAAAATGACTTTCAGAAACATGATCATCACTTTTTTGAACTTGTTTATGTTACATCCGGCACCGCAGAGCACACCTTAAATGGCAGCCGCAGTATATTAAAACCCAATGATTTTTTCTTTATTGACTTGGGAAGCTATCATAGTTTTGAACATGCTAAGAATTTAGAACTGATTAATTGCCTGTTTCTTCCGGAATTTATTGACGAGACCCTGCAGGGCTGTGATTCTCTGGATGCACTTTTGCACTCCTCCATGATTCGCTACTCCCGCTTAACTGTGGGGCAAACCTGGGCTGACCGCATTTTTCATGACGAAAGCGGCAAAATCGGCACCCTTTTAAGTGAAATGGTAGACGAGTACGAAAATAAACAATTTGGCAGCAATGAAATTTTCCGCTGCCACTTGAAGGAAATCTTGATACTTACTTTGCGAATACTGGTACAGCCTGCCAAAGCCTATTCTGATTCTATTATCAATGAGGTAATAAGCTTCGTAAATAAACATTATCAAGAACCGCTTACCCTGCAAACCTTCTGCGACCAAACCCATTACAATCTTTCTTACATCAGCAGGCGCTTCAAGCAGGAAACCGGAATGACTTTCCGCGAATATGTGCAAAAAATACGCATAGAAAAAGCCTGCGAATTACTGGCCGGAAGTGACATGACTGTCAGTGAAATTGCAAAAACCGTAGGCTATGATGATATACAATTCTTCCACTCCATATTTAAAAGACTGCTGCATATGACACCAAAAGAGTACAAAAAGCTAAGCCTTTGAAATTTTTTTTTAAAACATCCCTTTTTGCACTTACTTTTTCGTATACTTTTTTAGAGGCAATGTTTTCTGCACTTATATTTACAAATACTTCTTCTGCGTAATCACATTCTATACAGTAATCCAATACCGCCAGGCAGCTTTCTGTTGCATATCCCTTGCCTCGATACTGTGGTAAAATGGCATAGCCCAGGCACAGTTTCTCCCCTTGCATTTCAAGCCCCGCACGGCCAACACATCGTCCACTGGCTTTTTCTACTACTGACCACATGCCATACTCATAAAAAGCATATTGCCCTGCCTGATACTGGTCGATATATCGCCTATATTCTGCAACATCTGCTTCTCTGTCATCACATAGTTCTACCGGCGGCATTTCCAAATAGGTTCCACATGCCTCATCCTGATACAGTTCCAAAAAAGCTTCCGCATCCTCTTCCATGCTCTCCCGGATAACCAGTCGCTCCGTTTCTGCAATTAGCACCGGCTCACCAATATGCCTGCACCAAATTCTGCGAAAATACTCATGCGGAAGCTCATCAGCATCTATGCACACATGCTCATACTGCGTTACTGCCTCTTCCTTGCAAATTGCTTCCGCAACTTCCTCATCATTTAGTCCCTGAAGATGTTTTAATTCCGCCAGAACACAGTAACCTTTTGCCTGAAGCTCCAACAACTTACCACTAGGCTCATCTACAATGACATAGGGTTCTCTTACAGCCTCACAAGTCTCTGCTACTTTTATAAAATTATCTAAGTTATATATTTTAATTAATTGCATTTTCTGTTTGCCCACCCCCAATAATACCTTTATTTTATCATCAATGCGTGATAAAATAAAGCCAATATATGGAAATTAAAGGAGATACATTATGCAAACGAAAACAAAAAACCACCATATGTTTATATTAGGTGTCGCTATATACTTAGCGACATTGCCTTTGGTATCTGGGCAGGAACCTCTGTAAATGATACAGCCAGTGTGGTTGCTTCCGGTGTCTCATCGGTTACAGGAAAAACCAAACAACATCTTCGCAGATAAAGAGTTTTTACACAAAATCCTTACTACCCACGAATACCTCATATATTTTTTGATAACGAAATCCTTTTTTTACAACTGATGAATCAGGAATAATAACATTCAAATCAACCAACTGATTAATGACATTAGAAACAACATTTACAGATACACCAGACAATTCCTGAACTTCCTTTTTGGTAAACACAATTTGCTTCATGATAACAGGCATAATTCGGTATACTGAATTCCCTTTAATTACTTCTATGGCCTTCATATCTTCCTTATAGATTTCTTTGATTTTTTCCAACTTATAAATGTATGAATTACATTGGTCTATAACACACTGCAAGAAAAATTTGATATAACCAGCTACATTTCCTCTTCTGCACTCCATTAGATTTCTCTGATACGACGGTTTATATAATTCCAATATTTCTGACATATATAACATCGGCGTGCTGTTATCCAGCAATGACATTTGTACTGGAATCAATGCTCTTCCAAGTCTTCCGTTACCATCTTTATACGCATGTATTGTTTCGAATTGCATATGTGACAAAGCTACATTTACCAGAAGTGGATCTATAAATTCATCATTCATATAATCATATAAGTTGATAAGTAGTCCATATACCTCTTCCGGAATAGGTGGAATAAATGTTGCTCCCTCTATAGTACATCCTCTAGGTCCAATCCAATTCTGTGTAGTTCTAATTTTTCCCGGTGTTTTCTGAGATCCTCTTACACTATTCAAAATAATCTCATGCATCTTATTCACTAATTCATAATTAATAGAATTTCCATAATTTAAATATTCCGTCGCATATTCTATGGTTTTTTTCAAATTCTGTATTTCTCGATTTTCATCTGTGTTTTCCATATACTTTAAATAATACATTTCATCTTGGGAAATCTGGTTCCCTTCGATCTGAGTTGACTTATAACTTTCTGTTAAAATGACAGAGTCAAGGAAAAAATTTGCTTCAAACTCTAAGGTGTTTAATAAAGACTTATATTCTCCATATTTAACATTTGCCTCTGAAATAAGTCGAAGCATTTCTTTATCTATTTTATACTCTAATGGCATCTGTTTTGCTTTATATGGTTCCATAAACATCTTAATCCTTTCATTTCTTCATTTATAGTAATATAATATCATTTTCTTTTTAAAAAATCACTATATTTTTTAAAAACAGTGATTTTTTATTGCTAATGTACATCATTTAATTTGCTAGTCGAAATACTATATTTCCAAAGAATTTAATATGTGATAATATAAAACAAGAAAATTCATTATTTCAGCCGCCCCTAAGAGGCGGTAGAACGGAGATTAAAATGAGAGCAGAACTTTATCACTATGATATTTTCCCAAAAGTATTTCTTGTAAACGAAGAAGCACACATTACTATTAAGCCTTTAGGTGCCCATGCAGCATTTTCAGATGCAGTTCAGGTTTCTATTACTTCCCTGATTCATGGTTTACCTCATCTTTATCCGGAAAGAAATCCTATCACTACATTCCAGCTTACACCGGATGCCGACGGATGCCTTCGTTTCACTCATATTTTTGGAGAAGAAAGCGAATATCGCATCTTTTTAGAACAGGAAAACAAACGACCAATTCCTATGTTTGTTTATGCCGTTGAGTCTGACATGAAGGGAAGATATCCATATCGCGGTGACCTTCATATGCATACCTTCCGTTCAGACGGTACACAGGCTCCTGCAATTGTTGCTGCAGATTATCGCCGCCACGGCTATGATTTTACGGTTATCAGCGACCACAACAGATACTATCCTTCTTTAGAAGCCATTGACGCTTTCAAGGATGTTCCTCACGAAATGAATATTGTAATCGGTGAAGAAGTACATCTTCCGGGCAATGATATCCATATCGTAAACTTTGGCAGCAAGTACAGTGTAAATGGTTTGGTTGATGTGAGCCCACAAAATCTGGAAAGTGACCGTCGTAGTGTTATAGACAATCCACCACCGGTTCTTACACAGGAACAATACGAAAATGAAATTAACGCTTTGATTGAAGAATTAAATATTCCGGAAGGCGTAGATGCATTTCCTTATGCTGCCAGTGTATGGATTTTCAATCACATTCGAAATGGTGAGGGTCTTGGGATTTTTGCTCATCCATACTGGATTCAAAGAGGTACTGCTTATCAGGTGCCGGAAAAATTACGTGCATACATGATGCAGACAAAACCTTTCGATGCATATGAAGTACTTGGCGGAGAACGTTACTATCAGCACAATGGTTTCCAGGTAGTGCAGTATTATGATGACCGCGCTCACGGACTTGATTACCCTATCGTAGGTTCTACCGATAGCCACGACTCACGTGTGGCAAATCCGAAAGCTTTGATTGCTTCCACTTTTATTTTTGCAAAAGAAAACGAACGAGCTTCCCTTATTCAGTCAGTCAAAGAAAAATATACGGTAGCAGTTGATACGATTTCTACCGAATACCGATTAGTAGGTGAGCCTCGTCTTGTAAAATACGCCCGCTTTATCCTGGATGAATTTACCCCGCTCCACGATGAACTTTGCTATGAAGACGGCCGACTTATGAAAGCGTATGTAACAGGCGAAGAAGGTGTCGAAGAAGGATTGAAATTAATTTACGGTCGAATGGATAAACTGTTCAAGAAATATTTTGCATTATAATAAACGAAAATTTTTGCCCACTCCTCATAACGCAATGAGAAGTGGGCAGTTTTTACTTTTCTAAGATACTTAGTATTTTCTCTTCAAAACAACGTATGATATCCAGTACAAAACTAACATAAGGCAAACGGCACCGGAAGCTGCAAAGGATAACATTTCCTGACCAATTATTTTAAAAATAATACAAGAAACAGCAGCAATTAAAATAAACAAATATCCGGACCACGCCCAGGCTTTATTACGCAGAAAATGATTTCTTTCATCGTTCAGTGCAACCTCAACCTTTTCACGATACGCTTCGTTCTTACTAAATCGATAAAAACGCAGCAACTGCAACGCGCCTACTACCAGCAAACCGGAACCCATACCGTTCCAAAAAGGGTCCAACTTTCCCGCAAATGCTAAACCAATCAAAACAACGCCTATTATAACCCAGGCAATACTTACAATTAATCTTCTATCTTGTTTCATTTCACGTTCCTCCTACTTCAAATCTTCCTCTTCAAACACAAAAACTTCTTCAATCGTCATATCAAAATACTTTGCAATTTTATATGCTAATGTAATGGACGGGTTGTATCGTCCGTTTTCCAGAGAACTAATGGTCTGTCTGGATACTCCCATATTTTTCGCAAGTTCTTCCTGAAGAATTCCTCGCTCTTTTCTGATTTGTTCAATTTTATTTTTCACAGCAACCTCCTATGCGCAGCAATTATGTAAAGCAAGCTTTACTTTTGTGCTTTTAATATAACATATCATCGCACGTATGTCAAGCTAACTTTACATGCTTTGTTGTAAAATTAGAGGTAACCTGTACCTTGATAGTTGGTCACGGCAAAAGAGGCTGTTACACTATCAGGGTACAGGTTACCCCAAGAAAAATAGAACTATAGCTCGGTGTAGCTACATATCAAATAAATCCGCATGACTCCCGGTATCAACTAATGTAAGTGTCAAAATATCTGCTTCTTTCAAATAAATCAAAAGCCAATCGGGTTGTATGTGACACTCTCTGAAACCTGTATACGCGCCTTTTAATTCATGGTCACGCTGCTTTACATCTAACGGAATGTTATGAAGCAGTTTTTCCACCACTTCTTCCAATTTGGAAATATCTAATCCCCTTTTTCTGGCAAGCTTTAAACTCTTTTTAAACTTGCCCGTTAATACTAACTCATACGTCATGCATCCAAATCCTCTAATGCAGACGCAAAATTACTATATCTCTTTGTATTTGGATTATGACTTAACTTCTTTGCTTCTTCCATTGCTTCAAGAACTTCCGGTTTATAATTTGGTATCTCTACATTGAAAGGTAATCCACCTCTCATCACACACTGTCTTAAAAAAATATTCATAGCACTTGACATATCCATTCCTAACTGACTAAATAATTCTGTTGCCTGCTTTTTTAAATCCTCGTCGATTCTAACCTGTGTTGGTACTGTTGCCATTTTCTACACTCCTCTCGATGATGAATGTTTTATCTTATGTATTATAACACAATTATATTCATATGCGTTTACAATGTCAAGTGTTTGTATTTGTTTTGCAAAAAATATACCTTTTCTCACCTAAACTTTTCCAGCCTGTAATGCCCTTCGTCATCCAGTTTCTTCACACCATTTTTAAAGTCATATCCGAATTTGCGGTAGAACTCTGCCGCTGTAATAGAAGCTGGGATTTCTACGCGCTCTGCCCTTGTAAACAATTCATCTTGTTCCAAAGTGCGAATAATCACCCTACCGATACCTTTTCCATGATGCTCTGGAAGCACAAAAATGGTCAGCAATATACTTTCTGTTTTACTGCCCCAATAGCTGGAAATGGAGCCCACACCTACTATTTTCTCCTGCCACTCAAATACATACATATGAGCATAGTCTGCCACTTGTTTTACTTTCTCAGGCCCATAACTTGCAGCCAGCTTTTCCATGGCCTCTTGTCCGTAATCCCTACTGTTTACCTCTAAAAAATTTCTGCAGATCAGGCGACTAACTTCTTCCGCATCTTTCTCTTCGAACCTTCTGGCAATTATATTGGTTTTCTCATAATCTATCAAAGTCATATTTTGATTTACCGCATACTCTTTTCCAATACGAATAAATCCACATTTTTCATACAAATGACAATTCCCCGGCTCCTGCTTAATGGTATCTAGCTTCCATGTTATGGTGTCCGGATATAAAGTAAATGCTTTCTTTATTGCTGCCTGGGCAATCCCTTGATTTTGAAACGCAGGCAAAACAAACATAGGAGAAATATACTGCACATTTTCCAGATATACCTTTTCTTTGCCTCTTTGTACTTTTTTCCGTGCCACGCGAATTGCTCCTGCTGTTTCTCCATCTGCCTGAATCAAGTAATATTCGCCATTAGCACCGATAATCCGCCACATCACTTTTTCAAGAGATTCCTTGGCCGGATTCATTTCATCGTCATGGTATTTTTCATACAATGGCAAAAATGCCTCACGCTGCATCTGATGCAAAAGAACTACATCTTTTTCGGTTGCGAATTTTAGTGTTACATGTTTCATTCTGATTTCCCTCCTTTTTTATGAATAAAAAAACACCAAACATACCTTATATGTCTGGTGCGATAATATCTGAGAATAATATATTTATAATTAAACTAAACCTACATCTCATTTATGCACAGACATATAAGACCTATCGGCTTATAACTGTGCATCTAGTCAGTTACAAGCAAATACGTCCGTAATACATGTACATATAACCATATAAATGTAAGTTCTGATTCATTGGTATGCTCCTTGATTTTTTTCTTATATTAGCACCGGCTCATAACCTTGTCAATCGAAATCTCTTTATTATCTAACATTTATTTTACTTTACATTCCACGCGTTCTAATATAAAATAACCTTGAACATTTTAATTTAAGGAGGACCTATCATGGCTCAGAATCCAATTGTAACCATCACTATGGAAAATGGTGATATCATAAAGGCAGAGCTTTATCCTGAAATTGCTCCTGTCAGCGTAAATAATTTTATTTCCTTAATCAAAGAAGGCTTCTACGATGGTCTTATTTTCCACCGCGTTATCAGAGGCTTTATGATTCAAGGCGGATGCCCAAACGGCAACGGTATGGGTGGCCCAAGCTACACCATTCCGGGTGAATTTGCTATGAATGGCTTTAAAAACGACTTAAAGCACACCAAGGGTGTTCTTTCTATGGCACGTGCTATGGATCCAAACAGTGCCGGAAGCCAGTTCTTCATTATGCATGAGACATCTCCACACTTAGACGGCTCTTATGCTGCATTTGGTAAGGTAATTGAGGGACTTGATGTAGTTGACAAAATTGCATGCGTACGAACCGATTACAGCGACCGTCCGATGGAAGACCAGCGTATGGCTTCTATGACAGTAGATACTTTCGGCATAGATTATCCGGAACCGGAAAAGATTTCCAGAAG
Organism: Lachnospiraceae bacterium; assembly: GCA_045631045.1. Classification (GTDB taxonomy): domain Bacteria; phylum Bacillota; class Clostridia; order Lachnospirales; family Lachnospiraceae; genus RGIG6307. The sequence continues at coordinate 9,614 of JAZQUB010000022.1, forward strand.
CAGATTTTTCTAAATTTTATGGAATGTGAACAGAGCAGATTCCCTATAATTTCAGGGGCATCTGCTCTTCATATTTTGTTCATATTTTATTTAAAAAAAGTTCAATCGGTTATCATGAATTTTTCAAATATTTATTTTACTATATAAATGTAAACAGATTAAATATTTTCTTTTTCATAATTAGCTGAGCGATGACTACTAGATTGCTCAGCTTCCTCCTTTTATTTTATTTATAAACTACATTTTTTCCTTTCCCAAATGTAATTTATACCAAAAAGCGGCGTCGGTAAAACCGACGCCACTTTTTTATACTCATTATTATGCTTTATTTACAGAACCGAAAAGTTCCATTTTTGCTTTCACAGTTTCTTTGATAGCTGCTGCACCCGGTGCCAAAAGTTTACGTGGGTCAAAGCCTTTACCCTGTAAGTCCTTACCTGCTTCAACGTATTCACGAGTTGCTGCTGCAAATGCAAGCTGGCACTCTGTGTTTACGTTAATCTTTGCAACGCCAAGGCTGATTGCCTTCTTAATCATATCTTCCGGAATACCGGTACCGCCATGAAGAACTAATGGAAGGTCTCCGGTAAGCTGCTGAATAGCATCTAAGGTCTCAAAGCTTAAACCAGCCCAGTTTTCCGGATATTTGCCATGGATATTACCAATACCTGCTGCTAAGAAATCAACGCCTAAATCAGCAATTCTCTTGCATTCAGCTGGGTCAGCACATTCACCTGCGCCTACAACACCATCTTCTTCACCGCCGATAGCACCAACTTCTGCTTCTACGGACAAACCGGCTTCATGAGCCAGCTTAACGATTTCGGTGGTCTTTGCAATGTTTTCGTCGATTTCATAATGAGAACCATCAAACATAACAGATGTAAAGCCTGCTTCAATGCACTTTAAGCAGTCATCAAAGCTACCGTGGTCTAAATGAATAGCAACCGGAACGGTAATATTTAAGTCCTTAATCATGCCCTTAATCATGCCTACGGCAGTATTGTAGCCACCCATATATTTGCTTGCTCCTGCTGTAACGCCTAAAATAATAGGAGAATTGCATTCCTGTGCTGCAGTTAATGCTGCCTTTGTCCATTCAAGGTTGTTGATGTTAAACTGACCTACTGCATAGTGACCTGCCTTCGCATCCTGTAACATTTTTGTAGCTGTAACTAACATTTTTACCTCCTTGCAAACTATGTGCTTCTGCACTAGTTTCCTTCATTTCTTAAGTATTTTTCGATATGGTCTACTGCTTTTTCAGCATCCTCGCCTTCTGCAACTACTTCAATTTCTTCACAGTCAGCGGTACACAAGGTCATAACCCCCATAATACTCTTTGCGTTAAATTTGTGTTTCTCATCCTGCAGATAAATGTCACTGTCATACTGGTTGGCAATTTGTACCAACATGGCTACCGGCCGAAAATCCAAACCGGCATCCAACTGAATCTTTACTGTTTTTTTAATCATAATCTCCTCCATCCATCTCAGTCTAACTCATCTAGTCTTGCAGGCTCCCTGTCCCGGAGCTTGTCTGCATATTCACTTATCTTCCGTAATCTATGGTTAACACCCGATTTGCCAACAGGCGGCACGAGTATTTCGCCCAATTCTTTTAAGGTAGCATCCGGATTGTCCAATCGCACACGCGCCATTTCATAAAGTGTATCCGGCAGACTTGCCAGTCCTTTATGCTCTTCTATGTACAAAATATCCTCTACCTGCTTGGCTGCAGCATTAACCGTCTTGTTAATGTTTGCAGTTTCGCAATTTACTCTCCGGTTGACCGTATTACGCATTTCCTTCAAAATACGTAAATTCTCAAGCTCCATTAATGCAACATGCGCTTCCATTACGTTCAGCAAATCAACAATCGCTGTACCTTCCTTTAGATACACCACGTAATGTTCTTTGCGCTCTAAGACCCTGGTCTCAATGTCAAAGGTCCCTATCATGTTACGTAAAAAACGAGCCTGCTCCTCATCTTCACATACAAATTCTAAGTGATACCCCTTTTCCGGGTCGCTAATCGAACCCACTGCCAAAAACACACCTCTGATAAAAGCACGTTTACAGCAGTTACGATTTGCAACATGTTCCAGGCTTTCTGCCCACACGGCATCCATTTGCTCTAAAAAGGCAAACAACTGCTGCTCTGACAAATTTTTATCCGTGTCTATATTAAATGTTTTTCTTAATAATGTAAAGCCTTTTTTTAAAACTTCTGCATTCTCTGTGTGAAAACCTACCGCATAGCAGTCACTTTCCACCCTGCCTAACTGGCCTCCATACTGAAACATACCGGTTATCTCGGCCTTTCGACAATGCTTATGATTGCCTAATATACCGGCCAATTCTGATTTCACTTTTGCTGAAAAAGAAATCATGTACCTTTTAACCTATCACTTTCCCGTTATCACATCACGGTGCTGCAATGTCACACCGCAAATATCTAATTCTTTTAATTTATTGTAAATTGCATTGGCAAGTGTTACACTGCGATGCTTCCCACCGGTACATCCGATACCCAGCACCAATCTGTATTTGCCTTCTTTAATATAATTCGGAATTAAAAACTCCAGCATTTCCGTAAGCTTGTCCAAAAAACAGCCGGCCTCTTCAAAGCTCATGACATAGTCCTGTACCGGTTTATCATTGCCTGTCTGTTGCTTCAGCTCATCGATATAAAATGGATTTGGCAAAAAACGCACGTCAAATACCAAATCAGCGTCTGCCGGGATACCGTTTTTAAATCCAAAAGAGAGCACCGTCACAATCAGCTTGTGGCCGCCTTCGTTATGCACAAAAATATGGTCTAATTCTTCCTTTAACTCTCTTGTCAATAAGGATGTGGTGTCAATCACGTGGTCTGCCTGCTTGTAAATATCCGCCAGCATTTCTCGTTCTTTGGCAATACCAACCTCCACACGTTCCGCAGGAGCCATGGGATGCACACGTCTGGTCTCCTTGTATCGCTTTAACAACACATGGTCTGCAGCATCCATAAATAAAATCTCATACTGATATCCTTGCTTTTTTAATTCCGCAAAAATATCCGTAGCATTTAAAATATCCTGCCCTGCACGTACATCAATGCCCAGTGCCACTTTTGTAATTTCACTGGTAGGATTTGCCATTAGCTCCACAAACTTGTTCAATAGGGAAATCGGCAAATTATCTACACAATAATAGCCTGCATCTTCTAACATTTTCATGGCGGTAGTTTTTCCGCCGCCACTCATACCTGTTACTACAACAAATCTCATAAAACTACCCAATCATGCTACATATTGCTGTCCCAGAATACATATTCCGGCTCCAGCTCTACGCCAAATTTATCCAATACTGTAGATTTCACATACCCAATAAGGCTTCGGACATCCTTGCCGGAAGCACCCTCTTTATTAATAATAAAGCCTGCGTGCTTCTCACTTACCTGTGCTCCGCCAATGGTATATCCCTTTAATCCTGCATCCTCAATCAGCTTTCCTGCAAAATATCCTTCCGGCCGCTTAAAGGTACTGCCTGCACTTGGATATTCCAAAGGCTGTTTATCCCTGCGGCGCTTGCCAAGGTCTGCCATGAGTGCCTGAATCTGGTCTTTGTCACCCGGCTGGCACTGTAAATAAACCCGGCTTACAATATATCCCTCTGTCTTTAAAATGCTCTTGCGATAACCAAAACACAACGCATCCCCTTCTAATACGTGCAGGTTGCCTTCCTTATCAAAGGCTTCTACCTTGGTAACCACCTGGCTAAGCTCCCCACCATACGCACCGGCGTTCATAATCACACCGCCGCCAATATTTCCCGGAATACCAAATGCAAATTCCAGTCCGGTCAGAGATGCTTCCGCTGCTGTCCTGGACACCAATGCCATACGTGCGCCGGCGTCTGCTATAATTTCGGTGCCATTTACCTGAATCTCCTGCATTCTTCGTCCTATGTAAAGAACAATTCCCGTAATTCCTCTGTCATCAATCAAAAGATTGGAACCATTACCAAGAACGTGCAGGTCTACCTGATGCTCCTTACAAAAATGAAGCACCATCTGCACTTCCTCGCTGCTTCTTGCAGAAATAAAACATTCTGCCGGACCGCCAATATGGAAAGTGGTATATTTTGCAAGCGGAACATTCCATTCCAAACGCAGCTTTTCTGCATATTCAGTTTGTAAAATATCTTTCCAATTCATAGGGCTCTCCCTCACTACCTTTATTCTTCAATTACTAATTTGGCTGCACCGCCAATAACGATAACGTCTTCTTTATTATATCCTAATTCTTTCGTTTTGGTGAGAATGATTTCTTTCCTTGTTATTCCTCCTCGCCCTCTCTGCGTCGTGCAATTTTACTCTGAATACGATTGGACAATTCCTGCGCTGCATTATAGCCCATCTTCTTCTGACGGAAGTTGACTGCGGCACTTTCTACTACAATGGCAAGGTTCCTGCCCGGTCTGACCGGAAGATTATGACAAACAACCTTCTTGCCTAAATACTCGGTATACTGGTCTTCCAAACCAAAGCGGTCATATTCCTTATCACGGTCCCATTCTTCCAAACGAATAACCAAATCAATGGACTGTGTGTCCTTTACACTGGATACACCGAACATGGTTTTAATATCCACAATACCAATACCACGCAGCTCAATAAAGTGCTTGGTAATATCCGGTGCGCTTCCCACCAAAGTATTTTCACTTACTTTACGAATAACTACTACATCATCGCTTACCAGACGGTGTCCACGCTTTACCAATTCCAGGGCAGTCTCTGACTTACCGATACCACTTTCCCCGGTAATCAGCACACCTTCTCCATATACATCAACCAATACACCATGAATGGATATGTATGGAGCCAGCTCTACATTCAGCCAGCGGATACTTTCTGCAATAAAATTGGACGTAGTCTTGGTAGTACCAAATAAAGGAACATCATGCTCCACTGCACGACGACGTAAAATCGGTCCCGGCTCCAATCCCTGGCAGAAAATAAGTGCAGGAATCGGATGGGATAACAATGCATTGTATCGTTCTTCCTTCTCTTCATCACTCATATGGTTCATGTAGGATTCTTCTACATTACCGATACACTGCAGACGTTCACATTCAAAATTTTCAAAATACCCGGTAAGCTGCAACGCCGGGCGGTTTACTTCCGGCTGTCTGATTTTCTTTTTGGAAATATCAATCTCCGGTGTAAAACACCTTAGCCCTAATGCCGCAACCGCATCCTTTAAATATACGAACTCTCCCATACTGCCTCCCGAACGACTTTATTTACCCTCATTCTAACACAAAGACCTCGTCCTGTCCATCATGGAAAAACTTATAAATTCCTTCTGCAATATGCTGTGGAATTTCAGGAACTTGACACAATTCTTCTACTGAAGCGTCCTTAATGTCTGCTATAGAATCAAAATGCCGCATCAAAGCCTTTCTTCTGGTCGGTCCCACTCCCGGAATACTGTCCAAAGAACTCTTAATCTGCCCCTTACTGTGCAGACTTCTATGGTATTCAATGGCAAAACGATGTGCCTCGTCCTGAATACGGGTAATTAACTTAAACCCTTCAGAACGGGTATCAATAGGTACCTCCACGTTATTAAAATACAAGCCCCTGGTACGGTGAAAATCGTCCTTTACCATGCCGCACACCGGAATAGAAATATTTAATTCCTGCAATACTTCCAGTGCAATATTGACCTGTCCGCGCCCACCGTCCATCAACAGCAAGTCCGGAAATCTGGTAAAACTACCAAATTCTTTGTCTAACTGCTTATCTTCTAATTCCTTAGTTTCCTCCAGCCCATGGCTAAAACGTCTGGTCAATACCTCACGCATGCAGGCATAGTCATCCGGTCCCGTCACCGTTTTAATGCGGAACTTGCGATAATCACTCTTTTTCGGTCTGCCCTTTTCGTAAACCACCATGGAGCCTACATTCTCAAACCCGTTGATATTGGAAATATCAAAGGCTTCCATACGCTCTATATTTGTAAGACCAAGCAACGCGGCAATTTCTTTTACCGCCCCGATGGTACGCCCCTCTTCCCGCTTTAACTTTTCACGGTCCTGGGTCAAAATGACCTTGGCATTATTGGCAGCCAACTCTACAAGCTTCTCCTTCATACCTTTCTTCGGCACACGAATGTACACTCTGCTGCCTCTTAGCCCTGTCAGCCACTGCTCCAAAAGCTCCTGCTCCTCAATATCAAACTGCAAAAAAAGTTCCCGCGGAATAAAAGGAGTACCGCCATAAAACTGCTTGATAAACTCCTGAATAATAACACCCTTTTGCAAATCTGACACATTTGTCATATAATAGTGCTCGCGGCCTATCATCTTGCCGCCACGTACAAAAAACACCTGAATTACGCAGTCGCGGTCGTCCCTGGCAAGTGCAATAACATCCTTATCCTCCTGGTCACTGTCCGTAATCTTCTGCTTTTCGCTGACCTTACGCACACTTTCCAATAAATCCCTGTACTTGGCTGCCTCCTCAAACTCCAAATTCATACTGGCTTCCTGCATTTTCGCCTGCAAATCCTTCATTACAGGCTGATAATTACCATTCAAGAAATCCAGAGCCTTTTTCACCTGCTCGCCATAAGCTTCCTCACTGATATATCCCTGGCACGGTGCCATACACTGCTTAATATGATGATTCAGACATGGACGCTCCTGCCCTATGTCTCTTGGTAAATTTCGATTACAAGTACGCAGCAAAAATAATTTGTTAATCAATTCAATGGTATCTTTTACGGCAGCTGCACTGGAAAATGGTCCGAAATACTTGGACTTATCCTTCTTCATCTGACGAGAAAAAAGAACACGAGGATATGCCTCCCCCACCGTCACCTTAATGTATGGATAGGTCTTACCATCCTTTAAAAGCGTGTTATACTTCGGATTATATTCTTTTATTAAATTATTTTCTAAAACCAGTGCCTCCAGTTCAGAGTCTGTCACAATATACTCAAATCGGGCAATCTGGCTTACCATCTTATCAATCCACGGTCCGCGTCCGATTTTTTCTCGAAAATAGCTTCGTACACGACTGTTTAGATTAATGGCCTTTCCTACATATATAATAGTATCAGCCTGGTCGTGCATTAAATACACGCCAGGCTTTTTTGGTAACTTTTTCAGTTCTTCCTCTACATGAAACATATGCGGGATCCCTCCTGCAAATTCTTCGTCTTATTCGTTTAAATCAATATTGGAAAACCGTCCCTTTGGAGGCGCATTTTCCGCATCCTTTAACGTTCTAAGGGTCTGCTGTTCCAAAACCGTCTTGAAATTCTCTTCGGACTGCTGCTCTTTGTCTTCTCCTGCATCTGCCTCGGGAGCCTCTGACTCGTTAGCTTCTGACTTGGAAGCTTCTTCATGACTCATGGCACGCTCTGTCTCTAACATACGCTTGCTAGCCTGGTCCTGTGGTTCCTCCGGTTCCGGAATTCCTTTGATTCTGCGGAAAATCTGCATAAACTCTTTACCGGTAATGGTTTCCTTCTCGATAAGGAACTCTGCCAACTGATCCATAACCTCGCGATTTTCACGAAGCAGACGAAGGGCCTCGTCATAGCTTTCCTTCAAGATACGCATTACCTCTTCATCTACTGCAGCAGCCGTTGCATCTGCACAGTTCATAGATGTATATCCATTTAAATACTGACTTTCTACCGTCTCAAGACCCATCAAACCAAACTTGGAGCTCATACCATACTGGGTAACCATAGCTCTTGCAATCTTGGTTGCTTTTTCAATATCGTTGGATGCGCCTGTTGTCACGCTGTCAAATACAATTTCTTCTGCTGCACGACCACCGAAAAGCCCCACTAACATCGCCTGCAGCTCTGCCTTGGTATTGAGGTACTTCTCCTCTTCCGGCACATGCATAACATAGCCCAAAGCACCCATGGTACGCGGTACAATGGTAATCTTCTGAACCGGCTCGCTGTCCTTTTGGAGAGCACTGATTAAAGCATGGCCCACCTCATGGTAAGAAACGATTCTGCGCTCCTGCTGGCTCATAATACGATCTTTCTTTTCCTTACCAACCAATACCTGCTCTACCGCACCGAATAAATCCTTCTGGCTTACAAATTCACGCTTTTCCTTTACTGCATTAATAGCAGCCTCATTAATCATATTGGCAAGGTCAGAGCCTACTGCACCGCTGGTTGCCAACGCAATTTCCTGCAAATCTACGGTTTCATCCAAGCGGACATTTTTAGCATGAACCTTTAAAATCTCCACACGTCCCTTTAAGTCCGGTCTATCCACGATAATACGTCTGTCAAAACGACCCGGACGAAGCAGCGCCTTATCTAAAATCTCCGGTCTGTTGGTCGCACCAAGAATCAAAATACCCTTGCTAGAATCAAAACCGTCCATTTCGCTGAGCAACTGATTCAAGGTCTGCTCACGCTCTTCATTGCCACCGCCATACTTAGAGTCACGGCTGCGGCCGATAGCATCAATTTCATCAATAAAAATAATACATGGGGCGTTTTTATTGGCTTCTTCAAACAAGCTTCTAACACGGGATGCACCCATACCTACATATAATTCCACAAAATCAGAACCAGTCAGAGAGAAGAACGGAACCCCTGCTTCTCCTGCAACTGCCTTGGCAAGTAAGGTCTTACCGGTACCCGGAGGTCCCACTAATAAAGCACCCTTTGGCAGTCTGGCACCAATGCCTGCGTACTTGCCCGGATTGTGTAAGAAGTCTACCACCTCCACCAAAGATTCCTTGGCTTCGTCTGCACCGGCTACATCCTTAAAGGTCACACCGGTTTCCTTCTGAACATAAACCTTGGCTGTGCTCTTGCCCATGCCAAACATACCGCCCTTGCCGCTCATACGCTTCATCATCATGCCGAAGAACGCTACCATCAACACCAATGGCAAAACACTGGTCAGCAACAAATAAAGTATACTGCCGGTAGAACTTGGCATGGTACGGTCGAATTCAACGTCAGCTGCAATCAATCTGGCTGACAAAGCACTGTAATCCTCCATCATGGCCGTTATATAGACCTTCTCTGTGCTGCCGCCATAATAATGCATCAGCACATCCATGTAGCTTTGCGGTTTTTCTTCCTCTGTCTTCGGAGTAATATAGAGAATTTCCTCCTCGATAATAACCTCTTCTACTTCTCCGGCATCCACCATTTCCACAAACTGGGAATAGCTAATTTCTTCATGGGAAGAATTAGACAGCATACTGGTGCTGGACCACATCAGAAAAATAAAAATAGCCAAAGAAATCCCCAGCATTATAAGATGATTTCTATTGCGGTTTGGACCGCCCTTCCCACCATTAGGATTATTGCCCTGCTCCGGCTGTCCATTGTTTTTATTGTTTACATCATTCATATTGTTATCCTTATTGTTTCCTTATAGTAATACTTTTTTATTCCTATTAAGATTATAAAGTGGCTTCCGCTATAAATCAATATTTCATTTCTGAAATTTACCCATTAATTTATGAAAGATTTATAAACTTCTTCGGCAAAATGCACCGCCTGCATCGCATCTTTTGCATAATAGTCTGCTCCAATGCTATCAGCATACTCTTTTGTCAGCACCGCGCCGCCTACCACTACTTTACACCAAGGTGCTTTTTCATGCAAAAGACAAATAGTTTTTTCCATGCTGGCTACCGTGGTTGTCATCAAGGCACTTAGGCCTGCCAATGGTGCTTTGGTTTTTATTACCTCGTCCACAATCACTTCCGGCGGCACATCTTTTCCTAAATCTATGACCTCATAAGCATAATTTTCCAAAAGTACCTTCACAATATTTTTGCCAATATCATGAATATCGCCTTTTACGGTTGCCAAAACAACGGTCATCTTTTTGCTTTCCACCTGACCGGACTGTTGCATAAACGCCTTAAGCACTTCAAACCCCGCCTTCGCTGCCTCTGCACTCATCAAAAGCTGCGGCAAAAATAAGGTGCCCTTTTCAAAGCCCTGCCCCACCACATCCAGTGCCGGAACCAGCTCCTCGTTAATAAGTTCCAAAGGTGTTTTTTCAGAAAGCATCTCTTTGGAAACCTTTGCTGTCTGCTCTTTAAATCCTTTGATAATACACTCCTTTAAAGAAAGGCGGGCTGGCGTTGTGGAGGACGCAACCGGTGCGGACGCCTGAGCCACGGCATATTTTTCTACATACTGCATGCACTGAGTATCGTAGCCACCAAGCACCAGATAGGTGTCGTAAGCCTGCATCATCGCCTTGGCATTTGGATTTATAATACCTGCGGATAGCCCTGCCTGCAATGCCATGGTGAAAAAGGCTGAATTTATCAGTTCGCGCTGTGGCAAGCCAAAGGAAATATTAGACACTCCAAGCACCGTACGACCGCCCTGCTCTGTGATATCCTTTACGGTGTCTAAGGTAACTTGTGCAGAGTTATCATCAGTACTCATCGTCATAGTAAGAGCATCCACTACGATATCCTTGCGTGAAATACCATACTCGGCTGCAGTCTTATATATTTTGTCTGCAATGGCAAGTCTGCCTTCTTTCGTATCCGGAATGCCGGACTCGTCCAGGCAAAGCGCCACCACGGTACCACCGTACTTCTGCACCAGCGGAAACACTTCCTGCATCACTTCTGCCTTGCCATTTACAGAATTAATCATAGGCTTACCATTATAAATACGCATAGCCTGCTCCATGGCAGCCATATTGGTGGTATCAATCTGAAGCGGCGTGTCCAAAATACTCTGAAGCTCATACACCGCTTCCTTCATAATAGCCACCTCGTCAATTTCCGGAAGCCCCACATTTACATCCAAAATGTGTGCACCGGCATCCACCTGACGAGAACCTTCTTCTAAAATATATTGTATATTATGGTCACGAAGAGCCTGTTTAAACTTGGATTTTCCGGTTGGATTAATTCTTTCGCCAATAATCACCGGTTTCTCACCCAGAACCACTGCATGCGAATAACTTGACACTACTGTCAGTTCTTTTTCTGTTAATGCCTGCGGCTCCATGTCTTGGCACTTATCCACAAGCGCCTTGATATGTGCGGGCGTAGTTCCACAGCATCCGCCGGCAATCCACGCACCCATACCCACAAGCTCTGCCATATCCTCTGCAAAAGCTTCCGGTGTCACATCAAATACCGTGCGCCCATTCTCTGTACGAGGAAGTCCTGCATTGGGACTGATTACCAGCGGAATGGAAGCACACGCAGCCATTTTTGCCAAAATGGGCTTCATCTGCTCCGGACCAAGACCACAGTTCATACCGATGACATCCACACGCAAGCCTTCCAACAATGCTACCACCGCCTCCGGAGTAGCTCCGGTCAACATTTTCTCATTCTCCCCGAAAATAACCGTGGCGATCACCGGCAAGCTGGTAGCTTCCTTCGCTGCCAATACCGCCGCCTTCAACTCATAGGTGTCGCTCATGGTCTCAATGACAATCAAATCGGCACCGGCCTTTTCGCCCGCTGCAGCCACTTCCTTATAAAGTGCCACCGCATCTTCAAAATCTAACGTTCCCATAGGCTTTAACAACTTGCCCGTAGGTCCCATATCCAGTGCCACCAAAGCATCTTTACCACACTCTGCCACGGCTGCCTTGGCATTTTGCACCCCTGCGGCTACAATCTCTTCTATCTTGTCTGCAAATTTCAGACTATTGGCACCAAAGGTATTTGCCAAAATAATATCTGCACCCGCTTCCAAATAGGCCTTATGAATCTCCTTCACTGCCTCCGGCTTGGTCAAATTCCAAGTCTCCGGAAGCTCTCCCGGCATAAGTCCTCGCTCCTGTAATAGCGTCCCCATGCCTCCGTCTAAAAATAATATTCTCTTGCCTAATAATTCTTGAAACTTCATAACACTCCTCATTTCACGCCTTTCGGCGCATAGCTTCTTTATAAGCCCACTTATTTTGTACGGCGATACGCACATCCGGTGTTGCCGCATATCTCACAACCCTCTCTGTGACACCCGGTTTTAACAGCACTCAGACCCATAATTGCAGTCACACTTTTCTCCGGAAGCATAATATCTCCTTCGGTCAACACAATGCCCACCGTCTTCTGTGCCTGTAACACCTGCAAAAAATCATTTTGCACCGTAAGGCTTAAATCTCCGTAACCCGGACTATAGCGGGGTCTTACAAAAAGCCCCTCTTTGGCACACGCCTTCTCTATTTCCTGCTGACACTGATTGCAATATGCCTCCATAGCCGCAGCCGCAACCGCCTGTACCACTACCGCCTTGCTGACCTGCAGCTTCAAATACTTGTGCAGCAGCCGGTCTACACCGGTTCCCAAGGTGGCTGCAAAAAAAATCACTTCTTTACAGTCCTTCAGATTGCGTGCCAACTGTCTGCTCTGCAAGGAAAGTCCTCCTGCCGTCACGCTGCTGTCCGTCACCTTGGCCGGAAATCTGCGCACCACATGCTTAGGCTCCGCTGCAGCCTCCACTTCTTTTATACACACTTCTATCAAATCCAGCACATCCTGAGTAGGGGTATGCCCTTTATATCCCAAATACCGGATCACTTCCCGCCTGTCTATCATTTTAATATCTCCGAAAGATTCCGTTGAATGCCTGCTGCCACCTCCGGCTTATTCATAGAATATACATGAATATGACGCACTCCATTGGCAATCAAATCAATAATCTGGTCCGTAGCATAGGCAATACCCGCCTGCTGCATGGCCAGTGGATTTTCTCCAAAATGGTCCACCAGATTACGAAAACGCTCCGGAACATTGCAGCCGGACAAAGCACAAGCTGTCTTCACCTGAGTGGCTCTGGTAATCGGCATAATTCCCGGAATCACCGGAACCGTAATGCCGGCCTCACGAATACGATATAAGAAATTATAATAAATATTATTGTCAAAAAACATCTGGGTGGTTAAATATTCACAGCCTGCATCAACTTTTTTCTTGAGATTTGTAATGTCAGCCTTTTTATTGACCGCATCCACATGCCCTTCCGGATAGCAGGCTCCGCCTACACAAAAATCCCCAAAAGCCTTGATTTCCTCCACCAACTCTGAAGCATAATGATAGTCGATAAAAGGCTCACCCTCGAAGTTTTTCGGCCTATCCCCACGCAATGCCAAAATATTTTCAATGCCAGCCTCCTGTAAGTCCTTTAAGGTTTGTCTAATGTCCTCACGGGTAGCCCCTACACAGGTCAAATGTGCAATGGCCTCTACTCCTACCTTATCCTGAATATCTCTGGCAATAGTCACCGTATTACCTCTGGTACTGCCGCCGGCCCCATAAGTCACACTCATATAGCTTGGTTTTAACGCTGCCACATCCATGGCAGCCTGATATACAGACTGAAAATTCGCCTCCGTCTTTGGCGGAAACACCTCAAAAGACAGGGTCACATAGTCTTTTTGTAACATTTCACGTATTTTCATAACTCACTCCTGTTGCACGAAAAGCCCATATCGCTGCTGCAATACAGGCTTTCTATTATTCATAGTTGGCACTTAATGCCTGAATAAAATCATCTATTAGCTCATCCTCATAAGCACCTACATAAGTGCCTTCATAGAAACGACTAAGCGCTTCCCCTTCAAATCGTTGCCAGGATACCGTTTCCATGCCTAAAACAATGGGATAAAAGCACACACCACAATCCTTGGCAACCTCCAAATCCTTCATGGCATTCCCAATCATCATCACATTTGCAGGGTCATATCCGCTCTCCAATAACTGAGAGATACAGAATGCCTTGCTTCCTACATTCTGATTTAGAATCAAATCCACAAAATACGCCAGCCCATGAAACTCCCATTCCTCGTAGATGGCATCCGGGTTTGTGGCGGAAACGACAGCAATGTCACAATCCTCTCTGGCTACCATCAACGCCTCCAGCACTCCATCATACGGACGCCTTATATCCAAAGGAATCATGGAAATATGCTGACTTACGGTCTGAGACCAACGAAGCACCTTCGGCAAAATATGACTGTCATCGTCTTCCAGATAACGAATCAACGCCGCATTGGAAAGCTCCGGCGTGGCCTCTACCCAACGCGCCAGCGCATCCACCTCCTCAATTGGTGTAAGATGCTTGTCAATATATTCTAAAACCAACTGCAAGCCCATAAAACGATTTATGCCGCGATTGATGGAATACAAGCTTATTGCATTCCAAATCCTCAAAATCTGGTCTTTGTACTGCTGCAAGCCCCATTCCTCTACCAAACAAGGCCCGAAACAGCCGCCATGCTTAATTTCCATGGTATTCATCACGGTGCCATCGGAATCTACACAAATCAAAAAATCATTTTTCTTTTGGTATTCTCTGAATTCTCTTTTCATTACTCCCGCCTCAAAAGTAATTATGTAAAAATTTAGTATATTTCATTATAGCTAGTTTTGAGAACTATTTCAACTATTTTTTTATATTGTGTATACAATTTTGCATCAGTATCCCCTCGCTGTCAGATGTTGGACCGAATGACCATGCTTTCTCAGCACGTTTGCACTCTCAGCTCACGTAGCGGTACTAAGCTCAACTTCGGCTGCTGCCTCGTTTCGCTAAGGACCGACGCGCGCTTGAAGGCATTCGAAAGCATGGTCATTCGGTCCAACCGCTGGCAGCAAAGTGATACTGTTACCACAATTTTACTTCCCGGCAACAGAAATTTGCTTAATCATTACCGTCGGTGCGCCAAAGCAGCCATTGGCTCTAGGAGATAAGAACTCAAGGTCGTCGCCTACTAAGGCAATTTTATTAAGTAATTCGTAGAAATTACCGGAAATGGTAAAGTTTTTAATGGCGTGGCTTTTCTTGCCATCTTCAATCCGGAATCCTTCGGAGGCGATGGAGAAATCGCCGGTTACGGCATCTGCGCCTGCATGGAGTCCGTTGAGGGAGGTTATGTAAATACCCTTACCCGTTTCTCTAAAGATATCTTCACAGGTTCCGGCGCCGCCTTTTTCCAGATAGAAATTGTAAGGCATTACGCTGACACTGCCTGCATAGCTTGCTTTGCGACCATTTCCGGTAGATGCCACACCTGCCTTATGGGCGGTTTCCAGATTGTGGAGGAGTGTTACCAATTTGCCTTTTTCTACTACATTTTTGGAGTAGGTTGCCACGCCTTCTCCGTCAAAGGACATACGAAGGAAGGTTTCCTTACAGAATGGATCATCCACAATGGTTACCAGCTCATTTGCAATCTCTGTGCCCTCTTTTCCGGCAAGCAAGGATAATCCACGCTGAGCTGCATCTGCGGAGAAAATATTGCTGAATGTAGCAAGAAGCGTAGCCGCCATTTCCTTGGACAACACGATATCATAGATTCCGCTTGCTACGGACTCATTTCCGATGCTAGCCACTGCGTCTGCCACTACCTTGTCTGCTAATACTTTGGTATGAAAGTTTGCAAAGTCATCTGCCTTCATGACATAACTGCTAAACATTTCTTCGCCTTCTTTTACCACAGCCTCTGCGCCAATCATAGAATAATCGTACTCACAGCTAAGGTCTAAGCCCTTGGAATTGCACAGAGCAATGCGAGTTCTGCCATAGCCTGCCATAGTCTGAGAGCCTTCTATTACACGGCCGTCCGCTACGTAAAGCTCTTCTTCAAAGGCACGTACTAAATCCACAAGCTGAGCGCCCGTAGGCTCAGTGGTCTTTACCGGCTCTAATTCCTGATAGATGTCGCCCGCTTCATGGATAAACACCATGTCTTCGCTCTCGATAACAGCCGCATTTTCCATAGCAGCTTCTACGATACGAATTGCCTCTTCTTCGTTAAAAAGCTCGGTAGAGGCATAGCCCATTTTGCCTTCAAAAATACAACGAAAGCAAGCACCGGCATCATTGGATGTGGTAAATTCCTGCAAATCGTGCATCATGGCACTGGCACTGATATCCTCAGACTCGGTAAAGTAAAGTTCATATTCTGTAAGCCCTTTTTCCAGAGCATGTTTGATTACACTATCTTTAAAATCAATATATTTCATATCAGACCTCCTATCTGCCGCCTACTGTTATACTGGAAACACGAATCAACGGCTGTCCAACATCTGCCGGAACGCTGCCGCTGGACGCGCCGCACATACCCTGACCGGTTGCAAGATTCTGGCCCACCATATCAATATCCATAATAACGTCGGAACCTTTACCAATCAGGCTGGCACCGCGCACTGCCTCGCAAATCTCGCCATTGCGGATAATATAGCCTTCGCGTACGGAGAAGTTAAATGCACCGGTAGTCGGATTTACGGAACCACCGCCCATATCCTTTGCATACAAACCATACTCAATCGACTTGATAATGTCTTCATTTTTGTCCGGACCATTATCAATATATGTATTACTCATACGGGAAGTCGGCGCCCACTGATAGCCCTGACGACGGCAGGAGCCATTGCCCTCCATGCCCATACGGCGGCCGTTTAACTTGTCAATCATATAGTTTTTCAAAATACCATTTTCAATAAGGACCTTGCGCTGCGCCGGCGTGCCTTCATCATCAAAATTAAAGGAACCCCAGGCATTTGGAATGGTACCATCGTCGATGGCAGTCACCTTTTCATTTGCAATCTGCTGACCCAGCTTGCCTGCAAACTGAGACTGACCAACAGACACGCAGGAAGCCTCCAAAGAGTGACCACATGCCTCGTGGAAAATAACGCCGCCAAATCCATTTTCAATGGCAACCGGCATATTGCCCGCCTTAAGATAGTCCGCATTTAAAATAGTAATCGCCTGACGGGCTGCCTCCGTACCAATGTCCTTTGGCGAAATCTGCTCAAACATCTCCAAGCCCATGCGACGTCCCGGTCTGCAGCCACCGGTCTGGTTTTCTCCGTTTTTGCTTGCAATCGCGTCAATCATCATGCGGGTACGAATCTGGCGGTCACGCGCCAATAAACCATCGCTGTTTGCAATTAAAATATGGTGGTCAACGTCCAAAAGAGTACCGGTAACCTGGCTGATATCCTGATGATAATTTTTTGCCGCAAAATAACCTTCCTTCAACAAATCGGTCTTAAACTGCATACTTGCGCTGTCCGGCACGATTTTAATCGGGTGAATATCGCCGAAAATACGCTCTGTCAAATGCACACTCATACACTCCGGCACTCCGTCTAACGCGTCTGCCACCCTGCCTGCACAAGCAAGCAGCGCCTCTCGCTCCATGGAAGACGAAGTCGGATCGTAGCCATGTCGTTCTGTGAGCCAAGGAGTTGTAGCTAAGTGTTGTCTTCCTAAGACCGCTTGGCCTCCGACTTCCATCCAACGCGTCTGCCACCCTGCCTGCACAAGCAAGCAGCGCCTCTCGCTCCATGGAAGACG
>JAZQUB010000023.1:0-20552 GCA_045631045.1 Lachnospiraceae bacterium
TTATTCTTTCCTGCTTCTGTTGTTCTGTTAATCCCATGTTGCCTCTCTTTCCCTGCCTGTGGCAGACGGAATCACCAATTCCGTACTCTTATTCACGCTAAACAGAGAAAGCTGCTTGGGAACTATTTTATTACATTCTTATAAATATAATACCATTATTCTCTTAAAAGTTCAATCATGGCTTCTTTTTCATAGGTATAACATATCGCAGCTTCCTCGTTTCTTTTGTTTTTACAAACTTTTTCATTCGCATTTTTTAGGCAACAAAAAACACCGATTTTGTACTTTTATTGTCTAAATCCGTGTTTTTCATGTCAAGCAGATGCCTGACCTTTATCTTTCGTAATGTTACTTTCATTATAACAATTATTCGACAAAAAGCAACCCTTTTCTTACAGAGCAGCCACTAATCCACTTAGCAACTGCTCCCGGTCATTTATCAATGACATTCCTTTCTCCGGTCTGCAAATCCACCTCATAGATTTTATTATCTTCATAAATCCAAGGGTTTTCAGAGCCTCTGAGTACAATCCCCTCCGGTTGATAATTTGCGTTATATAGCGGCATTCTCTCTACGATGGTTCTTAATTCCCGGGTATTTATATCGTAAATATATACCTCTGTGTTATAGTTTGCATAATGCGTTCCCTGGCGGCTGTTTACCAGCAACAAATCCTCCTTCAAATATACTGCAAAGGCTTGTTCTTCCACACCCGTCAGTTCTTCCAAAGATATTAACTCCTCTTTCGGAATATTGTAATAATACACATCTTCACTTTTATTGCAGTGTATAATAGCACTGGATAAATCCTCTGCTAAAAACACATCGTTTATGTTTTCTTTCTGCTCTGACGGCATTCCGGCCAATACATCCAGAAGCTCATTCTCATGCACATCATACAGGATTAGATAATATTCCTCACTAAATCCATCCGGATATAAATAAATTTTCACAAACTCTGTATCTCCATATACAGACCACCGCAGAGCCTTTTCACTATTTTCTTCTGTTTCCACCTTATGAGCAAGAAGCTTTCCATCCCCTTCGCTCCAAACGAAGTGAATCGGGAATGTACGATTTGCAAAGGTGTAATCAAATTTGACAGTGTGAGCTTCCGCTTTCACCGCTTTTAAATATTCAAAGAAATCATCCACCTTAGTACCAGTGTGTCGATTCACAGATTCTTCGGACTTTACGGAAAGTATGTAATCCTCATCCGTTACATAAAACATCGTTTCACTACCTATGTCTATCGTTCCAGTCTTTTCGTTATACATACCGCCCATAATAAATTTAGCCCCCACTTCCATAACAGGCATTCCAACGCTAAACATACTATTATATGTTACTTCCATCATACCCTGTTCCATGTGTTCAAAAGCATCATCTAAAATACGCACTTTACATTTTACAAACTCAAACTGCTGCGATCCACCTGCTTTTTCATGAAGTGCCCCTTCAGGTGTATCATAAGCAAGCGTAACTGTTTTTATAAATTCAGTTGGCTCTTCTAACACTTCTACCTTCACAAAACAGTCACAGTATCCAATCCACTTTTCCAATGATACCAAAACCGTATCCCCAAGGGGAGGGTCCGCATCATTAATTGGGTACTGCTCTCTCAGACGGTCTATTTCGCTTTGAGCTAAAACATCTGTTGGTGTAGGGATTTTATGAGTTGCTCTTTCATCCATATTTGCTCCTATATTGTTTTCATTTTTATGGGAACATGCACTAAGCATAACGGCTAATAACATACATATTACAATAAATCGTTTCTTCATTGTTTTTGTCCTCCAGTAGTGTATGATTTATTTGTTTTATGGACTTTAGTCTGTTGAGTATGGTTGAGTTTTTCAACAGAAAAATGAAAACATACTCAACAGACTAAAGTCCATAATAAAAGCAGCCACTAATCCACTTAGCAACTGCTCCTGGTTTTAAGTTTATAAATTATACTTTTTCATCATTTCTTCGTAAAATGCCGGTTCCTTAGCAAGACGCGAAATCTGTTCTGCTATTCCATCCGCGGACATTTTACTAATTAACTCAAAGATTTTAGTACGCTCAGCCTCCTGCCCTTCTTTTCTTCCATCCTCAAAGGCATCTTCCCGTTCCATTCGCATATGTTCTTCTTCATTGTATTCATATATACTCATAGCCCTTGCCTCCGTTCTGTGCTTCTCTAGGAAGTCTTTCAAGATACCTTCCCTGATGCACTCTTTCATGCTTTTGTCTACTGCTGCTTCAATGGACATACTCTCTGCATACTTGCGTACCCGGTATGTATACTCTGCATAATCGCACAAGTCCTTGCAGGCCTCCATCAGCTTTGCATTATGTCCCTTATTAATATTTATCACATCCACCGTCAATTCCAGTGCGTATTCCTCATCCTCCACCGTGTATAAGTCCGACAGCTTCAGCACTTCATAATCCGGCCGCTTATCCCTGCCATTGTAAAATACCACAAATCTCGGTGTTGGAATGGATACGCGCTTACTGCCGTACAAGTTTTGATTCTTGGTCAAATCAGAATATAAGTCAGACAAATAAAACAAAAAACGCAATGCCATGTTCGGATTATAGGTCGACTGATGCTCATACAGCGACAATCGTGAATCAATAATGAACGATATATCGTTCTGCATGGACATGTAAATCGCATTCTCCAACGTGTTGATGGTAAGAAGCTCCGGATTAGTGTACTTTTTGCCGCTCACTGCATTATACAGTTCCAGCAATTTCCTCTTGTCGTCAAAAATCAGTTTAAACATGCGGGACTTGTAGTCTCGTTTTACAGGTATCAACTGTTCCTGTGTACTCATACATACCTCCTATGAAATTGGCGTAGGAGGCTCTATTCTCTCTCAAACCTCACTACTTTGTTAATTGGAAACAAAAGCATTGAGATTTCTTGAAATGAAATAGATGATTATTTAGAATTGTTATCTTTAGAATAATGTTAGAAATATAATGCTTTGGGTATATTGTAACACACATTTCCATGGAATGCTACAAGAACTTTAAAAATGCTTGCAGTATAATTTTTTATATCTTGCTTTATACACTCTGTGTCACTCCAAACCATATGCTTTTTGCATCACTCTACATATAAAAATTCCTGTTCCAACAATCACTTTTTTTATGAAAATCCTCGTCCTTAACAGGGTATATTTGCAAATATTTACGACTGATTCAGTTTTCCACTTCGTTTGTTACACATAACAAGAAGTGCAAGCAGTGCGCCTACCAAACAACTTTCGCTGATGAACGGCAATAGTATGTATGCGTCACTACTCACTCCCCAAATGGATGTTTTTACAAAGAAAACCAAACCGAGAATAGCAAGCACTAATTGGATGCCAATCGTAAATCGCTGCTTCGGGAGAAGAACTCCAGAAACACAGAATACGACTATAACGATTATTTCCAACAGAAAAAATGTTCGCAAGTTTGTGTTTGACCATCCATCAAGTAACACGGAAAACCCGTTTTGAATAGCCATATACGCCATTAACTCACCTCCTGCATGAACTTATAAAGAACCGCTCTCTGCCATTTCCCACTCTCAACTGTCAATTGCGCATTCGTCAAGTACACTTGAACATTTTGCAAGTTCCAAACTATCGACAATTTGAGTCACATGTGGGAACGAGAGAAAAGCCTCAGTATTACTCTAAACCATTTATTTTTCGTGCATTATCAATGCTCTCCTGCATATACTTTGACAAATTATTCTGCTCACAAACTGCTTCAATAAAATCAAAATACTCGTCCAAGGTTTCCGTCGGAATATCAACTGCCATACGTGTTTTTCTAGACAACTCTTCGAACGTGTATATTTCTCCTTCATGATAAAGTGCAAGCGGACTCATTAAAGCTTTTTTTACTTCTTCGATATCCTCTTGGTATAAAGCATCTATAGTCTCTGCTGATAAATATATGCCACCATTCTCATTGTTCTTTTGGATAAGGTCTTCTTTAGAAATCTCCAAATCTACAATAATTTGGTAAATCGGCGGAATCGCTTCCTGCTCTTCGGCTGATTTCTTCAAGAACACATTATTGACCCATTCATCACGAGCTTCTTTACCCACAATTTCTGAAGCTAATTGTATATTGTAAACTTCATCAATATACTTGCGTAAAAACGTATAATCGCTACCGCCGATTGCCGGAATTTCTGTGGATATTTCTTCGTTGGTTTCGCCTGCTTCATCTACAGAAGCAGAAGTCTGCCTTTCGATTGGTGTTGTATCTTCTTCATGAACGGAACTAACTTCAACTGACTCTGAAACATGACTTTCATCCACATTTGAATCTACATTCTTTTCATTTATATAAGAACATGCACTAAGTGTAACAGCTAATAACATAGATATTACTATAAATTGCTTCTTCATTTTTTCATCCTCCAAATTTTTTATATTTTCATTAATATGAATATGTGAAGCTTACATTAGGATAAAAGAAAAATGGATTTAACGTTCGTTCTTGTGTTAAACCTGCCCCTGTACTACCATCAGAGATAACTGAAAAATGTAAATGATTTCCACCAGAGGCTCCTGTATTTCCTACTTTACCAATCTGAGTCACACCTTTTGTTACAGTATCATTCAAACTCAATGTGGTCGCTTCTTGCATATGGATATACATCGTCCTAATTTTCGTTGAAGTTCCATATACATAATTACTTGAAGATTCAACTATTACACCATATCCTCGTCCTGTAGTAGTATTTTGTTCATCAATTCTTTTAACAACCTTTCCTGTGTTGGCACTCATTATTTCGGTGCCGGCACTTGCAGGTATATCGATACCTGCATGGAATTTTCCATCATAATTACGCTTTGCATAACCTGAGGATATTGTAGTCTCAGATAAAGGAAAGCTAAAGTCCATATTAGCATAAGATGTTTCGGCAATAGTAGATATTTCTGTAAAAGTCCAAAGTTGATTGTTTGAACCGGTATAAGTTGATAGATATATATTACCTGCGGATGTGGAAGCTGTGCCGGCATTTGAGCCATTGCTTGTACCATATGACGTCAACGCAACTCCAGTATTTGCAACCGGAACAATTTTATATTTTCCACTTGACACTTCAATAATTTCAAAATACTGAGCCACATTATCTGTAGGTGCCCATATTTCAACATTACATCCTGAAATTACAGAACTACCAGATTTAACTATATCCAAAACTCTATATTGTCCATTAGCGCTTGTTTTAGCTCTAAATCTGTATCCACCATTATAATTATTATATGACGCATCATAAACCACTTTAAATGTTTGTTCTACTGAACCATCGTCTGACCACTGATAAACATTTATACCGTTTTCATCATAATTATTATGTACATTAATACACTTACCACTGGCAACATTGGTTATTTTATAAACCTTACCACTTGTAATCCCAGGCGCTTGCTCAGCAGAAACATAAAGCTTCGATGTAAAAATACATAAAATTATTAAAGCCAAAAATTATTTTTTTTAATATTTTTTCCATTTGCAACCTTACAACGTGCTTGATTTCATCTAGTTCAAACTGCATTTATTTTTCTAAATACCACATCGGACCATACCTCGCTTTCTTTTCTTAACGCAAGAGTAGCATTTCCCATTCCCAACTGTCAATTGCGCATTCGTCAAGTACACTTGAAGATTTGGCAAGTCCCAAACTATAGACATTTTTAGTTCAAACATAGTAAAATAGTATAGTGATTTTAATACAGTATTCCTAAACAGTTGCTTCTCACCATGCAACTGCAGAATTCTCGACCAATATTTATGGACTTTTTATCCAAATGCTTGTATAATGTAACTCAAATCATGTAAAAGGAAGGAACAATATACAAATGAAAGATTTCGGAATACTTTTTAAAACACTTAGGAAAAAAGCTGCGCTTACCCAAAAAGAGCTCGCAGACAAGTTAGGAATAGATAGCACCAACATCAGCAAGTGGGAACGAGAGAAAAGTCTCCCGGACGTTTCTATTCTTCCCCAAATTGCAAGCGTCCTGAATGTTTCATGTGAAGATTTACTTCATCCAACGGAAACCCTGCAAAAAATGACCGAAGCGTCAGATGATAATACTACACTTGAGTGTGATAACACGGATACTGATCTCTGTAATGACCCCGAATCAGAGTTTAACTCAGCGCCAACAACTATTACCCAAAAGCGAAAGTTGTTTACACCTAAGCGAATAATACTGGCGTGTATGCTAATAGTAGTACTTGCAATAAGTGTTTGTGCATATGTCTATACTCATGTAGAGTTCACGTTTGTAGAGGCACGTACAAATGTAGAAACACAATACGGTCCTGCCTATGAGCTTGTATATTATCACAAAACTAAATATCCAACTCATGTTTTTATCGAACATGCCAGCAATTTACAGGAAGCGTGGCAAAACGGTAATTATACCGAATCGACTGAAAATGTACTAATTATAAGTTATTACTTATCTAAAGATAACATAAACGATTGGGATAAAACTTATTTTCAAATGTGCCATTTTTTAGAAAACTCTCAATAACAGAAAGGATTTATTATGAAAAAGTTCACTCCTATTTTTATTCTTTTTATGTGCCTGTTCTTCAGTGTACCTGCTTATGCAAAGGAAAATACTAATATTATTACCGGATATACTACGGAAGGTATTTATTACGAAGCTATCACATTAGAAAGTCAAACAACCATTTCTACATCTGCTCGTGGAACAACTTTAAGCATAACTAAAGAATTCACATATGATGGAACTGTCACCCCAAGCAGTTCTCTTTCCTGGACCGAGTCTTCCGGAGGTGTTACTTACTCTGGAACCTTATATTTAAAATCATTTTATTACAATAATAACAAAACCGTTGCCACCTACAAAGGCACCTTATACGCTCAGTAATCTAAAATCAAACTCCCGGCAGTACCTAGATATCTCTATCTAAGCACCTGCCGGGTTCTCTTTTTACACTCTATAAGTCCTGTATTCTTATTTTCTACAAATAATTCCTCAGACCCTTTCTCAGCTCTTCCTCAATGGATACCAGCCTGTTACAGATGTCCTTGGAGGTGTCATCTGCTGCTTTGTACTGGTTCAGATAGCGATACAGGGACTTAATGCCCATGTTGCAGCCGTCTGTAATCAAATCAGCCGCGGTAGCATCGCTATCGTCCATGGTCATCTTCATGTTGGTCTTCATCCAGGACATGCCCTTCGCCATTGGATGTGGGTCCTTTTCACTTTTTCCGTATTGGTTTAACAGGGAATGGATTTCATTGCCCAGCTTCTCATGATGGTCCTTGCTTTCCTGTAAAAGACTCTTCATGGAAGAATCGCGAATCTTTTCTACCACATCATCAATAGAAGCAACCGCCATTTTACTGCCGGCATCACATTCCTTTAACAGTTTTATCGTATCTGAATTTACCATATTGCCACCTCGCTTTTTTCTGTATTATTTCATTTTCTTGAAATAATATGCGAGGAAACCCTGTATTTCATCCGATACTGCATATCCTAAATACTATCAAGCACCTTCCATGCTTCGTCAATAGAATACACTCTTCCCTTTTGAATGTCTTCCAACCCGCGTTTTATCTGGGCGCAGAACACTTCATAAGCTTCTTCTTCACTTCGTATGGCATTTTCTATTCCAAACATACTTTTAGACTCTGGCATGTGATCTCTCCTTTCATTTTCAAATGACGACATTCTATACTTTAAGTATACACATACTCCACTTCAATGTAAATATCATTTTCACTCAAATACTCATAATTGATGTCCATGCTATATCTTGCACGTACGTGAATCCCTTTTTCGTCATCGCAGGCGGCCACATTTTTGCCTCGCACGGAGAACAGCAGGTTGCCGAATGGGGTGGTATAATTGGTCTGGTGCATTTGGCCTGCTTCGATAATCATGTTCACATTGGTAAGGCCTTTTTTCACCATTTCCAAATAACCCGGCTTTACCTTTAACAATACATCGGTCTTTTCGGTAAAGCCTTCCTGCATTTCTTCATATTTAATATAATAAAATTCGCCGATTTTCTGGCAAGAACCGGGCATCACATTTTCAATTTTATCTTCACCGTCCGCGATATCCTGCCCAAACTGCATTCCGGTGACGTGAACAAGGGCTTTTTTGCTTTTGTTTAACGTAGTCATTCTGTTCCCCTTAATATTCTTCTATGTTGATTGTTTTTGCAGACAAAATGCCATATTTAATAATGGAATTGGCAAATTGCTTGAACTTTTCCGCACCATCCGATACATAAAACTGATACGGATTACTGCCAAGAGGCGGCGTTACCTCATTGAGCAGTTTTTTCTCTGCCAAAAGATTCTTTAACGCAACGGCAGTCTCATAGGCCGGATTTACTAAAGTCACTCCTTCTCCCATAATGCTTCCAATGGTAGAACGGATAAGAGGATAATGGGTGCAGCCCAAAATCAAGGTATCAATATCCAAATCAATCAGTTCTGTCAAATATCTGCGAGCAATTTCCACCGTTACCGGGTCTTCCCACAAGCCTTCCTCCACCAACGGCACAAACAAAGGACATGCTTTGCCGTAAATGGTTGCATCCTCTCGCAGGCTTTTTATGTATTTAGAGTACAGACCGCTTCCGATGGTTCCTTCCGTAGCAATAACACCGATTTTGCCGTTTCTGGTCACATCTGCTGCCATTCTGGCACCCGGCTTCACCACACCCACAACCGGAATGTCCAGCTCCGCCTCCAAATCCTCTATAGCATAGGCACTCGCCGTATTGCAGGCAACCACAATGGTTTTTACCTGATGGCTCTGCAAAAAGCGGGCAATCTGCTTAGAAAAACGAGTAACTGTCTCTTTACTTTTGGTGCCGTAAGGCACTCTGGCGGTATCGCCAAAATAAATAATTCTCTCCTTCGGCATCTGACGCATAATTTCTCTGGCTACGGTCAGCCCGCCTACGCCGGAGTCAAACACACCAATAGGTGCCTGACTTGCCTCTTCATAAACATTTCTATCAATCATGTTCCAATCCACATCTGTTTTTGATTATTTCCCACAGCTTACTGCGGTAGGTAACCGTTACCTTGTTATCCAAAATATCCGCATACAACTGCTCCATGTCTTCCACCTCTTGGCCGCTTACTACCTGATAGGTACCCTTCACCAGCGTCAAATCCGGAAAAAGGCATCCCCAAAATCCATAGCAGGCTGTTGTAATGGAAGCCACATATATCATATATTTTATGATATTTTTCACATCATATAAATCATGTTTTTTCATCGCTATCATACCTCGCTTTCATAAGCCAAGTATGAACGATTTGTATTATTTTATGCAGGAATCCATGAACTAATTCAAATGAAGCTGTCTTGCAATAGACTCCATCTGATTGTCAATATGGGTTACTGCCGCTGCTGCCGCAGTTACTTTGTCTTTCTTGCGAATGGCCTCGAAAATCACACGATGCTCTTCTACCAATCTGCCGTGCATGGAATAATCCTTAATATACTCAAAACGATAGCGATACATCTGCTCTGCAAGATTATTTACCAACTGTACCAGGCGGTTGTTATTCGTAGCCTTGATAATAATATCATGCAGTGCTACGTCCGCTGCTGCAATCACCCGGGCATCCCTGGTGTATGTGGCCTCTTCAAACTCCTTGCAAGCTGCCTCCAATGCCGCAATTTCCGCATCGGAAATACGCTCACATGCAAGCTCCGCACACAGAGCATCCAAGTTGCGTCGCACCTCCAATACATCCTTAAGACTCTTTCCGGTAATCTGGGCAACCTCCGCCCCTCGCCTCGGAATCATGGTAACAAGCCCTTCCAATTCCAGCTTACGAATAGCCTCACGAATCGGTGTGCGGCTCACCCCCAGCTTATTGGCAAGGTGAATCTCCATAAGACGTTCCCCCGGCTTTAATTCACCGGTGAGAATAGCCTGTCTCAGTGTGTTAAACACCACATCCCGTAGTGGTAAAAATTCATTCATCGGTAAATGCAGATAATCGTTCATCCCTTTTTCTCCTTGTATTTCTTAACAAAACCCTGTCACAAAAACCTGTTTTGCCAATCCCGCATCGGTAATATTTTGTGCTGCCTGTTTTGCTTTTTCTTCTTCTGTAAAAATGCCAAATACGGTCGGTCCACTGCCGCTCATTAATGCTCCCTTGGCCCCTGCATCCAGCATGTACTGCTTAATCTTATCAATAATCGGATATGCAGGAACGGTCACCGTCTCCAGCACATTGGCCAATCGGTCCGTAATTGCCTTTAAATCACCCTCTTTCAGCCCTTCTATCATGCCATCAATATCCGGGTGACTTTCCAGTTCATTTGCCCTTAAATTTTCATATACAAACTTAGTAGACACGTTAATATCGGGCTTGGCAATTACCAAATGACAGGCCGGTGGTGTCGGAAGTGGACTTAACACCTCACCAATACCTTCTGCCAGCGCTGTACCGCCCTGAATACAATATGGTACATCTGCGCCGATTTTTACGCCCAGTTCCTTTAATTTGTCTACATCATAACCAATTTCATAAAGCTCATTAATGCCAAGAAGCGCTGCTGCTGCATCGGTACTTCCTCCTGCCATGCCCGCTGCAATCGGAATATGCTTGTCAAGGGTAATACGGACGCCACCCTTTACGTCTGCTGTATCCAATAATAACTTGGCCGCCTTGCAAATCAAATTATTGCCATCTGTCGGAAGCTCCTCATTATCCACTACCAACTGAATTCCTGACGATGCCTTTTGAAAGGTCAACACATCGCAGATTCCAACCGTCTGCATAATCATACGCACCTCATGATACCCATTCGGCAAACGTCGTACTACATCCAGTCCCAAATTTATTTTGGCAAAAGCCTCACGCCTGATTGTCTTATCGCTCATGGTATGCTCCTTCCCTTTGTATACAAAATACAAGATTGTACTTAATTTTATACAATTTTTGGAGATTTGTCAAGAGGGCTGAACTAACTCCGCTGCCCATAGCAACAGTAAAAGCGCAGGTTTTCCTACGCTTTTCTCACTTCTACTCCCTTGCCCCCTTCACAAGCAACATACTCTCCCCGGCCTTCAAGGTATCGGAAGTCAAATTATTCAGTCGTTTCATCTCTGACACCGGCATATAGTAGCGTTTGCCAAAGTCCCATAGCGGAGTATCTGTGTCTGCAAAACACATTACCATGCCCGGTAAATTGGCGAATTTCGCAGTATCCAGCGGCTTACACTGGGCATCCCCCACGCAATGCTGCCGTTCACTGTTTAGCACCAACACTGCAAAGCTTACAATGCCTTTCATCTCCATTTCTTCGCTGTCCACCAAGGAAGCCTCCATCTGTTCCATCCGTGGCTCAATAAACATAACCGGCTTCTCCCACATCATGTTTGCACCATCGCCCATGCTTCCGTCCATCTCCAGTGCATACGGCACCATGCATTCTGTCACCGCATATGGCATTTCATCCTCCCCTGTCAGATACAGCGTTTGAAACTGCACGCTGCCCATCAACTGTAATTTACCGTCCTCCCAAATCTCTCTGTCCGGAAAAACATTGCATAACGTATGTAAAATCTGCACAGCCTTTGGCGTACCCTCTTTTAATCGATGAGACTGTTTCAGCTTGCATTTGCCCTCTCCTGCAATATGAAGCACCGGTGCATGCACAGCCTTTACTTCCGGCATAACCTCTTGCGTAGTACTGTAAATATCCTGAAGCAGTGCAATTTTTTCTTCACTATATATACGAAGCATCAAATCCATTGCCGCTTCCAAAAACAAAATACGGTCTTCTCCGTCAAAATCCGGCTTGATTTCTACGGTATACTGGCTTAACGTCGGCATCGCACTGACAATCATGTCATTTTGACAGCCACTACACTCTATGAGCCCGTGGAATGGTACTTTTTTAGAAAGCATTTTTACTGCCTGCGTTACACCCTGAGCGGTATAAATAAAATAGCAGTTTAGCTCGCCTTTTAAACTTACTTTCCCATCCATTGGGCGTGCTTCCAGGTTCCCAAGGGATACATGCTTCCACAAAATATTCTGCATAGCAGGATAACCGCCCGGAAGTTCAAGTTCTTCCTTAATACGAAATACATCAGACTTTTTCTGGCACAGCTGCAGCACATGTTTGGTCTCATAACGCTTTTCCATGTCTCCGCAATTCACCACATCGTCAGTCCACTCTTCCTCCATCAACTGCTGCATGCAAACGTGCAGCATAACCACCGACTGAATTGCAATCTTGCGGGTATTAATCATAGACACCTTAAAGTCCTCAATTATCCCTTTGGCAGTTGCTAAATCTCCCGGTGTGGCGCCACTCACATGAATAACCTCCTCAAATGGCAAGTCACCGATAAGCTGCTCTAAACGTCCGCCACCCCCGGTTTCGTACAAAATCTGGTATTTCAGGCAGCCCTTCACTACCACTTGGTCTCGTCCAACCCTTGTCTCGTCCACAATGAGGGCAGCGTCTTTTAACAAAATTGCCAGACAATCGCCCTTAGCATCAGGCACGTTCATATCCTCTTCTATAGTCATCTGAGTAGAAGTTTCCCATTTTTTCTGCTCCATATGAATACTGCGATACAAAAAATCCATAATAAAAACCTCCCAACATATATTTTCATTCTATGTTGGAAGGTTCTCTGTTATGTCTTTTTCCTTTAATTCATTAACGGACTGCTTCTGCAAACTCCTCGTCTATAATACCGTTCTTCCTTCTAAGGCACGAAGCAGTGTCACTTCATCAATATACTCAAGGTCACCGCCTACCGGTACACCGCTGGCAATACGCGTAACCTTAATACCTGCCGGCTTAATCAACTTACTGATGTACATGGCGGTAGTCTCGCCCTCCAAACTGGAGTTGGTAGCAATAATTACCTCATCCACATCCTGTTGTAATCGCTGAATCAGCTCGGACAAGCGAATATCCCCAGGACCAATACCAAGCATTGGAGAAATAGCTCCGTGAAGGACATGATACACGCCCTCAAATTTGCCAGTTTTCTCATAGGCTGCCAGGTCACGAGGGTTTTCCACCACCATAATAACTTTGTGGTTACGACTCTTATTGGCGCAAATCGGACAAACCTCCTGGTCCGTCAAGGTAAAACATTCCTTACAATAGCGCACATGTGTTTTGGCATTCATCATAGCCTGACTTAAGCCCTCCACACGTTCCTTCGGCATATTCATAATGTGAAAGGCTAATCGCTGGGCAGTCTTTTGGCCGATACCCGGAAGGGTTCCCAGCTCCTCTATTAATTTATTTATATGCCCGCTAAACATATCCATTAGAAAGGAAATCCTCCCATGCCGCCGGTCATCTTGTTCATCATAGCATTGGATGCATCTTCCGCCTGCTTCATTGCTTCATTAATCGCTGCCATGATTAAATCCTCTAACATTTCAACATCGTCCGGATCTACCGCTTCCGGTGCTAATTTAACAGCAGTAACTTCCTTCTTGCCCGTAACGGTAACTTCCACTGCACCACCGCCTGATTTTGCAGTAAAAACAGCTTCTTCTAATGCTTTCTGACTTTCCTCCATCTGACGCTGCATTCTTTGAGCCTGCTTCATCAAATTATTCATATTTCCCGGCATTCCCATGCCGCCCGGATATCCTCCACGCTTTGCCATATCTGGTTCTCCTTTATATATAGTATTTATTCTTCTTCAAACCCTTCTTCCAATAAGTCCATACGAATCAGCTCGGATGTATCCGGATACTGCTTCTCAAACTCGGAAGCCTGGGATATTGGCACAATTTTGACCGGCACGTGCTTGCCCACTGCATCTTCCAGAAAATCTTCAAGAGCCTGAATATTTTCCGGAAACTTGGTAAAATAATCACTCTCATAGCCATCGGGAATGCCCAGCACTAAGTCTCCTTCCGGAGATACGCTAAGCTCCACATTCTTCAGACTGGTCTTCATCAGTCCTGACATCTCCCTGCGATAACTTGTAAAGTTCTGAATCACCTCTACCAGTTCCTCCGAAAGTGCCGTAGGAAGCTTGGGACGCTCTATCTTTTGCCTGGGCTCCTCCATGGTATAGCCCGGTGCCGCCTGCACCACAATGCCCTTTTCCACCTGTTCCTCTACTGCTCTGACACGCTCCAGGACAGATGCCGTATCAATCTCCATGGCAGGCTTACAAAGCTTAATTAAGGCAATTTCAATTAAAATACGCTTGCCGTTTGCATACCGAAGCTGTCCGGACAATTCAGACATAATACGGATATATCGGAGAAGGCTCTCCGTGTCCACCATGGCAGCTTCTTCCTTCAGCTTCGCCAAATTATCACTGGACACTTCCATAATATCCTCCATAGCCTGCATCCGAGACGCACTGCCATCGTGAGAGGACGCCTTTAACAACATCAAATTACGCAAATACCAGGTAAAGTCCAATACAAACTGCCCCAGTTCCCTGCCCTGAATAACGATATCCTCTAAAATGCGGATGCAGCCTACCACATTGCGGTCCATGACCTGACGCACCAAGTCAGAAAACACTCCCGTATCTACCGCACCAAGTACGTCTAATGCCTTGTCAAAAGTAAGGGTCTGACCGATATGGAATGCAATACACTGGTCCAAAAGGCTCAAACTGTCTCGCATGGAGCCGTCCGCTGCCTTAGCAATATAGCGCAGTGCCTTTTCCTCTACCTCTACCCCTTCAATATCCACCAACTCCCGCAGTCTGGCTGCAATGGTATCAATACTGATTCGCTTAAAATCATAACGCTGGCAACGTGATAAAATGGTAATAGGAATCTTGTGTACCTCAGTAGTCGCCAAAATAAAGATTACATAACTTGGGGGCTCTTCTAACGTCTTTAACAGTGCATTAAATGCACCAATAGAAAGCATATGCACCTCGTCAATAATATAGACCTTATACTTGCCCTCTGCCGGAGAATAAGAAACCTCATCTACAATCTCACGGATATTATCCACGCCGTTATTGGATGCAGCATCGATTTCAATCACATTCATGCTGGCACCTGCCGCAATCTTTCTGCAGGTCTCACATTCCTCACAAGGGCTTCCATCCACCGGATGCTCGCAGTTTACTGCTCTTGCAAAAATCTTGGCAATACTGGTCTTGCCGGTGCCTCTGGTGCCTGTAAATAAATACGCATGTCCTACTCTGCCCGCCTTAATCTGGTTCGTTAATGTAGTTACAATATGATCCTGACCCTTTACGCCTTCAAACGTAGCCGGGCGAAACTTTCTATAAAGTGCAGTGTACGACATAAGGCACTCCCTTCTTTCATCTTATCTATATAATTTATCACATTCACAGACTTTTTACAAGGAAAAGGCAACAACTATTTTGTAAGAGGAATCCCGTATTTCACTTTACGATATATTTTCTGCACAATCGTAACAATCATGTATCCAACAATACAAACACAAGAACCGATACCCATAATACCCATAACAATAACAATTAAAATATTAAAAAAATCCATCATTTTACATTCACCTCAAATTTTTATGTACTCAAATAAACCTATGCTTTACATAGGCTAAATTCCAAAAACAAATTTCAGATAAATATTATTTCTTGCCATCCTGTCTGTGGATATAATTCAGAAGTGCAGTAGCATAGTGTGTTTCCGGCGCCTGGGTCGTTTCTACTGTCCGTTGAAGATTTGATAACCTTACCAGAAGACTCTCCGCTAAATAAAGAAGGAGAGATATACGTAAAACCATTCGCGGCACCGGCCTTTTTACCGTGCCGGAAATAAAAGCTGCATTACGAAATCCCAAGTTTTCTCTTCCGGAAAGTTGATACTGAGATAAAGGATTAGCATCTCCCTCTGTAAAAGAAGTTGTATCGCTATTATCCAAACATGTGAAGAAGGAACCTGCCTGCGGAATCTCCGGGCACATTCCTGATACCATTATAAACAGTGCGATAATCACGCAAAGTATTTTGTTGTATCTTATCTTCACAAAATCACCTCAAGCAATATCATAACACAAATATTTTTGAAATGGAAGGTTTTTCAAGCTATCATTGACCGCTTTCCTTTTTTGTCCTATAATAAACTCAGTGTACCAAAGGAGAATTGGCATGAAGCAGCATGAATATTTTATGAAAGAAGCAATTAAACAGGCCAGAAAGGCCGAGAAATTAGAGGAAGTACCTATTGGTTGTGTCATTACTTACGAAGACCGTATCATCGCACGTGGGTACAATCGCCGCAATACCGATAAGTCCACCTTGGCACATGCAGAAATCTCTGCCATCAAGAAAGCAAGTAAAATAATTGGTGACTGGCGTCTGGAAGAATGCACCCTTTATGTCACACTGGAGCCATGCCAAATGTGCGCCGGTGCCATTGTGCAGGCCCGTATTCCCCGAGTTGTGATTGGCACTATGAATGCCAAAGCAGGCTGCGCCGGTTCCATTTACAATCTATTACAGGAGCCTCGCTTTAATCATCAGGTAGAAGTTATCTACGACGTCCTGCGGGAAGACTGCACAGAAATGCTTACTTCTTTTTTTATAAATCTCCGCCAAAAGCACAAAGAACGAAAACTTTCTAATCCAAACACCGCTCCGGATATTTTGCCAAAATATTCTGTTGACAAACCGGAGAAAACACTATAAACTATTATTCGTGCATCGGATTAGGCGGGTGCTTCTGTGGCTGGCCTTTCTGTGCAGCGTTGATGTTTGGGTCTTACGCAAAGCGAAGCTATGAATCGTGTCAGGTCGGGAACGAAGCAGCACTAAGTAGATATTCCTTGTGCCGTAAGGGTGCCTGGCGGAGCTGCCGGAAGGGTAACGCGCAGAAGCATCCACTTAATCCGATGTTTTTTATCACTATTTTTGAGGTAACATATATTATGTATAACTCCTGTACTCTTTGTCCCAGAAACTGCCAAGTAAATAGAGTATCCGGCAAGACGGGCTTTTGCGGTATGCCTGCATCCATTCAGGTTGCCAGGGCATCTCTCCATATGTGGGAGGAGCCTTGTATTTCCGGTACAAACGGATCCGGCACCGTGTTTTTTACCGGCTGTAACCTCAAATGCGTATTTTGCCAAAATCACACCATTGCCATTGGAAAAAAAGGACGTGAGGTTTCAATATCTCAACTTGCAGACTTGTTTCTGATGTTGCAAGACAAAGGTGCTCATAATATCAACCTTGTCACGCCCAGTCATTATGTTCCGGGCATCGCCGAGGCCCTTCGTCTTGCCAAAAAACAGGGGCTTTGTCTTCCTATTGTATACAATACCAGTGGCTACGATTCCGTTTCTACACTTTCCTTATTGGATGGACTGATAGACGTGTATCTGCCGGATTTTAAATACGTTTCTCAAGAATTAAGTAAACGCTACTCCCATGCTGCCGATTACTTCGAAGTCGCCAAAGCAAGTCTTGCAGAAATGTTTCGCCAAGTCGGAACCCCTGTTTTTGATAGGGATATGCTGGTAAAAGGCATTGTTGTAAGGCATCTACTTTTGCCCGGTTGTATCGAAGACAGCAAGGCCGTTATTCGTTACCTATACCAAACCTACGGTGACCGCATTTTTATCAGTATCATGAACCAATACACACCGCTCCCACACGTATCATCCTATCCCGAAATCAACCGCAAGGTCACTCAGACAGAATATGACGAAGTCGTAGACTATGCCATTGACCTGGGTGTAGAAAATAGTTTTATTCAAGAAGGAGATACCGCAGATGAAAGCTTTATTCCGGAGTTTGATTTTACAGGGCTACTGTAATTTATATATTTTATTTTAACAGTAATCTAAATTAGCACCCGCTTCATATAGTACCCAAAGCTCCCTTCGGTTGCCGGTGTCGTCGCACCTTCAAAGCTCTCAAAACCGTAAAACAAAGCTGCTGCTTTCTCTTTTTCATAAAATACCCCCGGCACACCCAGAAAATACTGGAAGTTTTTTCCTTGTTGCTGCCTCCCTAACAGCAAATGTCTATAGTGATAAAATCCATGCAATAAAAAACTATTTTGCACCATAGGCTGAAAACGCTCTTGCAATACTACAAAATCCCTTGGTTCAATGGAGAGGTAAGCTCGTCCGTCCCCAAACGGATGCACAATTGGGTAAATCGCACAAAGCTGCTGCCACTTGTTTGAGTACAATTTAAAAGAATCCTTTTCCGGTGGTTTGGGCGGCACCTCCGGTTCCGGCTCTTTTGTAGGTGACTCTATCTTCTCCGGCTCTTTTGCCGGTACCTCTATCTTCCCCGGTTCTTTTGTTGGTAACTCAACCCACTCCGGTTCTTTTGCCGGCGGTTTTGCTACGCTCAATTCTTTCTCTGCTTCCAGCTTTGAATCCTGCAACTTTTCCACCACCGTTTTCGGTTCGTTCTGGATTTCTCCCCCTTTTTGCAGTGGCAGCCATTTCTGCTCCATGCACCCTTCTGTTTTCAAATCAATGTGCAGTCCGGTCACTTGCCCATAAGGAAAAGCCATGTGACCTATTGCGTTTGTTTTACACTTTAAATATAAATTACCTTTGCCTTTATTTAAAGTAATCTCGCCAAGTAAAGACTTTAAATCTCCGGAAATTGCATAAACAGGATAATTCCCCTGTACTCTTCCGCAACCGGTAATACTTATTTCCATCCGGCATACCTCATCCATAGCCAGAAGTTTTACCGTTCCCACGCCTCTGGCCTGTCCTTCCTGCATTTTCCAAACGAGATATACTACTTTTTTGTCAAAAAAATACACCTTCCCACCTCCTATACAAGAGTATATGAAGTAAAAAGGTGTGTTAGAAGATATTTTAAAAAAAGACGTACCTATATATACAAATCTCTATTTAATAATCAATTTCTTCTAAGTATTTCATATAATTTACAACCATGAGTGCAATTTTAAAGGTAAGGGCATCATCAAAAGTACGGATATCCAACCCAAGGCTTTTTTGTAATTTCTCAATGCGATATACCAAGGTATTACGGTGTAAAAATAGCTGTCTGGAGGTCTCTGACACATTTAAATTGTTCTCAAAGAACTTATTAATGGTATGCAATGTTTCTTCATCCAATTCCTCCGGAATGTGGTCGCCAAAAATCTCCTCAATATACATTTTACACAGACTTACAGGAAGTTGGTAGATCAATCGGCCAATTCCCAGTGTGGTGTACTCACTGATATTTCTCTCAGAATAGAAAATCTTGCCCACATTTAATGCCATCTTAGCTTCTTTATAGGACTTAGATACATCCTTAAGTTCCTGTACTATGGTACCGATTGCAACCTTAACATTAATCATAATCTCGGTATTTACCATATCAACTATGGTATGTGCAATCTGCATAATGTCTTCATGAGTAGTATTTGGTTCCAAAGCCTTAATTAAAATAATATTGCTTTCATCCACGGAAGTAATATAGTCACCACTCTGAGTTGAAAACATATTTTTGAGAAGCTCCGTAATTGCCCCATCCATTTCTGCATAGGACTCGATTATAAAAACTACTCTCGGTACATTGATATCCACATGAAGCTTCTTGGCACGATTGTACACGTCTACTAAAAGCAAATTATCCAACAATAAATTCTGGAAGAAATTGTTGCGGTCAAACTTTTCCTTATATGCAACAATTAAGCGCTCCATCTGTGCCGCCGCTATACGGCCAATCATATAGGTATCTTCCCCAAAGCCTAATGCCACAAGCACATACGCAATCTCCTCATCATCTTTAATCTTGAGGAGGTGAAAATTACCTATTACCTGGCTATCAGCAGGAGAATCTGCAAATGCAACCACGATATCCTTATCCGGCTTTTGCATATTAACTGTATATGCTATATCTTCGCCATGTACATCATATACACCCAAATCCACTCGTGTAATTGCTTTTAGATCATCTAAACATGTTTGTATCGTCTGATTTGAAATCATTTATCTCACCTTGTCTCTCAAACTTAAGTAATAACATAAGGGGATGCGTATCGCATCCCCTTGTAAGAACCTTAGATTAGTTTGTAATAACCTGCTCTGTTTCTTTGTCAAATACGTGAATCTTATTAACATCGAATACTGCGCTAATCTTATCACCAACTCTAGCTGCTGTAGTAGAAGGAACTCTAGCTGTAACAGCTTCGCCGTTGATATTTAAGTATAAGTAAACTTCTGCACCAAGTAATTCGTATACGTTAACTTCTGCATCGAATGCGCCTTCAACAGCACCCATTTCAACGCCTACGTTTTCAGGACGGATACCGATAGTAACTGTCTTGCCTGCATAACCTCCAGCGATTAACTTCTGAGACTTTTCAGCTGGTAAAGCAATAGTCTTGCCTGCTGCTTCAATGTAAGCTACATCGCCCTTTACGGATACTGCTGCATCCATGAAGTTCATCTGTGGAGAACCGATGAAACCAGCAACGAACTTGTTCTGTGGCTTGTCATATAAGTTCTGAGGAGTATCTACCTGCTGAATAACACCATCCTTCATAACTACGATTCTTGTACCAAGTGTCATAGCTTCTGTC
>JAZQUB010000024.1:0-7807 GCA_045631045.1 Lachnospiraceae bacterium
CTATGGCGTGATGATTACCGGTGAGTCTGCCGTGGGGCAGTATCCGGTGGAGGCAGTGAAGTATTTGGCAAATACAGCGAGGAAGTCGGAGGCCAAGCGGTCTTAGGAAGACAACACTTAGCTACAACTCCTTGGCTCACAGAACGACATGGCTACGATCCGACTTCTATGGCGTGATGATTACCGGTGAGTCTGCCGTGGGGCAGTATCCGGTGGAGGCAGTGAAGTATTTGGCAAATACAGCGAGGGAAGCAGTGAAATATTTAACGAATCAGTAGGAGATGCAAAAGAAAATTTCTTGCAACCCTATCCTTAATATGCTACAATAATACAAAATATGGATTATTTTACCGATTTACATTTGGAGGTTTTTATATGGAACAGTACAAGCAGGAATTTATAGAATTTATGGTGGACTCCCGCGTGCTTAAGTTTGGTGATTTCACGTTAAAGAGTGGCAGAAAGAGTCCATTTTTCATGAATGCCGGTGGTTATGTAACCGGTTCCCAGTTAAAGAAGCTTGGTGAATATTATGCAAAGGCGATTCACGACAAGTACGGTGATGATTTTGATGTATTATTCGGACCGGCTTATAAGGGTATTCCAATCAGTGTTGTAACTGCAATTGCATATAGCGAGTTGTATGGCAAAGAAGTTCGTTACTGTTCTGACCGCAAGGAGGAAAAGGACCACGGCGCTGATAAGGGAAGCTTCCTTGGCAGTAAGCTTCAGGATGGCGACCGAGTGGTTATGATTGAAGACGTTACCACATCCGGCAAGTCTATGGAAGAAACGGTTCCAAAGGTACGCGGTGCTGCAGATGTTGAAATTGTAGGTTTAATGGTATCTTTAAACCGTATGGAAGTAGGTCTTGGCGGGGAAAAGAGTGCATTAGAGGAAATCAAAGAAAGATATGGTTTTGATGCACATGCAATTGTAGATATGGCAGAAGTTACCGAATATCTGCATAACAGACCATATAATGGGGAAATTATTATTGATGATGCTATGAAGGCGAGTATCGATGCTTACTATGAGCAGTATGGCTGCAAATAAGTCTGATTTTTAGAAAGGGCGAGGAGTTTTTTCATGGAAGAAAGAGTACACAAAACTATGACCTGGACAGGTGCGTTGAATATTACTGTGGGTGTTATTAGCATTGTTGTAGGCCTTGCTGGTGGTATTTTGTTGATTGTAAGCGGCAGCAAGCTTTTATCAGACAGAAAAAAATTATTGTTTTAAAAAGTGTGGGCATTCTCTAATGGATTAGAGGTGCCCATTTGAGGTGTATTATATGACTAAGCGGTCTAAGAGACCAAATGGAAAATCCAAGTTTACAGTCAAGGAAACCAAGCTTTCTACTATTTTTGGAGCGGCATTGGGCGTAATTAGCATGGTTACCGTGCTATTGCTTTTGTATTTGACGTTTGCCAGAGGCGGCGAAGCAACACTTTCCTATGGATTTGCAGGTGTTTTAGCAAGTGTTTTTTCTGTGACGGGCTTGGTTTTATCTATTTTATGCATCAATGACCATTATCAGCCACATACGCTTGGCTGGCTTGGCTTGGTAACGAATGGCATTGCAGTATTATCTATGGCAGGTATTTTGTATTTGGGGATGCTGTAGGCCGTAAAGGAGTTTTTTATTTATGATGGAAAGATTTGAACTGGCTAAAGAGCGTTTGGACGAATGCTTAAAAGAGCAGTTTCCGATAGAGACATTTGACCGCTATTTTAAAGAAGCGGGAAGCTTTTTACAGAAGATGTGTGAGCAGTATTTAGAGATTGCTTCCGGGGAGCTTGACGTAAGTAAACGTTCCATGGAGGAACTGGAAGCAAAGAACCGCAGCTTTTATGAAAATGTGCTTCCGAAGCAATATGAGACAAGCTTTTTAAATCCCGCTTATGCGGTGAAGGAGCTTGGTGAAGAGTTTGGCAGACTGTTATCTTTTTTGTTTACGGAGTTTCGTAAAACCATACCGTTTGTATATGAGCAAAAAATAGAGTTATTTACGATTCGTCCGGAGCTGTTTTTGGAGGTATACAGTGCTTTTGTATATGAGATGGAGGAGAATGGGAAGCTGCCTTCTTATGAGATCGTCCGTCAGATTGTTTATTGGTTTATCAGTGATTATTCCGATATCGAGACGTTAGACCGAATTACCGGGCAAGTTTGTCCGGAAAATAATTTCTACGTAGACATTATTATGAATAGCGACTTAAGTAATTTGCGTTATTTGTATCGTTATGGTGTATATATTTCCGATAATGAGATGCGTATTGCAGCATTTTTAAATGCACAGTCAGAGGACAAAATCAGGCTGATGGCACATACCTATGTGGAGGGCTATCGTAAGGGCTTTGAGATGGCGGGCAAGGATTTGTCCAAGAAAAAGACCGTAGGTATTTATTATCACGTGGGCTTTGAGCGAATGCTTCGAGAGGCCATAAAAGAATTCAGTGGATTGGGGCTGGAACCGACCATTTACAGAGCGCTGGTAGACGGTGCACCGTTTAATCGTCAGTATGCTTTTGATCACAGGGATGACATGGGACTGTTTTGGGACAAGCATTTACTGCATAGATATGTGGACGTATTAAAGAATGCTTATGAAGAATTAAAAGAAGCAGCCGGCGGATATGCAGGCCCTGCGGTAGTGGAAGTGTTTGGCGAGACACCATTTGCACCGGTAAGCAAGCCGGAATGTGTTTCCATGAGTGAGGAAGCGCAGAAGATTTTTGTGGAATACCGCAGTCAGAATGGCGAGATTACCAATCAGTATATAAAAGGCGAGGAAAGAAGCTTTACCATTATTGCATTCCCGCTTCCGGAGATTGGTGAGCCGTTTGAAGAAATTTTTGATGAAATTATTCGTATCAATACCTTGGACTACGAGCTTTACAAAGGTATTCAACAGACCATTATTGATGCTTTGGACGAGGCAGAATATGTGGAAATCAAAGGCATGGGTGTAAACGAAACGAACCTACGAATTCACTTGCATAAGCTTCAGGATAAAGCAAAAGAAACCAATTTTGAAAACTGCGTGGCAGATGTCAATATTCCGGTCGGCGAGGTGTTTACGTCACCGGTGTTAGCAGGTACCAATGGGGTGCTGCATGTTTCCAAGGTGTTTTTAAATGAACTGGAATACCGTAATCTGCGTATGGAGTTTAAAGATGGTATGATTGTGGGTTATGGCTGTACCAATTTTGAAAGTCAGGCCGACAATGAAAAATATATCAAGGACAATGTATTGTTTAGGCATGACACCTTGCCAATAGGTGAGTTTGCAATCGGTACCAATACTACAGCCTATGTGGTGGCACAGAAGTATGAGATTGGTCACAAGCTGCCGATTTTAATTGCAGAGAAGATGGGCCCTCATTTTGCAGTAGGTGACACCTGCTATTCTCATCAGGAGGATGTGAAGATGTTTAATCCGGATGGAAAAGAGGTTATTGCAAGGGATAATGAGGTAAGCTTACTCCGACACACAGACCGCAGTAAAGCATATTTTAACTGTCACACCGATATTACCATTCCATATGACGAATTAGGAAGTATCGTGGCAGTATGTGAGGATGGACGAAGGATTCCAATCATCGAGCAGGGCAGATTTGTATTGTCCGGTTGCGAGATGTTAAATAAACCATTTGAAGAATAATTTTTACAAGAGGAGGACATGTAATATGGCAAAAGTAGGTATTGTAATGGGCAGCGATTCTGATATGCCGGTAATGGCAAAGGCTGCAGATATTTTAGAGGAACTTGGTATTTCTTATGAAATGACGATTATTTCCGCACACAGAGAACCGGATGTATTCTTTGAATATGCAAAGAGCGCAGAGGAAAAAGGTTTCAAGGTTATTATTGCAGGTGCAGGTATGGCAGCACATT
The DNA here is from genome assembly GCA_045631045.1 of Lachnospiraceae bacterium. Taxonomy (GTDB): domain Bacteria; phylum Bacillota; class Clostridia; order Lachnospirales; family Lachnospiraceae; genus RGIG6307. The sequence continues at coordinate 3,902 of JAZQUB010000024.1, forward strand.
TACCGGGTATGTGTGCAGCAATTTTCCCAATGCCTGTTATTGGTATTCCAATGCATACAACCAGTTTGGGCGGAAGAGATTCTTTATACTCTATCGTTCAGATGCCAAGCGGTATCCCGGTTGCTACCGTAGCAATTAACGGTGGTGCAAATGCAGGTTTACTTGCAGCAAAGATTTTAGCAACTTCTGATGAAGCATTATTGCAGAAAGTAAAAGACTATGCACAGAACTTAAAAGAACAAGTTCAGGCAAAAGATGCAAAATTACAAGAAGTGGGCTACAAAAATTATAATAAATAAGGTATAATAAAAATAATCTAATAAATTCGGAGGATAAAAAAATGGATTACAAGAAAGCTGGCGTAGATATTGAAGCTGGTTATAAATCAGTGGAATTAATGAAGGAACATGTAAAGAAGACGATGAGACCGGAAGTTATGGGTGGTCTTGGCGGTTTTGCAGGTGCTTTTTCTTTAGCAGGTATTAAGGGAATGGAAAACCCTGTATTATTATCCGGTACAGACGGTTGCGGTACCAAGGTTAAGCTTGCTATTGTTATGGACAAGCATGATACCATCGGTATTGATGCAGTTGCAATGTGTGTAAACGACGTTGCATGTTCCGGTGGTGAACCTTTATTCTTCTTGGACTACATTGCATGTGGCAAGAACTATCCTGAAAAAATTGCAACCATCGTTAAGGGCGTTGCAGAAGGCTGCTTACAAAGCGGTGCTGCTTTAGTAGGCGGTGAAACAGCAGAGCATCCTGGTATGATGCCGGAAGAAGATTACGATTTAGCTGGTTTTGCAGTAGGTGTGGTAGATGCAAAGGATATTATCACAGGTGAAAATATCTGTGCAGGTGATACCTTAATCGGTATTGCATCTTCCGGTGTACATAGCAATGGTTTCTCTTTGGTTCGTAAAGTATTTGACATTACCAAAGAAGGCTTAAGCACATATTATGATGAATTAGGTACTACTCTTGGTGAAGCATTACTTGCTCCAACTAAGATTTATGTAAAGACGATGAAGTCTATCAAAGAAGCAGGTGTTACCGTAAAGGGCTGCAGCCATATTACCGGTGGCGGTTTCCAGGAAAATATTCCACGTATGCTTCCGGAAGGTGCTCATGCAGTAATTAAAAAGGACAGCTATCCGGTTCTTCCTATCTTCAAGTTATTACAGGCAAAGGGTGGCATTGCAGAAGATATGATGTACAATACATACAATATGGGTCTTGGTATGGTGCTTGCAATTGATCCGGCAGACGTAGATAAGACTATGGAAGCAATCAAGGCAGCCGGTGAGACACCATATATCGTAGGTCATGTGGAAGCAGGTGAAAAAGGAGTAACCTTATGCTAAAGGTGGTTGTTTGTGTATCCGGCGGTGGTACCAATCTGCAGGCGATTATCGATGCAATGGAAGCCGGCAAGATTACCAATGCCGAAATAAAAGCCGTTATCAGCAATAATGCAGGTGCAAAGGCCTTAGACAGAGCAGCAAAGCATGGTATCGAAGGAATTTGCTTTTCTCCAAAGAGTTTTGCGTCCAGAGAAGCTTTTAATGAAGCTTTTACTGCAAAAATGAAAGAACTTGCTCCGGATTTAATTGTACTTGCAGGATTTCTTGTAAAAATTCCGGAAGCTATGGTTGAAGCTTTTCCGGGCAAGATTATCAATATTCACCCATCTTTGATTCCATCTTTCTGTGGTGTAGGCTACTATGGCTTGAAAGTACATGAAAAGGCATTGGAGCGCGGTGTAAAGGTGACCGGTGCTACGGTACATTTCGTAGATGGCGGTATGGATACCGGTCCGATTATTGCACAGAAGGCAGTATATGTTCAGCCGGGCGATACACCGGAAGTGTTACAACGTCGTGTTATGGAAGAAGCAGAGTGGCTCTTATTGCCACAGGCAATTGATGATATAGCAAACGGCAGGATTTAAAAATAAGGAGTACGTTTATGAAGATATTAATTGTTGGCGGCGGTGGCCGTGAGCATGCTATTGCAGCAACGGTTGCAAAGAGCAAAAAGGTATCCAAGATCTACTGTGCACCGGGCAATGCAGGTATTGGAATGGTGGCAGAGTGTGTGGCAATCGGTGCCATGGAATTTGACAAATTAGTTGCTTTTGCGTTAGAAAAGCAAATTGACTTAGCAATTGTTGGTATGGATGACCCGTTAGTAGGCGGTCTGGTAGATGCATTTGAAGCAGCAGGCATTCGTGCATTCGGTCCTAGAAAGAACGCAGCTATCTTAGAAGGCAGCAAGGCTTTTAGCAAGGATTTGATGAAGAAATATAATATTCCAACGGCTGCCTATGAAAATTTTGACAACGCAGAAGATGCACTGGCTTATCTGGAAACTGCTAATATGCCTATCGTATTAAAGGCGGATGGTTTGGCTCTCGGCAAGGGCGTACTCATCTGTAATACATTAGAAGAAGCAAAAGAAGGCGTAAAGAGCATTATGATGGATAAGCAGTTTGGTACTGCAGGTAACCGCATGGTTATTGAAGAGTTTATGACCGGTCGTGAAGTGTCTGTATTGTCTTTTGTAGACGGTAAGACTATTAAGACTATGACCAGCGCTCAGGACCACAAGCGTGCAGGCGATGGTGATACCGGCTTAAATACAGGCGGTATGGGTACATTCTCTCCAAGTCCATTCTACACAACAGAGGTAGATGATTTCTGTAAGAAATATATTTACCAGGCTACTGTAGATGCTATGGCAGCAGAAGGCAGAGAATTTAAAGGTATTATTTTCTTCGGTTTGATGCTTACACCAAACGGTCCGCGTGTGTTAGAATACAATGCACGTTTCGGCGACCCGGAAGCGCAGGTGGTTTTACCTCGCATGAAGAATGATATTATCGAAGTAATGGAAGCTTGTATCGATGGTACTTTGGACCAGATTGATTTGCAGTTTGAAGATAATGCAGCAGTTTGTGTCGTACTTGCAAGTGCAGGTTACCCGGTTGCTTACGAAAAAGGCAAGCTGATGACAGGCTTTGAAGCATTTGAAGGCAAGGATGATGTGTTCTGCTTCCATGCAGGTACGAAGCTTACGAAAGAAGGTATCGTGACAAACGGTGGTCGTGTGCTTGGCATTACTGCCAAAGGCGCAGACTTAAAGGAAGCAAGAGCAAAAGCATATGCTGCAACAAAGTGGATTGACTTTGAAGGTAAGTATATGAGAAATGATATTGGCGCTGCCATCGATGAAGCGTAAGAGATAGTGAGTTACATAATTAGAAAGGGCTGTTGCGGAAGCGATAGCCCTTTTTGGAGGAAATAATGAAGCACGATAGTTTTAAACGGGGCTTAGTGGCCGGCATTCCCATTGCCCTTGGATATTTTGCGGTGTCCTTTACTTTTGGTATGGCAGCCGTAACCGGTGGCCTTAGCATTGGACAGGCGGTGTTGATTTCTTTGACCAACCTTACCAGTGCAGGACAGTTTGCAGGACTGAATATTATTTTGGCCGGAGGCTCTTATTGGGAAATTGCCATGACCCAGTTGATTATTAATCTGCGGTATTGTCTGATGAGCTTTTCCTTGTCACAGAAGCTGGAAAAAGGTGGCAGCCCGTTACATAGATACATTGTAGCATTTGGTGTGACCGATGAGATTTTCGGCGTCAGTGCCAGTCAGGAAGGAAGAGTAAGTCCGTATTACAATTACGGTGCTATGAGTGTAGCAATTCCGGGCTGGACCATTGGTACATTGGCGGGCGCAGTGCTTGGTAATATTTTACCGGACTTTGTAACCAGTGCCCTCGGTGTGGCGATTTATGGTATGTTCCTTGCTATCATCATTCCGCCGGCAAAGACGAATAAGGCAGTTTTAAAAGTGGTAATTGGGGCAATGCTGGTGAGTAGTTTATTTGCAATGCT
>JAZQUB010000025.1:0-1701 GCA_045631045.1 Lachnospiraceae bacterium
TTTTCTTAACCCTCCATTATAACACCAACCTTTTGTTTGCTGTTATAATATATAGCAACAACAAAAGGAGGATTAATAAAATGGAACAAACAAAAAATAACTGGAAAAGAAAGACGCTTCTTTTTCTTATCAGTCAATGTATTACTTTATTCGGCTCGATGATTGTACAAATGGCAATCATTTGGTATGTAACACTCAAAACATCAAGCGGTGGTTGGGTAGCCGCGTTTACGATATGCTCGTATCTGCCGCAATTTTTAATTTCCTTTTTCGCAGGTGTATGGGCTGACAGATACAGTCGCAAAAAACTGATCATTATTTCAGATGGAGTAATCACGATTGCCACTCTTGTTATGTTTTTTGTAATGCCTATGATTTCCTCGGATTCCATATTGCTAAGTGCTTTGCTGGTAATATCGATTATCCGTTCTATGGGAGCAGGTGTTCAGACACCGGCAGTTAATGCAGTTATACCACACCTTGTACCTGAGGAATATCTGATGAGGTATAACGGAATCAATCAGACCGTGCAATCAATTGTTCAGTTTGCAGCTCCTGCTGTCGCAGGTACGGTATTGTCAATAGGAACATTTCGTTCTACACTTTTTATTGATATACTGACAGCACTCGTAGGTATAGGCTTATTATCCTGTGTGATATTACCAAAACAGAAAGCATTAAATGAAAATATGTCAGTTTTGTCTGAGATAAAAGCAGGGATTCGTTATTCGTTTTCAGATAAGATTATTGGAAAAATAATGATAGTTTATGGTCTGTATATACTGTTGTGTGTGCCTGCCGGATTTATGGCTGCATTGTTGGTTAGTCGAGTGTATGGAGAGGCTTATTGGTATTTAACTGCTGTGGAGCTTGTTGGTTTTGCAGGAATGGCTTTAGGCGGTGTGTTAATGGGAATTTGGGGAGGATTTAAGAATAGAGTAAAAACATTTGCAGTTGGACTCTTTATACTCAGTATTATGACAATTGGTATGGGAGTATCGCCATATTTCATTCTTTATCTTGTGATGATGTTTGTATATAGTATTGCACTTACCATGATACAGACTGCAACTACTACTATAATACAGGAAAAGGCAGAGAGCTCTATGATAGGACGTGTATTCGGATTAATGGGAGCAATGTATTCGGGCTTCCTTCCACTAGGAATGGCAATTTTTGGTCCGCTTGCAGATATGTTGCCATTGCAAAGGATTATAGTTGGTAGCGGTATTGCTCTCGTTTTTGTGACTGTTTATTTACAAGTAAAATCTAAATGGGATTTGTAGATGACAAATTCCAATTTGGTGAACTGAATAGCACATAATTACCGAAAGGAGCAATGTTTAAATATATTGCTCCTTTTAATGTGTACTTAAGATTATTTATTATACAACTATTAATTTTTCTTTTTCTAAATAATCATTCCATTTATTATCAAAACTTTCTACATATTTATCAAATACACTTGTATAAGTATTTAAGGTTATTGCAATATCTTTATGACCTAATTTCTTTTGTAAAACAACTGCTGGAACACCAGCCTCAATGCATCGTGTTGCATAAGTATGTCGTAGCATATGGCTATGTAGATTTTTTGTGATTCCATATAATTTGTTTAATCTTTGCAGATATGAGGTAACTTCGCTAGGGCTTATTACTTCATTATTTTCATAATCCCCAAATAGTAAGTTTTCAGGATTA
>JAZQUB010000026.1:0-12802 GCA_045631045.1 Lachnospiraceae bacterium
GCATATTGCAGGCAGTGAAGCGGCTTTTGTGGATTTGATGAATAAAAAGGCGGTGGAGCTGGGCATGGTAGATACCCATTTTGAGGATTGTTGCGGCTTGTCGGATTCGGACTTGCACTATACCAGTGCAAAGGATGTGGCGATTATGTCCAGGGAGCTGATTACCAACTATCCCCAGATTTATGATTATACCGGTATCTGGATGGAAGACATTACTCACGTAACTCAGAGAGGAAGCAGTACGTTTACGTTATCCAGTACGAATAAGCTGCTCAAGCAATACCCATATACCACAGGTCTGAAAACCGGTTCTACATCTAAGGCAAAGTTTTGTGTTTCTGCTACGGCTCGTAAAGAAAATATCGACTTGATTGCTGTGGTAATGGGGTGCGAAAATGGCAAGGGGCGTTTTAAAGAGGCTGCAGCCCTTTTAAATTATGGATTTTCCGTAAGTACCTTATATCGAGATGAAAATGATTTTGAACTGGAAGCACTTCCGATTAAGGGAGCGCTGGAGCAGAACGTAGGCATTGCTTTTAAAGAGCCTTTCGTGTATCTGGATACGGAAAACAGGGATTTATCCGGGGTGCAGAAAGCACTGGAACTGCCCGGACAGGTGCAAGCACCTGTGAAGGAAGGTGATGTGGCCGGGTATGCAGTATATTCGTTGAATGGCATGGAACTTGGAAAAACAGAGATTATATATACCGAAACCATGGAAAAGGCCACCTTTAAGGATTATTTTAGAAAAGCCTTTCAGGATATGTTGTTTTAATACTTGCTTTAGGTTTTGATTCTGTGATATGATAGACTTCATGACGGAGGAAACATATGACGTGGATGGAAATACTGCTTGTATGTATCGTGGTTTTTATTGTTGTGTGCCTCATAAGTATTTGGCATGCATCCACACATTTTCATAAAGTTTTTTACAGGCTTTCTAGTGATAAGATTAGTAAGCCTGTTAAGTTCGTCCTTTTGTCTGATTTGCACGACCGAAAGTACGGTAAAGATAATGAAAAGCTGTTACAAGCCATTTACGAAGAGAATCCGGATGCTGTTTTGGTGGCAGGGGATATGCTGACGGCTTTGGAAGAGCGTAAGGAAAAAGTAGCCGAGCATTTTATTTCATCATTGGGCGAAAGGTATTCCATTTATTATGGTCTGGGCAATCACGAGGCGAAAATGGGCTGGGGAAGAAAGCGTTTTGGCAATTGCTATGAAGAGTATATGGATGCCATAAAAGATTCCGGAGCCAAGGTTCTTCGAAATGAGTTTATAGATTTTCCTGAGGAGCCTATTCGCATATATGGCCTGGATATGAGTTATCGTTACTACAAACGTCTTCATAAGACCAAGATGGATGAGGAGTATCTGGAAGAGACCTTAGGAAGAATGGATACCAATTACTACAATATTTTGCTGGCTCATAATCCCACGTATTTCGAGGATTACGCCAAGCTTCATCCGGATTTGGTGCTTAGCGGTCATGTTCATGGAGGACTGGTACGTCTTCCGTTTTTGGGAGGCGTGATTTCGCCGTCACTTAAGTTCTTTCCAAAGTATGATGGCGGCAAATTTGTACAGTGGAATTCTACCATGATTCTCAGCAGAGGCCTTGGCATTCACAGCGTGGAGTTTCGTATGTGGAATCCGGCAGAATTAGTTGTAATTGAAATTGTTCCTAAAGAGAAATAAAAGAGGTTATTATGGCAATACCGGTTAAACTGGAAGTGTTTGAAGGTCCTTTAGACCTGCTATTGTATTTGATTGACAAAAATAAAGTAGATATTTATGATATTCCGATTGTAGAGATTACTGCTCAATATTTAGAGTATATTCGTGCCATGGAGCAGGAAGATATGAATATTGTCAGTGAATTTTTGGTGATGGCAGCCACCCTTTTGGATATTAAGTGCAGAATGCTTCTTCCAAAGGAAGTCAATGAAGACGGCGAAGAGGAAGACCCTCGTGCAGAGCTGGTACAGCAGTTGTTGGAGTACAAAATGTACAAGTACATGTCCTATGGGTTAAAAGACAAAATGACGGAGACGGGCAATGTATTTTGCAGAAGCCTGACCTTGCCGGAGGAAATACAGCAGTATAAGGCGCCTATAGACCATGAGGAGTTAATAGGGGATACGACACTGCAGAAACTGCATGGTATTTTTAAGGATATTATGAAGCGACAGGTAGACCGTGTAGACCCCATTCGCAGCCAGTACGGTAATATTGTGCGTGATGAAGTGGATGTGGAGCGCAAGACCATTTACATTGAGGAATATATCAAAACACGTAGGAACTTTAGCTTCCGCGATTTATTGGAAAGACAGTCATCCAAGCTGGAAGTAGTGGTTACGTTTTTGGTGGTGCTGGAGCTTATGAAAACGGGGAAGGTTACCATCAGGCAGGATGAGTTATTCGATGATATTTACATTACATCAAACGAAGTTTTAGTATAGAGGTTGAGATGGACAAGAGAAAAGCGATTATAGAAGCAATTTTATTTACCATGGGAGAAAGCGTGGAAATATCCCGACTGGCAGAGGTAATTGACAGCGATGTGAAAACTACCAGGAAACTCCTGGAAGAGATGCAGCAGGAATATGCAGAGCGTGATGGCGGCATACAATTACTACTGTTGGATAACGCGGTGCAGCTTTGTACCCGCAAGGAGTTGTATGAGTATATTATCCGCATTGCTAAGGCTCCGAGAAAAATCACCTTATCTGAGGCTGCATTAGAAACCCTTGCCATTGTGGCATATAAGCAGCCCATTACCCGTGTGGAAATCGAGAAAATTCGCGGCGTGGCTTCTCATCATTCCATTGACCGTCTTTTGGAGTATGATTTTATTCAGGAACTGGGCCGACTGGATGCACCGGGCCGTCCGATTTTGTTCGGCACCACAGAGCAGTTCTTAAGAAGCTTTGGGCTGGAAAGCTTGGCTCAGATGCCGGAGATGGATATGAACAAGATGGAAGAGTTTAAGGAAGAGGCGGAAAGAGAAATCGGGCTGCCGACAGGGGTGCAGTTGACACTGGATATTTAGTGACTATGAAGGTACTGAATAGTTACGATATAATTTAGAGGCTGTGGCGTATATTGCCATGGCCTTTTTTCATATAAATAAGTAATTACAATTTATATGGTAGAGAATGTATGAAAAAATGGCTTGTAATATTGTGTGTGTGGTGCATGTTTGGGTGCAGGGTATTACATATTAGTGCAGAAGATGTTGCCCAACCAATCCGCATTGCAGAAGGGGAACTTTTTTCCCAAGGTGCCGTCTTAATGGATGCGTCCACCGGCAGGGTGCTCTATGGCAAAAATCCGAACCTGCAACTTGCTATGGCAAGTACCACCAAAATCATGACCTGCATTGTGGCCATTGAGCTTGGAGAGTTGGATGATGTAGTCACCGCCTCCGGATATGCTGCGGCTCAGCCAAAGGTAAAATTATATTTGCGAAAAGGAGAGCAGGTCACCTTGCGGGATTTGCTCTATTCTTTGATGTTAGAATCTCACAACGATTCTGCGGTGGCAATTGCAGAGCATATCGGAGCGAAGCTTTTGGGGCTGCCCACGGATGCGGAAAGTGTAACGGTCAGGACCGATGCACAGTCCAAGGAAGCTATGGGGGCATTTATTGCACAGATGAATCAGAAGGCAGGAGAATTACAGTGTTATAATACCTGGTTTATTACGCCCAATGGTTTGGATGGTACGGAAACCTTTTCTTCCGAGGAAGGTGTGGTAGAAGAGCGCTTTCACAGTACCACTGCGACAGAACTGGCTCGTATTATGAGCTATTGTATTTTGCAGTCACCGAAGAAAGAGGATTTTTTAAAAATAACCGGAACCTATTCTTATAATTTTACAGACATGGAAAAAACACGCAGCTTTGTGTGCAGTAATCATAATGCCTTTTTGAATATGATGGAAGGTGCCATCAGCGGAAAGACCGGGTATACGGGACGTGCCGGCTATTGTTATGTGGGTGCTTTGGAACGAGACGGCAGGTATTTTGTGGTTGCACTGTTAAATTCCGGAGCTTATGGCAGCGGCAATAAGGGACGAAAGTGGCAGGATACTCGGAAACTTATGAATTATGGTCTTACCTATTTTAAAATGCAGAGCATTTATGGAGGAAACACAAGTTCAGAGCCTGTTCTTATAAAGAATGCCAAGCCTGAAAAGGGAAGGTATTTTGAAGATATTTATGCAGAAACCGTGGTGGCAGGCGACAGACCGGTAAATATGCTTTTGGCAGACTGGGAAAAAGCAGAAGTGATTCAGGAGCAGATGTATGAATTGGACGCGCCGGTTCGTGCGGGCCAGATTGTGGGTAAAGTGGAGGTCGTTTTGAATGACACTGTGATATCGCATTATGATATTATATGTACGGAGGATATTTTGGCAAAAAAATTTGAAGATACGCTCCAATATTTGCTTGATAAGTTCCTTGTTGTGAATATAGATGAAAAATAAAGTAAAAATTTGGCTAAAAATTGCAAAATAACTGTTTGAAAATGGAAAAATGTGTGCTACAATGGTATCATGCGAAAGATTTTGATTTACAAACAAATTCGCATAAATTGTTTTTAAAACATATACGTGGAGGGACTATAATGAGTAATACTTCTAAAGCAAGTGAAAGAATTCATGCACTGCTTGACGACAATAGCTTCGTTGAAATCGGTGCCCTTGTGACAGCAAGAGCTACAGATTTTAACTTAGCAGAGAACCAGACTCCATCAGACGGCGTTGTTACCGGCTATGGCGTTATCGATGGCAACCTTGTTTATGTGTATAGCCAGGATGCATCTGTAATGAATGGTTCCGTAGGCGAAATGCATGCCAAGAAAATTACCAAGCTTTATGACTTGGCAGGAAAGATGGGAGCACCTGTTATCGGTTTAATCGATTCTACAGGTTTAAGACTTCAGGAAGCTACCGATGCATTAAATGCATTTGGTGAAATCTACATGAAACAGACCTTGGCAAGCGGTGTTATTCCACAGATTACAGCAGTATTTGGCAATTGTGGCGGCGGTTTAGCTATTATTCCTACCTTGACAGACTTTACTTTTATGGAAGCAAAGAATGCCAAGTTATTTGTAAATGCTCCGAATGCATTAGACGGCAATACGGTAGCAAAGTGTGACAGTGCATCTGCAGAGTTCCACGCAAGCGAAAGCGGCATTGTGGATGTTGTTGCAGAAGAAGCTGATTTGTTAGCAAAAATCAGAGAATTGGTTGCACTTCTTCCTGCAAACTTCGAAGAAGAAGCTTATGAAGAATGTGAAGATGACTTAAACAGAGCATGTGACGCACTTGTAAACTGCAAGGGTGACACAGCCATTGCGTTGTCTCAGATTTCTGACAATGGTTTATTCTATGAAATCAAAGAAAAATATGCTCCTGAAATGGTTACAGGCTTCATTAAATTAAACGGTATGACGGTTGGTGCAGTAGCAAACAGAACCGAAGTTTATGACGAAGAAGGTAACGTAGCTAAGAAGATGGACGCTGTACTTACTATTAAGGGATGCTACAAGGCAGCAGACTTCGTAAGATTCTGTGATGCATTTAATATTCCTGTACTTACTCTTACCAATGTAAAGGGCTATGAAGCTACTATCGGCAGTGAAAAAGGCATTGCAACAGCAGTTGCTAAGCTTACACATGCGTTTGCAGATGCAACCGTACCAAAGGTAAATGTAGTAATCGGCGATGCATTCGGCAGTGCTTACATTGCTATGAACTCCAAGGCAATCGGTGCAGATATCGTTATGGCTTGGCCGGAAGCACAGATTGGTGCTATGGATGCTACTTTGGCAGCAAAGATTATGTATGACGGTAAAGATGCTGACACGATCAAGGCAAAGGCTTCCGAATACAAAGCTCTTCAGACTTCCGTACTCAGCGCAGCAAGACGTGGCTATGTGGATCACATTGTAGAGCCTGCTGATACCAGAAAATATGTAATCGGTGCTTTTGAAATGCTTTATGCAAAGGTGGAAAACCGTCCGGACAAAAAACACGGCACAGTATAAGAAAGGTGAGATAGTATGAAGAGATTTGTAGCGCTTCTTTGCATGCTCACTTGTGTTTTCAGCTTGACTGCCTGTGGCGGTGAAGAAACTGTAAATGAGTATCAGGCTGATAAACTGGCGGTTGCTGAGCAATATGCAACAGATAGCATTATTCCGTTGATGGAGGAGGCCTTAGCAAATGAGACCATTATGGACATTTATGCTCAGGGCGGTTACACAGCGGAAGAATGGGAAACCGTTATCGCAAACAGCTTTAGTGCTTCTGTAGAAGGTGATGCGTTCCTTAAGGCTTTGGAGTCTTTTGAAAATGGTCATGAGACCATGGGAGCTATTCTTTCTATTGATGATGTTCATTCTGTTGTAGATGACGAGACGATTATTGTTACCGTAGATGTAACAGGTGAAGTAAAGAATGGTCAGGTTGAAATGATTTTCTCCAATGACTATTTTGCAGTATTAAAATCCTGCACATTAAACGTAGATGCTACTTTTGGCGAATTAATGACAAAGGCAGCTTTGAACACATTACTCGGTATGGGTTCTGTATTCGCTGTATTAATTCTGATTATGTTTATCATCAGCCTGTTTGGTTATATTCCAAAGATTCAGGCAATGTTTGCAAAGAAAGAAGAAAAAACAGCTGCACCTGCACCTGCTCCTGAAGCTCCGGTAGTAGAGGAAGCAGTAGAAGAAACAGATGATTATGCATTAGTTGCGGTTATCGCAGCAGCAATTGCAGCCTATGAAGGCAAGACAACTACCGATGGTTTTGTAGTTAGATCTATTAAGAAATCAAGAAGACGTTAATCGATTTGGAGGAATTCAAGATGAAAAATTATACAATTACAGTAAATGGCGTAGCATATGACGTAGTAGTAGAAGAAAACGGCGCAGCAGGTGCAGTTGCTCCTATAGCAGCAGCTAAAAAGGCAGCTCCTGTAGCAGCTCCTAAAGCAGCTCCTGCTCCGGCAGCACCAAAGGCAGCAGCAGGTGCAGCAGGCAGCATCAAAGTAGAAGCAGGCGCAGCAGGTAAGATTTTCAAAGTAGAAGCTAAGGTTGGACAGGCTGTTAAGAAGGGCGACGCAGTAGTAATTCTGGAAGCTATGAAGATGGAAATCCCTGTAGTAGCTCCGGAAGACGGTACTGTAGCAAGCATCGATGTAGCAGTAGGCGATGCAGTAGAAGCAGGTGCAGTTCTTGCAACATTGAACTAGCAGAAAGTTCTCATTTTATGACTCAATAAAAGACGAGGTATTAATATGGATTACATTATGACTACGCTCGACAACTTGATTCATCAAACTGCCTTCTTCAACTTAGAAGTTGGTAACTACATTATGATTGTTGTTGCGTGTATTTTCCTTTACTTAGCGATTGCTAAGGAATATGAGCCACTGCTTTTATTACCGATTTCTTTCGGTATGCTGCTTGTTAATATCTATCCGGATATTATGGCAGAGGGCGGTTTGCTTCATTTCTTTTATTTATTAGATGAGTGGGCAATTTTACCTTCCCTTATTTTCATGGGTGTAGGTGCCATGACTGACTTTGGTCCGCTTATCGCAAACCCTAAGAGTTTCTTACTTGGTGCGGCAGCACAGTTTGGTATTTTTGCTGCATACTTCGGCGCTATTGCATTAGGCTTTAATGATATGGCTGCAGCAGCGATTTCCATCATCGGTGGTGCAGACGGTCCTACCTCTATCTTCCTTGCAAGTAAGCTTGGACAGACAGCATTGCTTGGACCTATCGCGGTAGCGGCATATTCTTATATGTCACTGGTTCCGATTATTCAGCCTCCAATTATGAGACTTTTAACCACAGAAGAAGAACGTAAAATCAAAATGGGTCAGCTTCGTCCTGTATCCAAATTAGAAAAGATTTTATTCCCTATCATCGTTACCATCGTAGTAAGTTTAATTCTTCCTACAACAGCTCCTTTGGTAGGTATGTTAATGCTTGGTAACTTATTCAGAGAATCCGGCGTTGTTCGTCAGCTTACAGACACTGCAAGCAATGCGCTTATGTACATCGTAGTTATCTTACTGGGTACATCTGTAGGTGCTACTACAAGTGCAGAAGCATTCTTGAATATAGATACTCTTAAAATCGTAGCATTAGGTTTGATTGCATTTGCATTCGGTACTGCAGCAGGTGTAGTATTTGGTAAAATTATGTGCAAGCTCACCGGTGGCAAGATTAATCCGCTTATCGGTTCCGCAGGTGTATCTGCTGTACCAATGGCAGCACGTGTATCTCAGAAGGTTGGTGCAGAATCAGACCCTACAAACTTCCTCTTAATGCATGCTATGGGTCCTAACGTAGCAGGTGTTATCGGTACTGCAGTAGCAGCCGGTACATTTATGGCCATCTTCGGTGTCTTTTAAGCTGTGCAAATTCAAAGGAAAATACAGATGCCATGCTTGCATGAGAAGATGTATTTGGCTTTGAATTTATAGAGCGCATAGCGCGACGAAATAAGCCTGTAAGGCTTATGAGTTCACAGCTTGATTTTTAATATATTTTTTTGGAGGATATAAAAATGGCAGAACAGGTTAAGAAACCTATTAAAATTACCGAAACAATTTTACGTGATGCACATCAGTCTTTGATTGCAACAAGAATGCCTACCGATTTCATGCTTCCTATTTTAGAGAAGATGGACAAGGTTGGTTACCATTCCGTTGAGTGCTGGGGTGGTGCTACATTCGATGCTTCCCTTCGTTTCTTAAAGGAAGATCCATGGGACAGACTTCGCAAGATTCGCGAAGGTATGAAGAACACACAGTTACAGATGTTGTTCCGTGGCCAGAATATTTTAGGTTACAGACCATACGCAGACGACGTAGTAGAATATTTCGTACAGAAGTCTGTTGCAAATGGTATTGATATTATTCGTATTTTCGACTGTTTAAACGACCTTCGTAACTTACAGGCAGCTGTAAATGCTACCAACAAGATTAAGACACAGGAAGGAAGAGGTCATGCTCAGATTGCTTTATCCTACACACTCGGTGATGCTTATACATTAGAGTACTGGATGGATATGGCAAAGAAGATCGAAGAAATGGGTGCAGACTCTATCTGTATTAAGGATATGGCAGGTTTATTAGTTCCTTACAAGGCAACAGAAATGATTTCTGCTATGAAGTCTGTTACAAACTTACCAATTCAGTTACATACACACTATACCTCCGGTGTAGCTAGTATGACATACTTAAAGGCTGTAGAAGCCGGTGTTGATGTAATTGATACCGCTATGAGCCCATTTGCACTTGGTACATCTCAGCCTGCAACAGAAGTTATGGTTGAGACCTTCAGAGGTACTGAGTACGATACCGGTTTTGATCAGAACTTACTTGCTGAAATCGCTGATTACTTCCGTCCATACAGAGATGAGTGTCTTGCAAACGGCTTGCTCAATCCAAAGGTTATGGGTGTTGATATTAAGACACTTCTTTACCAGGTACCGGGCGGCATGTTATCCAACATGGTTAGCCAGTTAAAGGAACAGAACGCAGAAGATAAGTATTACGACGTATTAAAGGAAATTCCGGAAGTACGTAAAGACTTAGGTGAGCCACCTCTGGTAACACCATCTTCTCAGATTGTTGGTACACAGGCTGTATTTAACGTACTCTTAGGCGAAAGATACAAGATGGCTACTAAGGAAACAAAGGCTGTTCTTCGTGGTGAATACGGCCAGACCGTTAAGCCAATGAATCAGGAAGTTATCGATAAGGTTATTCCTGGCGAAGAAAGAATTACTTGCCGTTATGCAGACTTAATTGCTCCGGAACTTGATAAGCTTGAAAAAGAAGTTGAAATGTGGAAGCAGCAGGATGAAGACGTATTGTCTTACGCTTTATTCCCACAGGTTGCTACAGACTTCTTCAAGTATCGTCAGGCACAGCAGGAAAAGGTGGACATGACCGTTTCTGATACAAAGAACGGTGCATATCCGGTATAATTTATGATTTTTGAGACCCATAGGCATTTTTGCTTATGGGTCTTTTTCTCACTTGAATGATACAAATGGTTATGCTATACTATTTTATATATGCGATAATTGGAGGAATAAACCGTGAAAGCTGAGCAAAACATTATGGAACTCATTTTGGACCGAAGGGACAAGCTGAGTAAAGGTCATAAAAAAATTGCAGAATATATTTTGGAGCATGGCGAAGATGCCACTTTTATGACTGCCGCCGAGCTTGGGAAGGCTTTGGAAATTTCCGAGTCTACGGTTGTTCGTTTTGCTGACAAATTAGGACTAAAAGGATATCCGGAGCTGCAGGACAAGCTGCAGGAGTGGACCAGAAATAAATTACAGACCATTACTGTGCCGGAGTTTTCTGCCAAAACGATGAACCATTGGGGTGTAATTGCCACGGTATTACAGTCTGATATGCAGAAGATTCACGATACGTTAGAAGGGCTTTCCGAGGAATCCTTTGCTGCTACGGTAGATTCTATTCTTGCTGCAAAGCATGTTTATATAGTAGGTCTTCGTAACAGTGCACCCCTTGCGTCTTTCTTTTATTTTTATTTAAATATGATTCGCAGGGATGTTATTTTGTTGGATACCACATCCTCTACGGAAATGTTTGAACAAATGATTCGTATTGATGAAGAAGATGTTTTTATCGGTATTTCTTTTCCAAGATATTCCATGCGTACGTTAAAAGCTATGGAGTTTGCTCGTGACAGAAGAGCTAAGGTTATCGCAATTACGGACTCTGTTCATTCTCCGATGAACATGTACTCAAGTATCCATTTGCTGGCAAAGAGTGAATTAAATGGTGTGGCAGACTCTTTGGTTGCTCCGTTTAGTTTAATGAATGCTTTGATTGTGGCTATGTGTCTTAAAAATCCGGAGCAGGTAAAGGATGAACTCAAAAACCTGGAGGATGTTTGGAGTAATTACCAGGTTTACGCACATGACGAAATTAATTATTTAAATAAGGATGTATCCATGAGTCCAAGGATGCGCAAAGAATATGAGTAAATGTATTGTTATTGGTGGCGGAGCAGCAGGAATGTTAGCAGCGTATAGTGCGGCGATGCATGGCCATCAGGTGATTTTATTAGAAAAGAATGAAAAATTAGGCAAAAAAGTTTATATCACCGGCAAGGGCAGATGCAATGTGACGAATGCATGTGATGTGGAAGATTTGTTTAAAAATATTGTATCTAATCCGAAGTTTATGTATAGCAGTATCTATACCTTTGATAATCAGGCTGTTGTGGATTTGCTGACAGAGTACGGATGTGCTACCAAGGTGGAGCGTGGCGACAGAGTATTCCCTGTAAGTGACCGTTCTTCCGACGTTATTTTTGCATTGACAAGAGCGTTAAAGGATAAAGAGGTGGATATCAGGCTTCATACAGAAGTACGAGAGCTATGCTTCTCAGATGCCGGGGAGAACGGTTCAAATACGAATTTTGATGGTAAATGTCGTGTGGTCGGTGTCAAGACGGTTAAAGGAGAAGTAATAAAGGCAGATGCAGTCATTGTATGTACCGGCGGTATATCATATCCTTCTACCGGTTCTACCGGAGATGGGTATCGGTTTGCAGAAGAGGCAGGAATGGCAGTAGTAGAGCCAAAGCCGGCGTTGGTTCCTTTGGAGTGTAAGGAAGAATGGTGCGAAGAATTAATGGGCCTGTCTTTACGAAATGTACAGGTGACCATATTAGACGGCAAGAAAAAAGTATTTCAGGAATTTGGCGAGATGCTGTTTACACATTTTGGCGTGACAGGTCCGCTTATTTTGTCTGCAAGCAGCCACTATGTGAAGAAATATTTTGGCAAAGAGCTTCCGTTATATATTGATTTGAAGCCGGCGCTTACTGCAGAGCAGCTGGATAAGCGTGTGTTGCGTGACTTTGAGGAACATATGAATAAACAGTTTAAAAATGCGGTGAATGGGCTGTTTCCGGGCAAATTAGTGCCTGTTATGGTGGCTTTGTCCGGTATTGACCCGGATAAAAAGGTCAATGAAATCAGTAAAGAAGAACGTCAGCAGTTTGTACATTTGATTAAGAATTTACCGCTTACCATTACCGGAACCAGAAGCTTTGTGGAGGCAATTATTACCCAGGGCGGTGTGAAGGTAAAAGATGTGAATCCGTCTACCATGGAGTCCAAGACAGTGAAGGGTCTTTACTTTGCAGGAGAGGTGCTGGATGTGGATGCAGTGACGGGAGGATTTAATTTGCAGGTTGCCTGGTCAACCGGATATCTTGCCGGAATGAGTGTGGAATAAAAAGACGGAAATAGACGAAATATAAACAACATGAGGAGACCAATATGAGTTTTTGTATCGCAGTGGATGGTCCTGCCGGCGCAGGTAAAAGTACCATTGCCAAATTAGTGGCAAAGAAAATGAATTTAATTTACGTGGATACCGGTGCAATGTACCGTGCTATGGCATATTATTTGATTTCGCAGAATACAGACCTTACCAATGGGCAGGAGATTTCTGAGAAATGTCAGGGCGCAGATATTCGAATTGTTTACGAAAATGGAGAGCAGGTTGTAATATTAAACGGACAAAATGTCAATCCTTATTTAAGAACGGAAGAGGTTGGTAATGCGGCTTCTGTTTCCAGCGCCAACGGCAGTGTACGTGCCAAGCTGGTAGAGCTTCAGCAACGTATGGCAGAGCATACGGATTTAATTATGGATGGACGAGATATCGGCACCTGTGTATTGCCAAAGGCACAGTTGAAAATATATC
>JAZQUB010000027.1:0-87384 GCA_045631045.1 Lachnospiraceae bacterium
GTCCCAAACCAGGCGCTCTAGCCAAACTGAGCCACACCCCGTTCTGTTCTGTCTCAATCAGAACATTGATTAGTATACTATAAGTATTTATAATTGTCAACTACTTTTATAATTTTTTTCAAAAAATTATAAATACTTTATTTCCATATTCCAGCGGTCATTTTCGTCGATGTCCAGAACAATATATGAAGGCTTATGGTTTGCCTGCCTTGGATAACTCAAGCTCCCCGGATTTATGCAAATGACGTTACCTTCCTCCATCAGCGGTCTATGCGTATGCCCAAACATCACCACATTGGCCCCCTTTGCCCTGGCCTCTTCCTTCAGCATGGCAGTACTCAGTGATACATAATAATTGTGGCCATGGGTTAACCAGACTGTTCTTCCCCCCAGATGAAATATGCGCTCTCTCGGCAAATCGGAAAAAAAGTCATTATTGCCCATAACAATTTCACATGGACATCCCGCTGCTTCATGAATCAAATATTCACCGCCCTCGGTATCTCCACAGTGAATCAAAAAATCAAAGGGTTCCTCTTTCTCCACTACCTTTAAATAATTGTCATGTCTTCTATGGGTATCACTGCAAACCAAAACTCTCATGCCTATTTCTCCAGTGCATCCTGTAGCATTCTTTTCATTGCATTTAAGGCTTTACCACGATGACTGATGGCATTTTTGGCTTCTGCACTAAGCTCCGCGGTAGAGCAGCCATATTCCGGCACCATAAAAATAGGGTCATAACCAAAACCACCATTACCACGTTCTTCATAACCGATATATCCCTCAATAATTCCTTCGCTGGAAAACACCCTGCCGTCCGGCAAAATAGCTGCAATGGCACATACAAAGCGTGCAGAACGCCCTTCTAACGGTATGCCTTCCAATCGCTCAATAATATTAGCATTTTTGATACTGTAAGGCGTATCCTCGCCCAGGTACCTGGCACTGTAAATCCCCGGTTCCCCGTTTAACGCATCTACCACCAGCCCGGAATCGTCTGCCATAACAACGGCATCTGTTACCTTAGCAGCAATATCCTTTGCCTTAATCACTGCATTTTCTGCAAAGGTAACACCAGTTTCCTCTGCTTCTGCACATACACCTGCTTCCTTCATAGAAAGCACTTCCATATTTAAATCTGCAAGAATCGCTTTTATCTCACGAACCTTGTTGGCATTTCCTGTCGCAAATACTATTCTCATCTATTGTCCCTCTTTCGGTCTTCTTGGCGGCTTTGGACCCATGTACTGATAAAAATAGGTCTTCATCATACCATTATAAATTTTGCGATTTTTGTCGGCTTTTCGACCAAATACCTTTTCCGCATCCTCAAATCCGGTAATCAAATATAAACTCCAACTATCTAACTGCTGATAACGCTCCCAAATAGTTTTATACAACGGAAGCATCGCTTCCTTGTCTTCCAGACGTTCTCCATACGGTGGATTGGTAATCAGAAAACCATATTTCTTTGGATGACTCAGCTCACTTACCGGTCTTTGCTGAAAATGAATAAGCTTGTCCACGCCGGCTAACTTGGCATTGGCCCTGGCAATTTCCACCATATTCGGGTCCAAGTCATACCCTTGAATATCGGTCTCCACCTGTAAATCCACTTCTTCTGTGGCTTCATCCACCGCATCATACCACATACGCTTTGGAATAATGTGCCTCCAGGCTTCTGCCAGAAAATGACGATTCATACCGGGAGCAATATTTGCCGCCATCATGGCCGCTTCAATTGGAAATGTACCGCTGCCACAAAACGGGTCTACCAAAATACGGTCTCCATGCCAAGGAGTCAATTGAATCAACCCTGCCGCCAGGTTCTCGGCAATGGGTGCCTTGGCAGTAAGCTTACGATAGCCGCGCTTATGAAGGCTGTCACCGGTAGTATCCAGTCCCACACTCACCTCATCCTTTAACAAAAACACGCGCACGGGATAATTTGCTCCATCCTCTGTAAACCAACTGATATTATGCACGGTCTTCATACGCTCTACCATGGCTTTTTTCATAATGGACTGAATATCGGAAGGACTAAAAAGCTTACTCTTAATGCTTGCTGCCTTCGCCACCCAGAACTTACCATCTACAGGAATATATTCCTCCCATGGCAGCGCCTTGGTCCCCTGAAACAGTTCTTCATAAGTCTCTGCACGAAAGCTCCCCACCTTAATCAGCACACGCTCCGCGGTTCTAAGACAGATATTGGCACGACAAATAGCCTCCTCATCCCCTTTAAAGGTCACACGTCCGTCGGTTACCTCCGTAACATCATATCCTAAATCTATAATCTCATTTTTTAAAACTGCTTCCATACCAAAATGGCATGGAACAATCAGCTCCATCCTTTTCATCCTGCCACCTATTCTTTCCCAAAATATCTAAAACTATCTTACTAGATATCCCGTGCAACTGTCAAGTTCCCCATAAAAGGAAATCAATAGACGCCAGGTTGCTAACCTCGCTCATAGGAGTCTCACCTCTACCGAGTCCTCCGGTAGCCGCGTACGGAAGTATCCTTGTCCCTGAAGCGTTTCATTGCCGTATCCGTAGCATTTGGATATTTCGAAAAGGTCTAAGAATCGCTCGCCCCCTTGTTTTCTTCTATGATCCGATTGGACAGGAGGGTCCTTGCGTACCTTTCTCCGGCTGGGCCATCTGCCCCGCTCAGGAATGTACCTGTTGAGTGTCTGTTCAGTTGTCAAGGTTCCGTGGAGGAGATGTCCTCCTCTCACTACCCATTGCTGACTTTTTTGCCCGTTTGTCCGAAAAATTTTAAAAAATTGAAAAAAATTTTATTTTGTTATGTTTTTGACCCTTCGAAACGAAAAAAGCTCCCATCACATTCACTTCTGGACGCAATGAGAGCAAAAAAATAAGGCCTTAGGATTTTCCTAAGACCTCGCTGTAAATCAATATTTAGTTATAGAAACATTTTGTTGAAACTTGTTTTCAAAATAAATCAATACCAGCAGCACTTCATCTAGTCTAAAATTTCTTATCCTTATATTTATTAAATAGTTACGGCACCATCTAAAACAGAAATCTCTTCTGATATATCTTCAAGCACCTCTTTTAATGCAAGTTGCATCTTTTCATCATCCGGCAAAATAATTTTCTTTCTTTTTGCGACTTCGCTTTTTATGTAATCACTAAGAAAATCATTTGCAAAATTCCTTCGATTACTGCTTGCATACATTTCTTTCAATGTTTTTCCATCAAGACTTTTACTTAACTGTTCAACTATACTTTCAGCTTCCGTTTGATTTAACAAGTAATCTTCAGCTAATTGTATAAATACCTTCTCAATAATTTTGACCATCTCATCAGCATCGTCCTCGATAAATTCATTTAAAATAGTTCCTGATACTTTGCCTGTAATTGCACCACCACCAATAGTTCCTACTAATCCTCCAACAAAACCACCAATAGCAGTCCCAACTACTGGTATAACAGAGCCTATTGCAGCTCCAGCTGCTGCGCCACCAACCCAGCCTGCTGTTCCACCTGCAACTGTCGAAGCGGTATTAGCAATATTTTTAAACATCTGCTTTCCTGATATTCGACCTCTGAAAATGTTTACAACATCAACGCTGGATAAGACTGCAACTGAAATCATACCCGTAATAGCATTTCCTCGTAACATTTTAGCAGCACTTTTCATTGCTGCAGCTCCATATATATTTGAACCACTTCTAAATGCATTTACTAACATAGCTGAAGCCTTTGGCCCCATGATATTTACAATTGCTTCTGAACTACCTACTAAAGCACTATTTAGTCCTGCCTTTGATAACTGACTGGCTAAAACCGATGTAATAAAAGTTGTTCCACCTACTTTTAGCCCTGTGTAGGTAGCCGTTTTTAATGCAATATTAACATCCTCTCCATTCCAAATGGATGTGGCAAATGAAATTGCTGCACTAATCCCAAACGCTGAGGTTGCTATAATTGTTCCTGTTGCAGCATCAAATTTAATCGAATCAATATTTCCAGCTTTCGCAATATTCTTAGCTTGCTGATATGTATAATGCCCTTTTCGTACAATATTTTTAGCTTCATTCGGATCTGTAATACCTTTTACTTCCCCTCTACTAATTCTATTTTCCATAGCCTGAACAGCTGCATCATACATATCAGATGGAACTTCAATTTGCATTGGAGTTCCATCAATATTAAAATAACGAAATGCATTATCTTCAAAACATTCCGCTATACATGCCGAACCGGATCTACAGTATTTTGTTTGTATATTAGTTCCATTAACAATTCTATCTGCACCATTCTTTATAATACGGCCAGTATCAGGATCAATTTCTTCTCCCACCATTTGCACTTTTCCCTTACCAAAGAAATCCATATTTTGATACATATCATGCAAATGATTTGCACGTTCTGCCGCAAATCCATGCCCTCTCGGAGTGTTGAATTTGTCCATACCATATAAGGTACTTGCATTACTAACATTTCCATAAATCAGACCTGCTATCGATGAAACAATATCATTATTTTTATCACGTTCTATGCGTATATCTTTAATACGCTCATGGTCGGTTTCATCAAACTCCGCTAAGCCTGTTGCAAATTGCAAAAAGATATTTATATTTCTTTTGCTCCAAACGGGAGTGGTTATATAGTAAATTCGATCATTTGCAACAATCTTGAGCTCTGCACTTGAAGAATAATATTTTAATTCTTCAATTTCATCATATCTTACCGAGAATTTCCTCATCTCATTTTTAGGAGAGTTTACATACATTGCTTTATCTGTAAAGATTATCCCTTCAGCTACGACTTCCCAATCCCCAAGAATACAAATTACGTCTTCTCTTTTTTCTTTGACAAAATTTAATTTCATGAGTGAATCTAAATATTTTGAATTCCTACTTCTATCAAAACTAAAGCCTATTTTAGGGGCAATCCATCCATTTGTATTAATCAAAAAAGAACTACTTTTATTTATTTTATAAATAACTTCTTCTAGAATCTCCTTACCAAATGCTTTTGTCATATTATCTAACCTCGTATATTTTCTTTTATCTTCGTTCTGCGTATTCTTTAGCGATGCAGTAGATTACTTGGATTTTCCGACTACCACTTATAATAAAATTCAAATTCTCATTTCCATTTCATAATACCACTTTACACCCCAAAGGTATATACTTTTCAAAATAAAACAAGGCCCCACCGATTTTAATCAGCGAGGCCGTAGAGTCTTGTAGACTTATATTTAACTTATATCATACTTACGTAGAATCGCACACTTGACTTTCCAAAATTGGCATATGCCTGGCATGTATTGGCATATGAATTGGTATAAACCCGATTTTTTGTCCTTCATCCGTAAAGATATGAAGACTTATAACAACTTATAACAAGTTTTATTTATCTAAGCTCTTCATTGTTGGGAACAACAATACGTCTCTGATTGCCTGTGAGTCTGTCAATAACATACACATACGGTCAATACCAAAACCAATACCGCCTGTTGGTGCCATGCCGAGTTCAAGTGCGTACATGAAGTCTTCATCGGTTGTGTTTGCTTCATCGTTACCCTGTGCGAGCTGCTTTTCCTGTTCCTTGAAACGTTCCCTCTGGTCAATTGGATCATTAAGCTCGGAGTAAGCATTTGCCATTTCCCAGCCGTTCATAAAGAACTCGAAACGCTCTACGTATTTCGGATTCTCCGGTTTCTTCTTGGTAAGAGGAGAAATTTCGATTGGATGATCCATAACGAAAGTAGGCTGAACAAGGTGTTCCTCTACAAATTCCTCAAAGAAGAGATTAAGAATCTCACCCTTAGAGTGTCTTTCTTCAAATTCAACGTGTTTTTCTTTTGCAACCAGTCTTGCTTCTTCGAGAGTATGAATCTCGTTAAAATCTACGCCGGAGTATTTCTTAACTGCATCTACCATAGTGATTCGTTCAAATGGCTTGCCAAGATCCATCTCGATACCATTGAATACGATTGTGGTGGTGCCAAGTACTTCCTGCGCTACATGGCGGTAAAGGTTCTCTGTAAGGTCCATCATGCCATGGTAGTCTGTATATGCCTGGTAGAGCTCCATCAAGGTAAATTCCGGATTGTGTCTTGTATCAAGACCTTCGTTACGGAATACACGTCCGATTTCATAAACGCGCTCTAATCCTCCTACGATCAATCTCTTTAAGTAAAGCTCTAAAGAAATACGAAGCTTCAAATCCTCATCAAGGGCATTGAAGTGTGTTTCAAATGGTCTTGCTGCTGCACCGCCTGCATTTGCTACAAGCATCGGAGTCTCCACTTCCATAAAGCCCTGACCATCTAAATATTTACGAATTGCAGAAATAATCTTGGAACGCTTGATAAAAGTATCTTTTACTTCTGCATTCATGATTAAGTCAACGTATCTCTGACGATAGCGCATATCCGTATTGGTCAAACCATGATATTTCTCAGGAAGAATCTGTAAGCTCTTAGAAAGTAACGTAATCTTCTGAGCATGAATAGAAATCTCACCGGTCTTTGTGCGGAATACTTCACCCTCAATACCGATAATATCACCGATATCGTACTTCTTGAAATCTGCATAATCTTCTTCGCCCACGCTGTCACGTGCAACATAAGACTGGATATTGCCCTTTAAATCCTGAACGTTACAGAAAGAAGCCTTACCCATAACACGCTTGGACATCATACGTCCTGCAATACGAACAACTTTGCCTTCGTACTGTTCAAATTCTTCTTTTAAGTCTGCACTGTGATTTGTAACGTCATACTTTGTGATCTGGAATGGATCCTTGCCCGCTTCCTGTAAAGCTGCTAACTTCTCTCTACGAACCTTTAACAGCTGGTTAATGTCCTGTTCCTGTACCGGAGTCTGGTTCTGCTGTGCCATACCTTCTACCCTTTCTCTTTACGAATAAACTGTAATTAGTTGGATCTCTGAATTTCTAAAACCTTATACTGAATCACACCAACCTGTGTCTCTACTTCTACTACATCGCCAACCTTGTGACCCATTAACGCACTTCCTACAGGACTTTCATTGGAAATTTTGCCCTTTAAGGAGTTTGCCTCTGTAGACCCAACGATTTTGTACTCTAATTCTTCATCAAATTCAACATCTAGAATTTTAACTTTGCATCCGATGCTGATTTTGTCTAAGTCAACTTCATCTTCATCTACTACTTCTGCGTTCTTTAAGAGTTTCTCTAATTCTTCAATTCTGGCCTCGATGTCACGCTGTTCATCCTTTGCCGCATCATACTCAGCATTTTCAGATAAGTCGCCCTGTTCACGAGCTTCTTTAATCTTCTGAGCAACTTCTTTACGCTTAACGACTTTTAACTCTTCTAATTCATCTTCATACCGTTTTAAACCTTCATAGGTTAAAATATTTTTTTTCATTACTGCTCGTCCTTCCTTTTTATATACTTTATATACCACATTTCTTCTGTATTCTATGAAACAAAAAACTCCCATAGAACAAGAAAGCGAGGGATTTATGCAAAATCCCCCTAACTAAGCTTTCCTATTATACTTGTTTTTCTACAAGGTGTCAATAACAAAATTAGGAAACTTATAATTTTATGACAAATTTGTAAAAATTCTGTCCACGCTTGCCAAAAGTTCCTCTTTCGTCTCCATCAAATTCACTTCATTACGAAATCTAGCGCTTCCCGGAAGTCCCGTGCTGTACCACGCCAAATGTTTACGCATTTCACGCACACCGGTGAATTCCCCTTTATACTGCATTTGAAGTTCAATATGGCGACGGATGACGGCTGACTTTTCCTCCTTGGAGGCCGGTTTCATCAGTTCACCGGTTTCAAGAAAATGCAATATCTCCCTAAAAATCCAGGGATTCCCCTGTGCACCCCGGCCAATCATCAGACCATCACAGCCTGTCTGTTCTAACATAGCCTTTGCACTGGCACCATCCACAATGTCGCCGTTACCGATAACAGGAATCTTCACACGCTCCTTAACCCGGCAAATGATGTCCCAGTCTGCATTTCCGGAATAATACTGCTCCCTGGTACGTCCATGTACCGCCACAGCGGCCGCACCGCACTCTTCTGCAATGTGCGCAATTTCTACTGCATTTACTTCGTTCTCATTAAAACCCTTACGAATTTTTACGGTTACCGGCTTAGAAATTGCTCTTGCAGTTTTCTCTACTATTTCCGCTACCAGCTTTGGATTCCGCATCAGTGCACTGCCTTCTCCGTTCCCCGCCACCTTCGGCACCGGACATCCCATATTAATATCCAGGATAGCAAAGGGACGCTCCTCGATACGTTTTGCCATCTCTGCAATAATATCGGCATCGGAACCAAAAAGCTGCAAAGACACCGGGCATTCTTCCGGATGAATTTCCATCAGCTCCATAGTATTTTTGTTGTTAAAATAAATTGCCTTGGCACTAATCATTTCCATGCAGATAAGGCCTGCGCCCTGTTCCTTACACAGCAAACGAAATGGCAGGTCCGTCACACCTGCCATAGGAGCCAATACAATATTGTTGTCTAAGGTCACATTTCCTATTTTTAACTGACTCATGCTTTGTCCTATTCTTCTTCTAATAATTTACTCACGTCCTCACCCAAAATCACCACACGGTAATACATGCTGAGTGATTCAAACAGTTCCTGTCTGGTCTGCCTGATTTTGTTTACCAATAAACCACTGCCGATTTCATCATAATAAATATCCGTTTCTTCAGCATTGGTCTCCATATTTAAGGTACCATCCTCATCAAATACAAGGGTAAAAATACCGCCCACTTCTTCGGTAAACAGCACACAGATAATGTGCAGCTCATCCTTGATAGACTGCGGAATTGCCTTAAACCGGTCATTAAAATAATATTTTTGCTCATATGCGTTGGCACCGCACAAAACTACTCTCTCTGTCATTTTAAACACCTATACATAGCCCCATAGTCCTCTAACGCTGACTTCACCGCCAAACACCGCTTCTACCGTTCCATCCGCTCTCCGAACCAAAAGCTCTCCTTTATCATTAATCCCCAAAGCAATGCCCTGATATGCACCCTTTGGATCTAATACATTGACCTCTTTTCCGTAATTGGCAAGTTTTGTCTCATATGCCTTCTGTATCGGCTTCAGTGACCCCTCTTGACAGAACGCCTCGTAAAGCCCTTTAAAGCGCTCCAAAATTGCCCTTAAGACTTTTTGCTTGGCTACTTCTATGCCAAGTTCTCTACGTAAAGAACCGGCATATATAAGCCCTTCCGCGGCAAACTCCATCTGATTCACATTTACGCCCACACCAACTATCACATGCTTAATACGTCCGGCTTCTAACTGCATTTCAGTCAAAATGCCGCAAATCTTTTTGCCATGCAGCACAATATCATTGGGCCACTTAATCCGACAATCACAATTACACACTGCATCTATGGCCTCTGCCACCGCCTGAGCCATGATAAGGGTCAGCATGGAAGCCAGCTCCGGTGCAAAATCCGGCTTAAGCAACAAAGAAAAATAAAGGTTTTCTCCGGACTTAGACAGCCAGCTGCGACCACGTCTGCCGCGGCCTGCAGTCTGTTTCTCAGCCACAATGACCGTGCCATGAGAAACCGCATCCGTAATGCGCCCTGCTTCCAAATTGGTAGAGTCTGTTTCATCCTTGTAGATAAACGTATATTTCATTAGCATTTACTCTTTGGAAGTGTAGCTGCCATCACAGCCTTAATGGTATGCATGCGATTTTCTGCTTCTTCAAATACCTTAGACTGTGCAGACTCAAACACTTCATTGGTAACTTCCATTTCACGAATACCAAATTTCTCTGCAATCAGCGCACCGATTTTGGTCTTTACATCATGGAATGCCGGCAGACAATGCATAAAAATAGCGTCTTTGTCCGCATTTGCCATGGCTGCTGCATTTACCTGATATGGTAACAACTCACGAATACGTTCTTCCCAAACCTCATCCGGTTCTCCCATAGATACCCATACGTCTGTATAAATAACGTTGGCCCCCTTAGTACCTTCCTTCACATCCTCGGTCAAGGTAACGGTGCCGCCGGTCTTCTCTGCAATCGCTCTGCACTTTGCAACCAATGCAGAATCCGGGAAATATTTACGATTAGTACAAGCAGTAAAATGCATACCCATCTGCGCACAGGTAACCATGAGAGAGTTACCCATATTGTAACGTGCATCACCCATATATGTAAACTTAATACCTTTCAAATAGCCAAACTGCTCACGAATGGTAAGTAAGTCTGCCAGCATCTGCGTCGGATGAAATTCATTCGTCAGACCATTCCATACCGGCACACCTGCATACTTTGCAATTTCTTCAACCTTGGTCTGCTCAAAGCCACGATACTCAATACCATCAAACATGCCGCCGAGAACACGTGCTGTATCTGCAATGCTCTCCTTCTTACCAATCTGGGAACTAACAGGATCTAAATAAGTAGTACCCATACCCAAATCGTGTGCTGCCACCTCGAATGCACAACGTGTTCTGGTACTGGTCTTTTCAAAAATCAATGCAACGTTTTTGCCCCTGTATTCATCCACCGGAATCCCCTGCTTTTTCTTGGTCTTATACTCTGCTGCCAAATCAATTAAATATGTAATCTCCTCTGCTGTAAAATCCAGCAATTTTAAAAAATGACGTCCTTGTAAATTCATAATAGCACTCCTCTGAAATAATACTTAGTAATTAACTTCTCCCCTATGTGATATAAGTGAAATACCGTATATTCCCTTTATATTTCTAATATTCTTTATTAGTTCTTCGCAATCTTCCAAATGAACCTCTAGCAAGATATTTATACTATCCCCAGTAATGTTTCTAGACTTTACCACATAACGTTTATCATACTTTTTTATTATATCAAAAATTTCTACACATTCAATATTACTATGGCCATTAATATTTAAAATCATAGACTTGCGTTGCTCAGGCACATACATAAATACAACTGTCATAATAGTAACAATAATAGAAACGACTATCGCCAGTCCCGGCAATCCTGCTCCCGTAATAATACCAATGCTTATTGCCCAAAAGGCAAATACTAAATCCATCGGTTCTTTTATGGCTGTTCGAAATCGAACAATAGATAATGCCCCAACCATACCTAATGATATAACAACACTACTCTGAATTGTTATAATAATTGAAGTCGTAATAATACACATTAGCATTAATGATACATTGAATGTCTTGGAGTAAAAAGTATTCAAGGTAACCAAACGATATATAAAGAAAATATATGCCCCTAAAATAGCCGCAACAACAAGTAATAACACTACCGTTTTCATGGACAAACTATTATTTGCAAAATCCCCCAACACAGAACTTTTAATTAAATCTTTTATACTCATATGTACTCTCCCCATTCTCTTATCTTAGGCTATTCACTCTGCACATCGCATATTTCGAAAAAGAAGTACGATTTAAACAAACGCCCTCATTAAGCATCTCTTTAATCGTGCTTGGTAAAACTTCATCATACTTTACTTCTAATATATTTATTCCTTCTGGAAGTATTTCTCTTTTTACCAAATCCCTATCCCAAAACCGGTCAATGCAATGCGATGAGCAAATTTTCCTATCAAACGTAATTCGAACATTACCTACTTCATATACAAACGGAGTGCGACTATATTCTACTATCACCTTTGGTTGTAATAAATTTGTCATATATTCAAACTGCAGTTTTCTCAATACCTCTTGACCCTCCATAACGGGTATCATTATATTGCCTTCCATTAACTGTTCACATTGTTGTTTTGAAATATTGCAAATCTCCTTTTTCTTCAAACCATGCTTGGTACTTTTACACTCCAATTTAATAATATTTTCATTCAAGTTATAGCTACGAATACGGAACTTTCTGCGATTGTCCACACCTGCTATATTTTCTTCCAAATATTGATTATCGAATGTATCAAAATATATGCTTCTAATATTATAAATTCCATTTTCACCCGCATGACTATCTATTTTGCATATTTGTGATACTTTATTCTCCAAAAGACATAGTTCATGTTCCGGAACCAAAAATTTCAATTCATGACGGTAAACATCATCTCTTTGCATATCTAACAACCATTTCTATTTACATTTATTGCACTGCTTCTTGTTTCTCTCTTATAATCTCTGCCAATCGTTCAATCTCCTCTGCATTAACCTTTGAAACATCCAGTTCTGCAATTGCAAGACCATTCAATAACAAGAGATTCCAATCAAGCCATTCAGACTTATAAACGGTATCTTCTAAAATCATAATACGTGAGTCAAAACTTTTACCCGTATCCTCATTAGTCCACCTATAAAAAATAGCTTCTAAACTAGATGGGGATGGTACTGATTCCGTTATATAAGCACCATGTTCAACCCGATAACTTTTGTGAACATTATTGTTATAATCCAGAAATGTAACCGTGTGATACATCGTATCTTCCAGCCATATTTCTTGTAGTGTATTTTTCTTTTCCTGCATAAAGCTTTGAATATATTCCATATTACTTTCCAGTTCTGTATAATATCCATGCTTTTGCGGCCACCTGATACTGTTACATTTATAAGATGCCTCCAATAATCGCTCCAATTCATATACCCTTTTATTCAAATCATTTTCTATATAAGGCACAAAAATACTTTGGAATTTATTTTTTAACATCTCTTTTGCATCTGAATATTTCTGAATTATTTGAGGCATATAAATTCCATAATTCCCAATATTCAAAGGGTCATTCAGTTCATATTTATCAACCCCATAGCTTCCCAAAGCTCTATCATAATCCCATACAGGACCGGCAAAAATGTGCGAATCAACACTGTCTGAATCTTTATAGAAAAACAAGCTTGCAACTACAGCATCCGGATTATGAAACACCTCATCAATTAAATATTTTCCTATCCAACTTTCCAAATCAATGTAATCTGTATAGTGTTTACCCGTATCAGGATTTATTCCATCTTCTGTTGCTATCGCTGCTTCAAACTCATCAAACAACATACATATGTATTCTACTTGTTCCATAGATGCATGTTTCGGACTTACGATTTTAAAATAGTGACCTCCCTCTGTACGAAATCCACTTGTCACAGTTTCATATTCTGAGCCCAGTATGCTTTCGACCAAATATCCCCCCGTAATATCTTCCGGATTAACAATCTGTGCACACGCACGCATTTTTCCGTCTTCTGTTTGAATAGTAACAGCCCCATCCACCTTGACTGCACCATTCTTTCCAACATTATACGTCTCTAGATCATTAATATTTAAACGATTTTCATCTACTTCGACCTTCTCGCACAAATAGTAATTTCCCTGATAATTACCATTTATATATACGTCTACAAATCGCCCCTCTACAGAAGGAACACCGGTATATTGATTAGCAAATTCGTATACAAGTTCATTACGAATCAAAGAATCATCAATGGCATTTGCAAGCAATATCCACTTTTCACTTTTTGGCATATTTAAAAGAGCAGCATCGTTATACAATTTAAGCTGATATGCCTTCTTTTCAAAATCAGAAAACGTTGAATTGCCTCGAGTTCTTATATACTGAATACTTCTATCATAATCTATCTCGCCCAGTTCATTTATCACTACAACGTCTGCCTTCTCTTCTACTTCTTTGGAACTATGAATAGCCCCCACATCTCCGCTTTCCGTGTCAATAAACATCGTTGCAAGATTTGCCGACTGCACAAACTGAACCTTTACAGGTTCCAATTCCACTCCTCCCAAAATGATTTGCATTTCGTATGTATAGTCCAGTAATTGTTCTTGTGAAACTTCTGCTTTAAATAGTTCTTTATTATTCACTTTGCTGCCATTAAATATCAGTGTATCAGCATTTGATACATTCCAAACCCTAACACTTGATAAATCACTGGTAGATGGCAGGAAGAAGTAATACATTCCTTTTGTATCTTGCCAAATGCGTATAGTTTCTGTTTTTTCTCCCAAGTCTACTTGCACCTGTAAATCACCATACTGTTTGGCATATTCCATATCATTATCGGCATCCGTCAATAAATAAAAACCTGCTAACACCATTAGCATTAGCAGGCAAATAAAAGCAATATAAAATCTTTGTTTCTTTTGTCCCATTATGCTTCCTCAAAAAAATGCTTTTTTTTAGGATAACACTTTAAAACAAATATAGCAAGCCTTAACCGTCTACTTTTGCTTTACAATCTCCTGTAAACCAGCTGCAAGACCTGCAATCCCCTGAATCTCAGACGGAATAATAATCTTGGTAGCCTGACCGTCTGCAGCCTTCTCAAACGCTTCTAAGCTCTTTAAGCGAAGAACTGCCTCGTCGGCACCTGCTTCTTTCAACATACGTAAGCCTTCTGCCTTAGCATTCTGAACCTTTAAGATGGCCTCAGCCTGACCTTCTGCTTCACGGATACGTTTTTCCTTTTCTGCCTCTGCACGAAGAATTGCAGCTTCTTTTTCTGCTTCTGCCTGTAAAATAGCAGCCTGCTTTTCACCTTCCGCCTGAAGGATGCTTGCTCTCTTTTCACCTTCTGCACGGGTAACCGCTTCACGACGTTCACGCTCTGCCTTCATCTGCTTTTCCATAGCATTCTGAATTTCAGCAGGAGGAATAATGTTCTTTAACTCTACACGATTTACCTTAATGCCCCACGGATCTGTTGCAACGTCCAATGCCGCACGCATCTTAGTATTGATGATCTCACGGCTGGTAAGAGTCTGGTCTAATTCCATCTCACCGATTACGTTACGAAGAGTGGTAGCAGTCAGATTTTCAATAGCCATTAACGGGTTTTCCACACCGTATGCGAAAAGCTTCGGGTCTGTAATCTGGAAGAATACTACTGTGTCAATTCGCATCGTAACGTTATCCTTGGTAATAACCGGCTGTGGAGCAAAGTCAACAACTTGTTCCTTTAAGGTAACGCGTCTTGCCACTCGGTCAATGAAGGGAACCAAAAACTTAACACCCACATGCCAGGTTCCCTGATAAGCACCCAAACGCTCTACTACGTAAGCCTGTGCCTGAGGAACGATTTTAATACAAGATGCTAAAATAGCTAAAACAATAATAGGTATAATAATCCAAATCATAATCAACTTCCTTTCTTAAAACATACTACTCTGCAATGCGTTCCACCATCAGTTTTACTCCACTGATGCTGCGAATGACAACCATTTCTCCTTTTTCCAGGGTAACATTATCGTCTACAGAACGAGCCGTCCACTCCTGTCCTGCAACGGTCACCTGACCGATAGCATAAACATTGGAAACCTCTTCCGTCACAATGCCTTTCCGACCAATGAGGCTGTCTGCATTTGTCTTTACACGGTTGCGATTAAAATGGTCTTTTGTAAGATTCCTAAAGCCAAACAATGCAAGCAACGATACAACAAAAAATACAATTACCTGAAGCCAAACAGGTCCGCCCACAGCGGCCACTACCAGAGCAGCTAAAGAGCCAAGTGCAAACCACATGGTGGTAAGACCCATGGTTGCCAATTCAAATCCTATAAATAGAATCATCGTTATCAGCCAAAAGTATACCGGTTCTATAAAAAATATCCCCATTCTCATGCCCCCTTTCTTTGAGTTATTTATATTATACTATAAATGAACTTGGCGTGCAATTTGTTTTTCAGCACATTAAAGTGGCATATCGTGCCAGCTTATCGTATTTATTTACGTTTCTTAAAAATAAAGGAACGGAATAAAATAATATTCATCACGATAAAGAACACCACTATAATCAACAAAGTTATTACCGGCATTTTCGGAGCAAGTGTTGCCAAAATCATCATCGGAAAACCAAACACAATAGCCGGGAAGTTCTGATATACCAGATTATCTGCAGCAGGTGTCTTAAAGTCACTATCAATTTCACGCAAAAGGATGATACCTGTACTTGCCGTTCCGGTAAGCATACCATACATAGCCAAAAACTGTTCCTGTTCATACTCCTTAAACAGTGCCTTACATACGATACGTAAATAAATATATGTAATTACTGCACCTACAATTCCCAAAATAAGAAGAATACCCAAATATTTGCCCAATGCATTTAAACGAATTGCCGCAATACCGGCTACCACCATGATGTCAAAGAAAAAGTTGCGGATACGCACCATCAAAAAGTCATTAATATATTGCTTTTTCAAGATATTTTTCTGATGCAATTTATTAATAACTATTTTAGACAAAGTAGCCATTAAGACACCCAGCAAAAAGTTAAAACCATAAATCACGGATTTCAGTCCCGGAACCAAAGTTCCCAGCACATACATAACCACATAGGTAATAAGATATGACATGGTTACAAAAGCAATCTGCACGCTTAAGGTATCCATATTTTCAAAAATAGGAATATCCTTTTCTGTAGATTTGTCTTCGCTTGCTATCCCCCTCTGTGCCACATCATTTCTCTTGCAATCTTTGCAAATATTCATATGAATAACGCCACCGATACCGGCGCTCAAAAATCCCATGGCTGCAACGGTAAGACCAACACTCTTTCCACCCGCAAAGCCAAAATCCTGCTCAAAAATGTTACCATAATTCAATGCCTGCCCGGTACCCTGTCCATAACCAAACGGTAATAAAATTCCGGCTGCCGGGAAGAAGTCCGTCATAACATAGGCTGCCAAAATAGTAATACCCAAGCCAAAAATCGCCTGAATAAGATAAGTGGAAACTGTCGTTACACCGGTATTAAAAATTTCCACATTTCTTTGCTTGCTGAGCTTTTGACCGGAACCGGTAAACGCAGAAGCAATAAAACCAAGCGCCAGTGTATGATATGTAAAAACCTCCAAAACCGTAGAACCGTTATTACCGAAAAATGCCGTATCAAACATCACATCTTTTGTAATAAATTTATATACTGCACCAATAATTAATAAAATTCCACCACCAACTACAGACGTGGGAATTAAAGAGTCCTGAAGTATCTTAATGGATTTTTTCAAAAGGCTGGCTGCCAACAGGCTGAGCAGTAACACTGCGAACAAATTAAAGCTTCCCCATACACTAAAGTCCCAAAAATTGCTCATCGTTGTCTCCTTTGCTAATATTTTTGTAGTGATAGAACATATTTACATACTTCAAGGCATTGAACGTTTTATCGCCCTTTAACTGATAAACCTTGTCATCTATGTAAATATTCAGTTTGTTTTTACCCAAAACAGTAATAGTACCAGCCTGTTCGAATGAGATTTCCATCTTATCTATGACTAAGCGGTCTCCGTAAAGTGCTATTTTGGCATTTTTATTTATCATTTTTTTGTTTTTATATAAAATAACCTCTGACAGACAAGCAGTTTCCTGATACATTGGTGTCTCCAGATATGCGGTGTAATCCAGCTTATTCACAAAATCGCACTGGAAGTCATACCAATCAGAAACATTTTTAAATGGTGTCTCACAGTTTACTCCCTCAAACTCCTTAGACGGAAGGTATCTAAACTGACGACCACAGGTTTTACATTCCAATATATCCTTGTGACTTACAAAGGAAGAAAGTCCACAGTGAGGACAGACATAAATCACGCGTTCCAGATACTCTGCATTCCTCTTGTGATAATAGCAATCCTTTACAACCGTCTCATCACCGTCTAATTCCTTTAAAATCAGATCATACAACGCTTCATCGGTAAGTTCCTTGTATTCCTCCGGTTCAATCACTCTGGTCACACCGGCAGACATATGACCCTTTCGTACTACATCGCTCCAACGAGGCTGTACCCCATAACCGCCTTTAATCTGAAAAATGGCCAATGGTAATTTCAAAACACGAAGCAGCTTGATAATGGATGGTTTCACATATACCATCTTGCCACTATAGGTACGATTTCCTTCCGGTGCCAACGCAATGGTTCCGCCCTCTTTTACCACACGTACACAATTCTTCACTGCCTTCAAATCGGAAGTCTGCTTTTTAATCGGAATCGGTGCCACCAGATAACGTATGAGTGAAGACACCCATCCCATAGAGAACAGATCCTCCGAAGCAATATAATACACCGGGCAATCAAATGCAAGCCCTACAAAAAACTGGTCATAAGCAGTCTGATGATTCATAACAATGAGAAACTGCCTCTTTTCCGGATTTTTGAATGGTGTTATTTTTATGTGATATTTTAACGCCACATATGGCGCAAGCGCGGCACCTATCAGCTTTCGTACGATAGTGTGACGTGGTTTGACCCAAGATTCTTTTTTCTTCATTATATACTTCTTTTCCTTCTCGGTACGAACACGTACCATTTATTATAAATATCTTATTAAGACCTATGAAATAATTATGAAGCATTCGACAGAATTTTACAATAATTTTCTGAAAAATATCTGCAAATATTTTATGAACACTAAAAAAGGACTGCATTTTACAGTCCCTTTGTCCGTGTGGTAAGCACCACCTTATTTACTTTTAATAAAATACATGATTTCCGATAACGGTACCCTGACGTGTTCCGTTATTTCTACGGAAATACAGGCAATCACCTACGTTTGTGTAACCACCCAAGGCTTCAATTGCTGCATCAAAACAGCTCTGTGGCACTTTTCCTGCTGCCATAACACGGTCCAACTTACCTGTCATTGCCGGTGTAAACTGACCGGACGCATAAATAACACCCTGTAAGTTATCTGCGTAGGAAGAGCTTCTGATACGATTACATACTACAGCACCTACTGCCAACTTACCTTCGTAGCTTTCGCCTCCTGCTTCGCAATAAATCAAAGCCGACAACAAAAAAAGCTCATACTCATCCGCAGACATAGAACCATAATATTTTACAAGCTTGCGTTTTTCTGCTTCTTCCTTCATTTTACGCTCGGTGATTTCATCTATACTCTCCCCCAGGTCTACACTGAATTCTTCTGATACATGCTCACGTGAAATGTAACCAATCCCCTCACCATATTCTACGCATAACCAGTTTTCATCCACTTCATCTACCACAGTAAGGGTTTCCCCATTTGCAGCATAACCTAAAACCACTGCTTCCTTATCAGCCTCTTCACGCACGCGAATGGCTTCACTCTTTACCACCGCAATGGAATACCCCACTCTCAAGGCTTCTGCTTTTGCGGCTTCGCCAAAGTATAAGTATTCATCTCTTGCCCAGCCGACCAGCTCTCCACTCTTGATTTTGGTCCAGCCCTCTGCTCTTTCCAATACCACTGCACCGCAGTCTCTGTAAAGCTTACCACTTACAATCGCATTATCATTTGGCTCTTCTCTTACATTTAATGTATTAGAAACGTTACTCATTACTAATTCATAAACCGTTTCTTCTTCGGCTTCTACTAATTTAATTTCTTCTTTGGTTGTACAGTTTGTAGGGTCAAGCAAAGACGCAACACCACTATTGTAATTATCCAAACAGGTCTTTACTGTACTTGCAGTTGCTCCTATATGCATGGAGTAACTATTCAGTCCACTCACCAACATACACAGCAAAGCAAATATACTTACTGTAACCTTAAGATACTTTCTCAATTTATAAATCCTCCACTTAATCACTGCATGTATCAAGTATATTACATTAGCAGCTAGTTTGTTACAAAATTGTTACAAATATTAAAAAGCACGTTTAGGATATTAACAAAATAATCTTATATTGTCAACCTTTGAATATAAAAAAAACAGGAAAACAACCGCCAAAAAGGCATTTTTGTGCACTTTGACGACAAAAAAAGAGGCAAAACAACCTAAAAATCAGGTCGTTCGCCCCACTTCTGTACAAATTGACAATTATTATAAATTCTTAGATTTCTCCACGCAAGCGTCCATTGCAGCCATTACACTGCCTCTTATACCGCCTTGTTCCAAGGCTTTCATTCCCTGAATCGTAGTGCCTCCCGGTGAGCAAACCATGTCCTTTAACACGCCCGGATGCTCTCCGCTTTCACGCATGAGCTTTGCTGCACCAAGGGTAGCCTGTGCTGCAATTTCATAGGCCATCTTACGAGGCATGCCGGATGACACCGCACCATCTGCCAGCGCTTCCATATAAAGGAATGCAAAAGCCGGGCTGCTGCCGCCGATAGCACTAAATACATCCATCAGCTTCTCATCGATAACCTGTGCTGTACCAAAAGATTCACACATTTCTACCGCCAATG
Organism: Lachnospiraceae bacterium; assembly: GCA_045631045.1. Taxonomy (GTDB): domain Bacteria; phylum Bacillota; class Clostridia; order Lachnospirales; family Lachnospiraceae; genus RGIG6307. Next base: position 20,133 of record JAZQUB010000027.1, read on the forward strand.
CTGCATCCTCATCCGTTGCATACGCATTTCTACAAATGGCTGTACTGCTTTCGCCTACCATAGCCGCTGTATTTGGCATAAAACGAAGCATTCTCACTTTTTTGCCAAGCTTCTCTTCCAGCCATGCAAGACTCTTTCCTGCTGCGATACTGATTATCAAAGCATCTTCCTTTATAAAATCGCTAAGTTCTGTCAGAACTCCTTCTAAAAACTGAGGCTTTACAGCCAAAACAAGGACATCTGACGCCATTGCCACTTCTGCATTTGACTCAACAGTCTGAATTCCATACACTTCTGCAGCATTCCGTCTCATTACCTCTGCCACATCACTGCCCACTACATCTTCTGCCACAAACATGCCTGACCTAAGCAGGCCTGCCAAAATTGCTTTTGCCATATTCCCAAGTCCGATAAATCCCAGTTTCATAATAACCTCCTAAAATCCCCTTTGTCTGGCCGCTTCATACATAAAAAGTGTGGTTGCAATTGCTGCATTCAAACTCTCTACCTGACCTGCCATCGGAATTTTAACATACGTATCCGCCAGCTTTGCTGTTTCTTCTTTTAAACCATTGCCTTCGTTACCAATCAGGAATGCACTTCCCTTGGTATAATCAAAGGCATCATAATATTGCTCCCCTTTTAAATGTGCCGCATACACTAAAACATCCGCTTTCTGCAGCTTTTTTATAGCCTCCGCCATATCCTGCACATACACAAATGGCACGCGATAAATACTGCCCATAGTGGCACGAATGGTCTTTGGATTAAAAACATCCACCGTATTCCCACTCATAATCACACCGGCGATACCTGCCCCTTCTCCTGTACGAATAATAGTGCCCAGATTGCCCGGGTCCTGTAAGTCCTCTAACACCACAAAGACACCGTTTTTTCTAAGCAATAAGTCATCCAAAGAATATTCCGGCCACTTCACCAGACACAAAATACCTTGCGGAGTCTTGGTATCAGACATCTTGGCAAGAACTTCATCACTGACTACTTCAAATCCGGTTTCTTTTAACTTAGCCCCCATGCCATCTGCGGTATGCTTCTCACAAAAACTCTGTGTAGCATACACTTTATAAATCTGGTCTGCAGGTGCTTCCTCAAACATCTTGGTTCCTTCCACCACAAAAATGCGGTCTTTACGGCGTTCCTTAGCCTTCTGAACATATGCGCACACCTGCTTTACCTGTGCATTTGAAATACTGGTAATCATACTGCTCCTGATTAACGACCTAAAATCTTACTAACCTGATACTGATAATCGTCGATATTTTTCTTCATTGCCAATGCTTCATCAATATCAATATCTATAATTTCCCCATTCCGCACAGCCACTACACGATTTGTCTTGCCTTCAATAAGGATGTCAGCTGCATAAGAACCCATCATGGAACCATAGAAACGATCCTTACAAGTCGGACGTCCGCCACGCTGCATGTGACCCAAAATGGTAGCACGGGTTTCAATACCGGTGGCAGCTTCAATTCTACGAGCCATAGAAATTGAATGACCAATACCTTCTGCATTAATAATCAAATGGTGCTTCTTACCTTTTTTACGATTGGCTATAATATTGTTAATAACATCCATTTCGTTATAGTCATATTTTTCAGGAATCAAAATATCTTCCGCACCATTGGCAACGCCACACCACAGTGCAATATAGCCTGCATGTCTGCCCATTACCTCGATAATGGAACATCTTTCATGAGAGGAAGATGTATCACGAATCTTGTCAATAGCTTCCATAGCAGTATTAACAGCTGTATCAAAGCCCAATGTATAATCTGTAGAAGAAATGTCAAGGTCGATAGTACCCGGAATACCGATTGTATTGATTCCTAAATGAGAAAGTTTTTGAGCTCCTCTGTAAGAACCGTCACCACCGATAACAACAATACCATCAATACCATGCTTACGGCAAATATCAGCCCCTCTTTGCTGCCCTTCACGCTCCATAAACTCACTGCATCTTGCAGTACCTAAAATTGTACCGCCTCTCTGTATAATATCAGAAACGCTTCTGGAATCCATATCCACAATTTCTTCATTTAAAAGACCATGAAAGCCTCTGTAAATACCCTTAACCTTTACACCTCTGGCAAGACCTTCACGAACCACGGCACGAATTGCCGCATTCATACCCGGAGCATCACCGCCACTTGTCAAAACACCGATTGTTCTAATACTATTTGCCATATTTATATCCTTCACTTTCTTCCGTTTCATAACAACATTTCCAGTATGTGAATTAAATAACAATGTAATTCTTTAGTAGTTTAATACATTTATCCTAAGATTGCAATGCCTTTATACGACCTTTATATTGTTTTTACCAAATTTTTCATATAACTTTTTCAGCAATAAATCATCCGCTTTTACATTACATTCCGGAGGAAGCACTTTTTTACGTTTTCCTTCCGCTATAAAAATAATTACCTGATCTCGCCCGTCACTTTCCTTTAACACTTCCATAAGTGCCGAATTGGCCTGACTATACTGCTCCATGGTATCAAATCGCACCCATAATTTCTTGCCGATTTCGTCAAACGGAATAATTCGTTCACATATCAGCTTGCCGTTTTTGTCTTCTTCTAAGGATACACGCCCCTTTACAAACACCTTTGCATCCTCGTTTAAGAGCTGGCTGTTGCGCTCATAGTCCTTTGGAAATACCACCACTTCCACAATACCATACAAGTCCTCAATTTCCAGAAATGCCATGGTTTTATCGTTTTTGGTGTATTTAATGGTTTTTGTGTTAATCATACCGCCAATGGTCTGGGTAGTGCCATCTTCTACATTCACCTTACCACTTTCTTCATCCAGCATAAAATCGGCCGTTGTTGCCGTAATATTATTTTTCCAGATATTCATGTAGCTTTCCAGCGGATGACCGCTGATGTATATGCCCAGAACCTCCTTCTCCATGGTAAGGAGTTCTTCTTTGGTATACTCACCTACATTTGGCATGGAAACTTCAAACTCTTCCTTGGAATCATCGTTTAATAAATCCAACAAGGACATCTGACCTGCAATGTGATTTTTTTTGCCGTTTGCCAGGCGGTCCATAATCGGTACATACACATACATAAACTGCTTACGCGTGCCACCCAAACAATCCAATGCTCCGGCCTTAATAAAATTCTCCACTGCACGTTTATTGACATCACCATTTTGTACTCTAGTCAAAAAATCATGAATAGATTTGTAAACTCCATGGTTCTTCCGTTCCTGATAAATAAATTCAATAGAAGGTCTTCCCACACTCTTAATCGCCAAAAGTGCATACCGAACGGCATTTCCGGACACGCCAAACTCTCCGCTGCTTTCATTTACATCCGGCGGCAAAATTTCAATCCCCATATTACGGCAGCATACAATATACTCCGCAACCTTACGTGGATTATCAATAACGCTGGTTAAAAGCGCCGCCATAAACTGCACCGGATAATAATATTTCAAATATGCGGTTTGATATGCAACCACCGCATAACAGGCTGCATGAGACTTGTTAAACGCATATTTTGCAAAGTCCATCATATTGTCATAGATTTTTCCGGCAATATCTGAAGAGATGCCATTGCCCGCACAGCCCGGCACTCCTTCCTCGGTATTACCATTGACGAAATTAGCACGTTCCTTTTCCATAACAGACTGCTTTTTCTTACTCATGGCACGACGAACCAAATCGCTTCGTCCAAGAGAATAGCCCCCCAGGTCACGTACAATCTGCATTACCTGCTCCTGATATACAATACAACCGTAAGTTGGTGATAAAATTGGCTCCAACTGAGGGCAAAGATAAGTCACTTCGTCACCGCTGTTTTTGCCTTTCACATATTGCGGAATAAAATCCATCGGACCCGGCCGATACAAGGAAACCCCCGCAATAATATCTTCCAGATTTTGCGGTTTTAATTCCTTCATGAAATTTTTCATGCCGGCACTTTCTAACTGAAACACACCCTCCGTTTTGCCGGTACCTATATAGTCAAGTACCGCTTTGTCATCATAATCAATGGCACCCATATTAAGCGCCCCACCGGTACTTTCTTTTACCAAATCTACTGCCTTCTGAATCACGGTCAGGGTACGCAGCCCCAAAAAGTCCATTTTCAAAAGTCCCAGTTCCTCTAAGGTCGTCATGGTAAACTGGGTAGTAATAGAACCGTCACTGCCTCGTGACAGCGGTACAAAATCATCTGCCGCACTCGGACAGATTACCACACCTGCCGCATGCATGGAGGTATGTCTCGGCAAACCCTCCAGACGCTTACACATATCGATCAGATAATGCACCTGGTCATCGCTTTCGTACTGAGAACGAAGCTCCGGATTTAGTTCCAACGCCCTGTCCAAGGTAATATTTAACTCGTTTGGTATCTGCTTTGCCAATGCATCTGCATAAGCATATGGCAAGTCCATAACGCGAGCCACGTCACGGATAACGCCTTTTGCCTGCAGCGTACCAAAGGTAACAATCTGCACCACCTTCTCGGCACCATATTTGATCCCTACGTAATCAATAACCTCCTGACGTCTTTCAAAGCAGAAGTCAATATCAATATCGGGCATGGATACACGTTCCGGATTTAAGAAACGCTCAAACAATAAACTGTAGCGAATCGGGTCAATATCCGTAATATGCAGACAATAGGAAACAATAGAACCCGCCGCAGAACCTCGTCCCGGTCCTACTGCGATGCCGTTTTTCTTGGCATAATTAATAAAGTCCCAAACAATCAAAAAATAATCTACATAGCCCATGCGCTTAATAACACTAAGCTCATAATCCAGACGCTCTTTTAATGTCTGCCCGGTATTACCTGCCGGCCGATTTTCATCCTCGCCATAGCGTTCATGAAGCCCGGTAAAACACAAATGATTCAAGTAAGTCCAAGGTGTAAAGCCTTCCGGCACCTCAAAATGCGGCAACTTTGTCACACCAAATTCAATATCCACATGGCAGCGGTCTGCTATTTTCTGGGTATTGTCCAGTGCTTCTTGCGCATAACGGAACAGTTCCCTCATTTGGGCTTCGCTCTTTACATAATACTGACCACCCTCGTATCGCATTCTGTCCTCATCTGCCAGCTTCTTGCCTGTCTGCAGACAAAGCAAAATATCATGGGAATCCACATCCTCTTCATACGTATAGTGCACGTCGTTGGTAGCAACCAAAGGAATATTCAACTCCCTGCTCATACGCATCAACTGATGATTTACGGTACGCTGCTCCGGAAGTCCATGGTCCTGCAACTCCAGAAAATAATTGCCCTCACCAAAGCAATCACGATATTTCAGTGCCATTTTAATAGCTTCGTCATAGAGCCCCTTCATGATATATCGCTGTACCTCTCCGGCAAGACATGCACTCAATGCAATAATTCCTTCGTGATACTCACGCAGCACTTCCATATCCACACGCGGTCTGTAATAATAACCCTCGGTAAAGCCTTTGGAAACAATTTTCATTAGGTTTTGGTAACCGGTGTTATTTTCTGCGAGAAGCACCAAATGATAGTATCTGTCTTCTCCACCGGTAAGCTCCTTGTCAAAGCGGGAGTTAGGCGCCACATACACCTCACAGCCAATAACAGGATTGATTCCTTCCGCCTTACATGCCCTGTAAAAATCAATTACACCATACATAACACCATGGTCTGTAATGGCAGCACTGTTCATGCCAAGTTCTTTGACACGTTTTACATATTCTTTTATTTTGTTGGAGCCATCTAATAAACTGTACTCCGTATGCACATGCAGATGTGTAAATGCCATGGTGTTTTCTCCTGTCAGTAAGAGGGGTGTTGCTCTTTGTACTCTATCACGGTTCGATTCACGGAAAATATCTTTTCCTACAAAAAACCGGTCAAATTAGCTCCTAAAACCGCGAAGCCGTTACTTCACGGTTTTTACGGAGCAGTTGACACGATTTTTCTCCAGAAAAATATTTTCCGTGAATCGAATTAAGATAGGGTGCAAACTGCAACAGCCCCTCTATACAATCTTCTAAAATCTTAATCAAATTTTATTTCTGTAGATTTAAATATCTTTAATTCAAGTATGTCTTCAACAACTCTACTTTGTCTAAAGCTTCCCAAGGAAGATTCAGGTCCTCACGTCCAAAGTGTCCGTATGCTGCAGTACCTCTGTATATCGGTCTGCGCAGGTCGAGCATCTTAATGATGCCAGCCGGTCTTAAATCAAATTCCTTACGAACAATTTTCTCCAATTTCTCGTTGGAAAGAGCACCTGTGCCAAAGGTGTCTACCATAACAGAGGTAGGCTGTGCCACACCGATTGCATAAGAAAGCTGAATTTCACACTTCTTTGCAAGGCCTGCTGCTACGATATTTTTGGCAACGTAGCGTGCTGCATATGCCGCACTTCTGTCTACCTTGGTACAGTCCTTACCGGAGAAAGCACCACCGCCATGACGAGCATAGCCACCGTAGGTATCTACAATAATCTTACGACCGGTAAGACCGCTGTCACCGTTAGGACCACCGATTACAAAGCGTCCTGTCGGATTAATATAAAATCTGGTATCTGCATCAATTAATTCTGCAGGTAATACCTCATCAAACACATATTTCTTGATATCTGCATGAATCTGCTCTTGTGTAACAGTCTCATCATGCTGGGTAGATAATACTACTGCCTCTAAACGAACCGGCTTGCCGGCTTCATCATACTGAACAGAAACCTGACTCTTGCCATCCGGACGCAAATATTTAAGGGTGCCGTTTTTACGTACTTCGGTAAGCTTACGTGCCAGCTTGTGTGCCAGGAAAATCGGATAGGGCATATATTCTGCCGTTTCATCGGTAGCATAACCAAACATCATACCCTGGTCACCGGCACCGATTGCCTCTAACTCCTCATCACTCATTTGCTTTTCTCTTGCTTCCAAAGCCTTGTCTACACCCATAGCAATATCCGGAGACTGCTTGTGGAGCAACACCTTTACTTCACAGGTATTAGCATCAAAGCCTACTTCCGGCTTGTCATAACCAATCTCACGAATAGTGTCACGAATAATTTTCTCCACATCAATCTGAGCCTTCGTTGTAATCTCACCCATAACCATACAAAAATCGGTAGTAGCACATGTTTCACAAGCCACACGGCTCATTGGGTCCTGTGCCATAAGTGCATCTAATACCGCATCAGAAACCGCATCGCAAATTTTATCAGGATGTCCTTCTGTAACGGACTCTGAAGTAAATAATAATTTTTCCATAATATCCTCTCATCAAAATGTAATTATACCACTCTTAATTTAGCTTTTTTTAACTCCTCCGGGTTAGACACCTTACGAATCTGTGCTCCTAAAGATGCTAATTTCTCCGGAAAATCCTCGTACCCACGTTCAATGTAATGAATTTGGTCTATCGTAGAGAAACCTTCCGCAGCCAGAGCTGCAATGACAAGCGCCGCACCTGCACGAAGATCCGGTGCAGTCACGGAAGCACCTTCATACTTCTCTACACCTTCGATAATGGCAATATTACTCTCTACAGTTACCGTGCCACCCATTTTGCGAAGTTCATCCAAATATTTAAAGCGATTTTCAAAAATACTTTCTCGAATAATACTAGTATATCCCATACTAAGTCCTAATGTAACAGCAATTTGAGGCTGCATGTCAGTAGGATAACCCGGATAAGGCATGGTCTTTACCTGGGTTCCAATCAAGCGCTTGCTGGCTACTACACGTACAGCATCGTCTGATTCAAGAATTTCACAGCCGATTTCCTCCAGCTTTGCACTGATACACTCCAAATGCTTTGGAATAACATTTTTTACGGTTATATCCCCCTTTGTGATAGCGGCAGCCATCATAAAGGTTCCTGCTTCAATTTGGTCCGGAATTACCGTATATTCCGTACCATGCAGTCTCGTTACACCCTTTACTCGGATAACGTCTGTACCGGCACCCTTAATATTGGCACCCATACTATTTAAAAAATTTGCTAAATCTACTACGTGAGGCTCTTTTGCGGCGTTTTCAATCACAGTCTGTCCTTCTGCTAATACCGCTGCCATCATAACATTGATGGTGGCACCCACGCTTACCACGTCCATAAAAATGTTGGCGCAAGTCAAATCAATCGCTTCTGCGATGATACTGCCATGCTCATAACGAATTTTGGCCCCCAAAGCCCTAAAGCCCTTCTCATGCTGGTCTATGGCACGATTACCAATAGCACAGCCACCCGGAAGTGCTACATCTGCAGCTTTGTACTTACCTAAAAGCGCACCTACAAAATAATAGGAAGCACGCATTTTGCGAATGCTCTCACCCTCTACTACCGTGGTATGTATCTGTGAAGCATTAATTTTCACTTTATGTCTATCTAATCGTTCTACTATAACACCGATATTCTGCATAGCTGAGAGTAACACATTGATGTCTCTGATATCAGGTAAGTTGTCAATTATTACTGTATCATCCGTCATGATGGCAGCAGCAAGAATAGGAAGCGCAGCGTTTTTGGCGCCGCCTATTTCTACTTCACCAACCAATGGATTTCCGCCCCAAATTGCGTATTGTTCCATCTGGTCTCTCCTGTCTTAAATTCATGCCAGGCTCCAAGCAAAAGGAGCCTGTTTATAACAACCGGTGGGTAATGTCCACTCTTACATATTACATCATACACCACTTTACCCAAATTGTAAACCTTTGAAAGCTTATTCAAGCGAAATCATTTCGGCACATAATTAAACGGATTTACCGGAGTGCCATTTACACGAATCTCAAAATGAAGATGTGGTCCTGAACTATCACCGGTATTGCCGGAGTAGGCAATTGCCTGACCCTGGTTTACAGTTTGTCCTACACTTACCAGCAATCGACTGTTATGAGCATATCTGGTTTCCAATCCATCCGGATGCTTAATATATATGCAATAACCATAACTGCTGCTCCAACCGGCTCTTGTAACCGTACCACCGCTGGATGCATAAATCGTGGTACCGGTAGGACATGCCCAGTCAACACCATAATGATTGCCGCCACCACGGAAACTACGATAACCAAAGGTAGAAGAAAGTCTGCCGCCATATAGCGGTTTGATATAAGTAGGAGGAATCTTCGTGCCTCGCTCTACAATTTTCGGCACCGCCTCCATCAAAACCTCCTGCTTCAACACCTCGGTCTCATACACCTCTCCATTATGGTATGTAATATTACTTACCGCCTTTCGAAAACCTGCAGAAGGCTCCTGTAACGTCACTTTCTTGGTCGTATACCAGCTGTGATTATCTACGTAAATAATCTCTGCATCATACTCTTCTTCTCTGTATTCCGTGGTAGTATAAGCAATCGTAAGAGAAGGACGCGGCATACTGATAACCAATTCCTGGTCAATATGAATAACAGAATTTTCATTTTTAAGCTCATCATTCATAGCAATGATATCTTCTAGCGGAACACCGGTAGACATGGCAATTTCCCCAAGCGTATCGCCGCTTTGAACCTTGTAAATAACATTCCTGTTCTGCTCTTCGGTTACATAGCGAACCGCATCTTCCACCGGAGAAATTTCGTCAGCCTGCAAGTAGCACTCAGCAATTTCAATTTTGTCTACAAACTCCATGGACTGCATACCCAAATCAAAATCTGCAAAAGATAATTCTTCTCTATAAGAATCCTCATTAAACAATTCATCTTCTAAAGAGGTAAACCCGGCCGTTGTCCTGTCAACACCTTCTACTCGCTGCACACCTGCTCCGGTGACCTCTGCAGTCAATACATTAAAAGCTCTTTGGGTATCTCTCTTCAATGATACATCAAAATCACTGTCACCATCATACATATCCACTGCCTGTTGAAGTACATATTCCACCTCATCAATACTACTGAGAGCCACCATATAGTCATGTATTTTAAGCATATAACAACGTTGCAGGGTCTTCTGAATGCTCTGCGGCAAAAGCGCCTTAATATTTTCTACAATCTCATCTCTTCTGGTGGCAGACCCGGCAATCACATGTATGCCTTCCAAGCGCATATTGGCATCCATATAAGTAATATCTTTGGTGCCCTCCGCAATTGCTTCCTTTGCAATTTGAAGACACTTATGAGCTGTCTGCTTTTCCTTGACCGTTCCTACATAAGTGTCATTCACATAAACATTATAAAAATTAGCAACCTCTATATCATCTTCCATAAGCCATGGTCCAAAAAACATGCTTATGTAAAAGATGAGCAATCCGCAAAAGAAGCCCCATATAATAAATCTATTTGTATTAAACCTACCGTATCTTTGTCTATTTCTCATTCTTCTTCACACTAAAACCAAATGTTCCCAAAACATCTCCCGTCATCAAATATGCCCCATGAGAATATACAATAGGCTCTGCTTTTTCCAGACAGAATTTGTTTTTGTCATTCATGTACTTATCATCTACATGTACAGCCAATACATCTGCAATAAACATATGATGGCTGCCAAGTTCTTTTATTTCTCTTACTTTGCACTCGATGTTTACAGGACTTTCCCCTATCATCGGCGCCTTAATATGCTCAGCCGGAACAGGAGTCAGCTTACATTCTTTAAACTTGTCAACATTCCTGCCGCTTTTCACACCACAGTAATCCGTAGCCCAGACCAGTCCCTTTGTAGTCAGATTAATTACAAACTCCCCGGTCTCTTTCAACATATCATAAGAATAACGCTCCGGACGCACTGAAATAGACACCATAGGTGGATTCGTACAAATAGTCCCTGTCCAGCCAATGGTAATAATATTGGATTTTCCTTTCCCATCGCATACACTTACCATTACTGCCGGTAGTGGATACAACATATTGCCCGGCTTCCACGTTTGTCTGCCCATAACTTCCTCCTGCGTACCTTAAATAATATATGTCAAATCATTTATAAAAGGCCAAAATGAATGAGTAAAATGCATGCTAAATTTGCTGCAGAAAGTAATGCCACAATCACAAGCCATACTCTGTTTGCCTTGGTGCTGCTGTATGTCAGATTGAGTACACGCTTCAAGTACGCTACTTCCTCTGTCAAATCTGCTGCTTTACAGCTTTCCATCTGCGCCTTTACTGCCTCGGTACTTTCTTCAAGCTTTTTATTCTGCTCATCCAAAAGTGCCTGAACGTTGCGATATACCTTTACACATTCTCTATGAGTAAATTCGTCACTTTTACCAATAATTTCTTTGATTTCAGCCAGAATTTCAGGCTTCTCAGACTCCGCTGCACACAGTATCTCCAGCTTTTCTGCCACCTGCCTGAAGCTTTCACTATTTTCTTCCTGCTTCAAATACAAATTACGCATACTCTGCAAAATCGCATCATACTCCTGAATCTGCTTCTTCATATACTCTTTTTCCGCCATATCCGCCATAAAATTGGCCTTTATGGAATCCTGTACATTTATTTTCTGACTTAATTTACTCATAAAATTATCCATAACGTCCTCCATCTGCCTGAGTACAAAACATACTACACCATTTATAGTTTATCACGTTTTCTTTTTTTTTACAACCTTTAGTATTTCCAATTTTCTTTGTGCACTTTTGCCATATTTTTTCTCCCATAACTTTTTCATTTGTTCAAATTAACCAACCTTTTACAATTTGTTCATAATTTGTCCACATTTATCTGATATAGTTTTTATATCAGCAATAAACATTTGTAATGTCCTCCCTAAGGACATTACAGCAGTTAAATTTTTTTCATAATAGCCCGGGTGTTATGCATCCGGGCACTCCTCATTATTATACACAAAGGAGAGCACACCATGTTTCGACTCTGGGCCAAAACATTTAAAGACAACCATATGCTGCAGGATGCCGTTATTGAGGATAATTCCACTGACACCCGAACCCACAAGGTATTCAATGCACTGAATGAGGTCTGCTACCGCTTCGACCTTGGCAAACCTATCTGGCTGGATGTGACCGTGCAGGATTTCCGCCGCCACGCCAAAGCAAGATTTTATCAGGACAACTTCATGGAGTCTATTGAATTTGATTACCTGGAAATACAGGTTATTGAAGAGGATTAAAAAACCGGCAAGTAATCCCTTGCCGGTTTTTGTAACTATATCTTATTCTTCATACCCATTTGGATTCTGGCTCTGCCATCTCCAGGAGTCTTCGCACATTTCTTTAATGCCGTACTGTGCTTCCCAGCCAAGCTCTGCTTTAGCCTTTGTTGCATCCGCATAGCAAGCCGCAATATCGCCCGGACGTCTGTCCTTAATTGCATAAGGAATCTTTACGCCGGTTGCTGCTTCGAAGTTCTTTACTACATCCAGTACGCTGTAACCGGTGCCTGTACCCAGATTGTAAATGCCAAGGCCAGGATTGGTAAGAATCTTCTCGTAAGCTTTTACGTGGCCAATTGCCAGATCTACTACATGGATATAATCACGCACGCCGGTGCCGTCGTGTGTATCATAGTCATTACCAAACACACCAAGTTCAGGACGCTTCCCAACGGCTACCTGTGTGATATAAGGCATCAGATTGTTTGGAATACCATTTGGATTCTCTCCAATGGTTCCGCTCTTGTGTGCACCGATTGGATTAAAGTATCTCAGAATAATTACATTCCATTCCGGATCTGCCTTCTGCATGTCACTTAAAACCTGCTCTAACATAGACTTGGTCCATCCGTATGGATTGGTACAAATTCCCTTTGGGCATTCCTCCGTAATCGGAATAATTGCAGGGTCTCCGTAAATAGTTGCTGAAGAAGAGAAAATAATATTTTTGCAGTTATGCTTTCTCATCACATCTACAAGCGTAAGTGTTCCCGCAATGTTATTTTCATAATATTCCCAAGGCTTTGCAACACTTTCACCTACTGCCTTTAAGCCCGCAAAGTGAATACATGCAGTAATGTCTTCCTTTGCAAAGATTTCTTCCAACGCTTCCCTGTCTAAAATATCAGCCTTATAGAAAGTAACCGGCTTGCCGGTAATCGTACTTACTCTTTCTAAGCTCTTTTCGCTGGAATTAGATAAGTTATCCAAAACAACCACATCATAACCTGCATCCTGCAGTTCTACTACGGTATGGCTTCCGATAAAACCCGCACCGCCTGTAACTAAAATTGACATGTCAAAATCCTCCTGTCATATATTATTTAGATTTTGGCCTTATAATTCAATACCATTTTCAAGACACAATGCTCTTGCACTTTCTACGCTATCAACACCGGTCTTATTTTTAATCGGGGCAAACTCTTTCTTACGCACTACTTCAAATGGGAGGCAGGTATCTAACTGGTGAATCATATCCAGCACCAAGCCCTCAAATTTATAACCATTTGGAGCCTCCGGTTTCACAAGCTCACCTGCTTCGTTGATATACGGAATCTTCTTTTCCACTACGTGAACCGGCATATCGCCTGCAAACATATTCTCTAACGCATTTATACTAAACAAATAATTGAGAATTACACCGAAGTTATACGCAGGGTCACCCTTTTCATCCTTGGCATTCATCATTTCATCGGTAAGCTCATAATACTCCACAATGCTTGGTTTGCCGTCTTCTAAGCACATAACTCCCACCTTCTCATCCGGAGCATTTTTACGAACCACCTTAGAACCAACGCTCGCCTTTGCATCAATGGTGGCACCCACAAATACAGGGTCCGCAATACGCTGCAGCACATTGTCCACTGCAAAAATATTAATCCATTCAATGCCCTCTGCGTGAATAAAATCCAAAAGACCTGCCACCTTCAAGCTTACAAACCAGCCGCCGTTACCGTTTGGAGAGGTACTGATTTGAGACTTGCTTTCCATGTAAACATGACCTTCGTAGTCCGTAGCCGGTGCCATTTCCTGCATAAAGAAATGGATAAATTCCGGATTATAACCAAAATAATTTTTTTCTGCTAAAAACTTGCGAGTTGCTTCGTCGTTTTTGTCGCTGGTCATAATAAATAAATGGATATATGTACTGGTTGCATGTACTACGTCCATCAGGTTCTCTATCAGTCTCTGGAAAATAAAAACCTCTTTGGTAAGACCGATATTGTACATACCCTTCGGATCATCGGAACCAAGTCTGGTACCCATACCACCGGCTAATAACACCGCACCTACCTTACCATTCTGAATTGCCTTTACACCAATTTCTTCAAAAACTTCCTTCTTTGCTGCAATTTCCGTCAGTTCCATCGCTGCCAATGGTGAAATCACACCCTTTTCTACAGCAATATTTTCTTTTTTACATGCTTCGATTACGGAAAAATCCGTTGCCTCCACCTGAGCCAACAAAGCATCCTTCTCACCCTGGGAAAGCTCCTCATAATACTTTAACACATGTAACTGATCTGCTGCTTCCAACTTTGCATACGCTTCCTGGTAATTCATTTCTACCTCCTTGTAGCTTGGCAGTGTCCCTGCCCTAAATTTCATTATAACACGTTATAGTTCATTTTCGTATAAGCTTATGGCTCATTTGTTATTAATTTGTTAAGATTTTCCCGGTAGCTGTGCCAAAATAATCGCTGCAAACATAATCACACACCCAATCAGTTCTCTCACTGACAAGGTCTGGTGCAATATCAACCATCCGGCCAGCACACTGATTACAGACTCCAAGCTCAGAATCAACGATGCAACCGTAGGATTCATTCCCTTCTGACCGATAATCTGCAGCGTATAAGCCACACCGCAAGACATCACACCCGCATATGTGATGGGCAGCCATGCAGCCAAAATCCCACCAAGTGACGGTTCTTCCGCAACCAATGCAATTACACTGCAGAGCACGCCGCACACCAGAAACTGTATGCAGGCCAGCTTGACACCATTGCACTTGGGTGCAAAATAATCAATCACTAAAATATGTACGGAAAATACTACCGCGCACAAAATGACATATATGTCACCTTTTCCAATACTAAAGCCTGCTTTGATACTCAACAAATAAAGTCCAACCGTTGCCAGCCCAATACTAATGCCAACAAAAGGACTGCACTTTTTTTTCAAAAACAACCCAAGCACCGGCACAATGATGATATACATTGCCGTAAGAAATCCTGCTTTGCCCGCTGTAGTATACTGAATACCAATTTGCTGCAGGCTGGTTGCCACACAAAGACATAGCCCACACAAGACACCGCCGAGCCACAGCGTTTTGGCATCGTTTTCCTCCTCTGCCGCCTCTTTTTTGCCGGACATACCGTATATAACCGGAAGCAGCACCAATGCCCCAAGGAGATTTCGCACCCCATTAAAGGTAAACGGCTCCACATAATCCATACCCATACTCTGCGCCACAAAAGCAACACCCCATATGGCAGCTGTCAGAAGCAACAGCAATGGGCTCTTCCAATTTTTCAAAGTCAAATTCACGCCAAGTCACCTCCTTTAATCCTTCCTACTGTAAGAATCTTTTTTCTAAAGAAGCAACACCCATTTTATTTAAAATCACATTACAACTTGCCGGATTTACTACGATTCCGGTAGCTTTTCCATTCTTCATCATCTCTGCAATCATTTTAAATTCACAAACAGATACCGGAATTTTATTTTCCTTTGTGAACTTACGAAGCTCTGCTCCATCGGTAAATAATGGAATAAACACCTCTTCATTATTATTCTTAAATAACATCACGGCATGCTTACCCTGTTCCTCGCCTTCTGCATTTACTTCCTGAAGCGGAATAAGGAATTTGCTTCTTGCAAGGTTTGCACTGGCTTCTTCTTCCAGTTCTTTTAAATTCTTCTTTTCTGCAGGATCCACCGGCCTACGTACCTCCTGCATAAAATACAGCATAGATAACTGCAGAGTAGCATTTTCAATCGGCCTTTTTTCCACAGGAATCGCATTGATATCCGGAAACTTCAAAAAGTCAGTGAGCTGCACAAAAAATTCCTCTCCGTCTTCTGCTTTTGCCTTTACAAAACGAATGGCATTCACACCAAGCAGACGAAGCTCCAACAAAAACGAAAAGATTTCCTTTTCCTTACAATTTACTACAAAAGCAGGGTGCTTGTCCTCGCTGAGCGCACGTGCTCTTTCTAAAGCATCCTCTTCCTCCAGATACACGCAAACGTAATCGTCCATGGTTACATCCATACAAAATACCATAGGCATTCTGGTACTCTGCGCAAAAATCACACTGAGCTTTTTCAGCCCCGGAATTGTCTTAATAAAGTCCTGTTTTGTCATATATTTAGGTACCTCTTTCTCATAAATAAAATACTTTTTTCATCATATCACATTTATGCAATAGATGCACGTTATTTTTCATATCGTGCTGAAATATGTCTTGTAAATTTTTCGCGAAAAAGTTACACTTATGGTAACCAAATAACTTGTGCCACACAAAGAAAGGAAGGACTACACTATGTTTAAAAAATCAAACGGCACTTCAAACAATTATTACCAAGACGAAATTCCTCCTGACAGAGGAACCGGTAATCCCCTAGGCAAAGTTCTAAAAAGGCTGGGCGGCGCCGGAATCGGGCTCTTTCTGGTAGTTTTAGCCATTATTGCTGCAATGAATTCTACTTATACCATTAACGAACAGGAACAGGCAGTTTTAGTTACACTTGGGCAGGCACGCAGTGTTACTACCCCGGGTCTTCATTTTAAAATTCCTTTTATTCAGCATGTTATCAAAGTAGATACCACCATTCAGGGCTTCTCCATTGGCTATAATGATGAATATAACCACAATAAAGAAGAAGAATCTTTAATGATTACCAGCGATTATAATTTTGTAAACGTAGACTTTTTCGTGGAATACCGCTATTCAGACCCTGTAAAGGCTGTATATGCTTCCAATGAACCGGTAGCTATTCTGAAAAATATTTGTCAAAGCTGCATTCGTACCGTAATCGGAAGCTATCCTGTAGACGAGGTACTCACTACCGGCAAAAACGAAATACAGGCTAATATCAAAGAAATGATTATGACCAAGCTGGAAATGCAGGACTTAGGTGTTCAGCTTGTAAATATTACTATTCAAGATTCTGAACCGCCTACCATAGAAGTTATGGAAGCCTTTAAGGCAGTAGAAACGGCAAAGCAGGGAAAAGAAACGGCATTGAACAACGCCAACAAGTACCGCAACGAAAAGCTTCCGGAAGCAGAAGCTAATGCCGATGCTATCGTAAAATCCGCTGAAGCAGAGAAAACACAGCGCATTAACGAAGCAACTGCACAGGTAGCACGTTTTAATGCCATGTATGCAGAATACATCAAAAATCCGGAAATCACCAAAGAGCGTATGTTTTTTGAGGCTATGGAAGAAGTTCTTCCGGATTTAAAGGTTATTATTGAAAGTCCTACCGGAGACGTGCAGACCTTCTACCCGATTGAATCCTTTGCAAACATTAACCAAGGCAGTACTTCTACTGTAGATTCTGCCAACTAAGGAGGGCCAACTATGAAAAAATTTGCAAAATTTATTCTTATTCTTGCAGTTGCCTTTGTGTTTCTTTCCGGCTCTTGCATGGTGATTACCAACGAAAATGAATATTCACTAATCCGCCAGTTTGGAAAGGTAGACCACATTGTAGACGATGCCGGAATCAGCTTTAAGCTGCCTTTTATCCAGACCGTGGATAAGCTGCCAAAGCAAACTTTGATTTATGATTTAACCCCGAGCGATGTCATTACCGCCGACAAAAAGACCATGATTTCCAACAGCTATGTTTTATGGCGTATAAGCGACCCTTTAAAATTTGCACAGACCTTAAATTCATCTGTATCTAATGCGGAAAACCGCCTAGACAACATTGTTTATAATGCAACGAAAAACGTAATTTCCAGCATGACTCAGGACGAAGTAATTACCAGCCGTGACGGTGCTTTATCCCAAGCAGTACTGGCAAATATTGATACTTCTCTTCATAATTATGGAATTGAACTTTTGAGTTTTGAATTAAAACAATTGGATTTGCCAAGTGATAATAAGACGGCTGTTTATGAAAGAATGATTTCCGAGCGTGACAATATTGCTGCTACTTACACCGCAGAAGGTGCTTCAGAAGCACGCATTATCCGCAACACTACGGATGCCGAGATTGCTATTCTTCTCTCTGAAGCAGAGAAAAATGCAGAAATTCTTTTGGCAGAAGGAGAAGCGGAATACATGCGAATTCTCTCAGAGGCATACAACGATGCATCCAAGGCAGACTTCTACTCTTTCGTTAGAAGCTTAGATGCTGTGAAGACTACGATGACCGGACAGAATAAGACCATTATTCTTTCCCCGGATTCTCCGATTGCACAGATTTTTTATGGAAGATAAGACATCGAGATTATCCCTCACTATAGCACGCTGTAGCGGATATACCCAAAATCGGCGAAGGTCATTTGACCCTCGCCGATTTTATCTTCTCAATATACATTGTCTAAATATTCCAAACATGCATAATAATTCTTAATATCCATCTCATAAATCCCTATTTCTATCCCCGATGTATGATAATGAACATGAACTTCACACGTATTTTTAGTAACCCAAAAATCTAAATTATATTTATCATCAAACAAAATATACATAGTGGGCAGACCTTGCATATATTTTTTCTCGCTCTCAAAAAATATCCTTTTCCAACTCTTGGTATCCATATATTGAACTGCATTCGTGATGACCTCTTTATCATCAGTTTCTACCATAATTTCTCCGCCCAATATCTCCATATATGTGGCATTTACTATTTCATGCATTACGTATTTGGGACAGATAAATATATAGGACAATGTTATCATGACAAATACAACAAGTATAATTTTTTTCCAACAAGTTTGTCGCATTTTTTCACCCCCTACATTCCTTATACCAAAAGAGTGGTTAGTACAACCACTCTTTTGGATTTGACATATCTACTGCTCCATATTCATACTAATTTACAGCTGTTTTAATTTCATGTACCCCATATGCATCAACCCCTGATACAGCATAAACAATGTTTGTCACATAATATAGTGTATCATCAGAAAAATCATAATAGTATTTTTCAGTTTGAGAGGTAAGTTCATAACCAGCCTTAATTTTATTTTCAACAGCATATGTTGCAATAACATTATTCTGCTCGTACTCATCCTTGAAATTTAAAACCACTTGTTCACTCAATTCTCCGGATAAATGTTCGGCATAATTGTCTGTGTAGCTTACTATTTCACCATCAACAACACTGAACACGAGTACAGAAGATGTTTCAATATCATTTATAAAATACCTGACCTTAATTATACCACTATCTCCATAAAAACCATTTGCTAATACTTTATATTTAGATGTATCGAATTCGGAATCTAGTTGCTCTAAAATTTGAATAATATCTTCGTATTCATTCTTAACTTCATTAAGCCCTAAATATACTCCATTTTCCACAGAACTGAAATCGAAATAAGAATTGCTCACATCTTTTGGAATTACAACATTTTTAATATTCATATTTAATTGCCTTAATTGATTATTAGCCAACGTATTTCCCAAAGTAATATTAATAGATGCATCACCATGAGTTTTAACCAAATCTCCCAAATTACAATTAGGATGGACAGCGGTAGCGTAGGTAATTGCGTCAGCCACTGTTGCACCATTACCAAGCTGATTGTTATATGCTTGTTTCCAATTTTGCCCCTCAGTAGACAATCCATTTATTTCCCCAGTAAATCCAACAACACATGTTGCACCACCATCATTAGCAACCGTACACAAATTACTATCACCAGATGCCGTATTACATCCAACAAATGTAAATAACTTAACACCTGTTAAATTAAGACTTTGTAACCCAGCATATGTATACCCCGTAGTCGAAGATGTAAAATTAGTACCATAATATATGCCACACATATATTCACTATCATCAACAGTATCACCAAAAATAATACTATTATGGCTTGCATGACCATCGGTATATACAATAGCACTACCTAGCCTATGCACTCCAGCTGGATTTCTTCCTCTAAGATATGTATAATCAGGATAAAAATTATAATGCGAAGAATATCCTAACATACCATAAACCGTAGATGCATGCGAAACACTTATCGTACAATCTCCGCTATGGTCATCAATAAAAGGAATATCCATTCCAAAATCATGTCCTATTGAATACGCATATTCAGTTGCCTCCGCAGCACAAACATTCATTGAAAACCCTACGCTAGCCAATAACAAACAAGCACCTGTAATTAAAAACTTTTTTCTCATATAAACCCCCTTTCATTTATTGATTTTTTTGTTGTAAATACATTTTACATTATTTTATTATAATCGTCAAACTTTTCAACAAACTTTCCATCGCGTAAAATCACTTTGTTGCACCAAATATAATATGTACTCCTTAACATAATCAATACTCCCCCTTCTACTCCTTTACATTTTCCACTTTTTTCCACAAATTCATGTAGTACACCACATACATAGCACCGCTAGCAATAAAGTTAACCATTACTACCGCTCACAATATGCTTCATAAAAAACATAAAATACAGTCTAGTAAAAAACATTTTATTTCATGGAACGCATGTACTTCGAAGCCTCTGGCTACATAAGCACATCTTTCCTCTAAAACAAAAAAACGCCCCCACCGAATGCAGCAGAAACGCCTTTGAACATTATAATATATGATACATCGGTAAAAGTCAACAAAAAACTTCATGGTTTTTCGTTGGTTTTTACCGATTTTTTTATGCAAATTTTATAAATCATGGAATACTTCATCGTTATAATATACCTGATAGCCTGAAATAGTACCCTTTAATACGTATCCGTTCACAGTTAAATCCCCAATCGTTTCTCGTTCTTTTCTCAATACTACATAAGCACAATGGTATATCACCGCAGCCTCCCCCAAAGCATCACAATCCACCACTTCTGCTTCCATGATATCATACAGAGGATGGTTCATATTCCAGTCTTCTACCAGCACATTTCGCCCGTATGGCAGACAAATGGTACTGTCATATTGACGTACATATTGCATCAGCTCCTCCGGAAAAAGTGCCAGAGCCTCTCGCCCCTTAGCATGCATCATATCACAAAGCTCCACCACAGTCTGAGGCACATGAAATACATTTTCTGCCTTGGAATATCTCCAGTTATTATACACAAAATCACCGCTAAGCACCATCACCAGTGTCAATCCAAGGGCAACCAAAGTGCGATACTTCCCCTGATACATATGATATACCTGCACCGCTGTATAAGCGATGACCATTGTCACCGGAAGCATCCAGAAAAAGCGATAATACACTTCCACATCCATTACTTCTGCTGCCACCCTGTATGTGACCGGCAAAAGCAATACGCCAATCCAAAACAGGGGCAGATAAACCAGTATTATTCGTTTATACGTTTCTTTTTCAGTGTAAAAGAGAAATATTACCGCACATACGTATAACGCCAGCAACATCCCGCTTCCACTGATATTTTGCCATACTGAAAATGCTGTGTCTTGCATCCTTGCTCCTTTCCCTTCCTTTGCAAACAGATTTATGCACCTGTCTTTAATGCAACAAATATATCACTGCAAATACCAGCCCGGGCGCGATACTAAGCAACCCCGGTGGTAAAAGCATCCATTTTTTGTAACCAATCGCAAGAAAAAGCAGTCCGCTTCCCCATAACAACATAACCAAAGCACCACCCAGGGTACTTCCCAGACATCCTGTCAGTATAATAGCCGTTGCCAGCAGATATTCCCTTACTATTATCTTCTCCTTTTGCTCTAAGGCATGTCCTACTTTAATAAGAAGGTATATCATAGCCGGAAATACCAGCCCTGCCACCAACGCTTTGCCCTGCCTGCTGCGAAGCAGTAAAAAGCTTTCTGCCGTATGACTGGAAGTGTTACCCCAGACAAACAAAACAGCGACCCATATAAGCATTTGAATTCGTTTTCGGAAATTGTCTCCAAAAAGCTCTCTACCAATTTGGTCATAGATAACATAGCTCATGGTAACAAGCATCATTCCCAAAATGATATGACCGATTACCAACGTATGCACACCGCTGATTTTGGACAAAAAGGCAATCCAGATTGGAAATGGTGCCAGCGCATAACGATAGGTCAACTCGGTGCCACCAAACGCATACACATTGGCAGTATACATATTTCCGGAGCTTTCTGCCACGCTGGCTATTGCCATATAGTATGCATCATCTCCATCGTTTACTGCTAAAAAGACAAGTGCCAACATTTGTACCAGCCACAATGTCACAAATATTCCCACCAGAAATTTATGCTCTTTTATCCACAAAAATGGCTTTTTGCGAATTCGTTTGTGCCCATCTATCCACAATTTAAACAGCACTGCCAGTCCGACCAAGGCTATCACTACCGTTATTATCCAATGTGCAGTAATCACATCGTCCAAGCTTCCCTTGTTTAAAATATAGTATACCGCAATTATTTGAAAAACAGCCCATAATAAGAAGTGCCCCCAAAGCCACTGACCGCCAAGCGATATCCTGTTTTTTTTCGTACAAAATAGCCCGCCTGCACAAAATGGCAGAATCATCAGCCAAAGAAATAACATCAAGTATCCCATAAGGACTTCCTTTCTATCTTTACGGAGTTACCAAATAAATAGCATCTCCAAAGGCTCCGCCTTCATAAATAAGTTTTGCATTGTTTCCACCAAATACATCCATTACCTGTGCAAGCTGTACTTTACCTGCTTCATCACCCGGATATTTAATCAGCGCCATATATCCATTCCGTGTCACCTGTATCCGTTCTTCATCCATGGCAGATAATTCCGAAGCCTTGACCAGCATCGTTTGCTCATACCGCTCCATTTCCATCACATTCTCATAGAAACCATATCCATCATAGAAACACACCAACGGATATTGTGCATATTCCTCTGCCGTCTGTAGCTGTGTCTCATACCCTTTGTATAAGTACGTATGACCGTCATATAGCTGAATACACTGGCAAACCACACAAATCAAAACCATTCCTGCCGTTAGCAAAGAAACTGCTTTTTCCTCTCTTATCCACATGCCCAGATTATCCCACAATAACATAACAACCAATGCCATCATAGGAAAAATCGCCATAATATATCGGTCTACAAAATACGGAGACATTTTTGCTGCCAACAGAAAATATATAATGGTAGGAATGCCACACAACATAAATTGCGCCCCATTGAAACGGCATTCTTCTTTCCCTTTTTTACTAAGCTTCATAACCATAGCAAGTATTATCGGAATTGCCACTGCCAATATAAATGACACCACACCACCGGCTACATTGTCTGCCAAAATCTTGCCAAAAGCTTCCAGACGACCAATATACTCTGTCAGCCCATTCTGCCACTGGGAAAGAGCCTCCGTTCCCCTGGAGGAGAAAAACACATCCCCGATTGCAAATGGATATACACATACACCAATCACCGCAGCTGTAGCCATAGTCCGAATATATGCCCACAATTCCTGCTGCCGCTTCTCTTTTGCCAATAACACTACTGTTACAAATGCTAACGGCAATATAAAGAACAGTCCAAAATACTGCGTCCAAAATGACACTACTGTCACAATCAATGATCCTACACTGCCAATCCATTTTGGTTTGCCGTTCTTTTCCTTTATTGTAAGGAAACTGTCCTGCTCTACCTTTTCATATTTGTGTAAGTGCAGATATAATCCCCACACGGTCAACAAGGTCAACAATGCATACATACGAATCCAAATGGTAGTTGCCACAATAGCCATGGAAAACCCATACAGGACCATCAATCCTACACTATTCTTTTTATTTCTAAATAGGATATCCCCTATCAAGCCAAGAAGCCACAGCGTTATAGCCATTGCTATCAGATTAATAACACATCCATGCCATACACGGATTTCCCCTTTAAACAAAGAGGTCATGATATGCAGGAGCATAAAATGTAACGGGGGATGATTGTCATCCTTCACGTTAAAATACACACTAAGCAGATTAAAGTCATCCCCGGAGTCACACTGTACATAAGCCTGAAACATCTCCTTGGAAATCCACACCGGACTCTCATACACATCCGCCTTATAGTTTGCCAAAATACTTCCAGCACGATTCGTCAATGTATCCTTTATGATAAAGCTAATGTTAGAAACCGTTTCCCTTAAAGTTTCCCCATCAATATGCTCACCCATAAATTTCGCCAGGCGTCCCACCGGCTGAGTCGGTACAATCCAAGGATTGTATTCTGCATTCGCCAGCTGAAAGGCCAGGATTTCATCCATGTGATATCCTTCCTTCCGGCTGATAAAGGTACACAAAAAGAGCATAGACAGAAGGACTACTATGATACGAACTCCATATTTTTTTGTAATGGTTTTAAAGGTCTCTGCCATATGCTCTCCTATTTCTAAATTCTTTCATTTTCTCTATGAATTTCAGGGCTCTCGTATTTATCCATAAAATCCGGTCCTAATCTTACTACTTCGTCAGCAAACTGAATAGCTTTTATCTCAGTAAAAACAGATACAACCTTTTTTACTCTAAAGTCCGGAAAGAAATTCAATACCTCCATAGGTACCGTCGCGTCAAACTGGGGATACTCCGGGAACAAACTCCTATAGTCTAATACATCTCTTGGATGCGGTTTTAAATAGACCACACCCTCTGTTTCATACTGTGTTATTAAATCTCTAAATATCTGTTCCCTTGTCTGTAAATCACAAAGCGGCTCCGTTAAAATCATTATTTTAGATTCATTTCGTCCTTCTTGAATCTGTTGATTTAATCTTTCTGCATCTCTTACAAATGCTTTTAAAATAATCTTTTTATCAGCTTGTGTAAGATGATCCACCAATTTTTGACGACTGACTTCAATATACTTCGGACATGAATATTTCAGAACACTAATATCATTCACTTCCATATCGATGCAATATTTCCCATATCCATTATGAACAAATATTAAATTTAATTTTGAAGACAAAAAGGCTTTCAACCCAAAACAGCCTCTGTTATCAAAACGTGCAGAGTCGCAATGTTGTATCGTGTTTAAACCATCTTCCACTGCATGATAAGGAATGTGCTTCCAGTTTAAATAATAACCAATTGGATCTGCATCGCAAAAAACATATATATCCTTATATTCTTTGAAATCTACCGGAACATCCTTTTCACATAGCTTTCCAAATTTTTTTGTCATAATAATTCTTTGGATCATATTTGAAAACATATTTCCTCTGTCAACAAAATACTTATCCAATTCACGATACTCATCCTGACGCTTTTCATCATACTCCAGAACTTGTTCAAATAAGCCAACTTGTTCAACTCGTTCCTTGAGATTTTCAAAATCATTAGACATTTTACTTAGGACAAGTGTTGCTTTTCCCTGCTCGCTTTTGGGCCTATTCAATTCTTTTAAAAAAGTAACATAGACATGATAATACGTATGACATACATATATTCTATCTTTGCATTTTTTCTTCATAGTTCAAACTCTCCAATAAGTCTGCATCTAACAATTTGTTTATTACACCGATCAATTCACTAACCGGAACATGTATGGTGTTGCTTATATCAATTAAATCCTTTTCCCCATCTGCGTACGCAATAAAATCAACCATACTTTTCACAGCATCATAAGAGCCCTTTTGACTGATTTTAGGATACAGACCACGCTTACCTAATTGCGGTTCACACAAACATTTAATTCTATAAAATGCATTATGTTCTATCGCCTCAATCATCGACATATATACATCATAACTACCCTGCAGACCACTTTCAGAAATAAGGGACATGTTATCAAGAGACGTGTGATATTCCGGGAATTCACCATATTTGCTTCTACACACAACACAAACTGGTAATTCTACACCCGGGGCATTATACTGTCTTTCATCTGATCCGCGATGTAAAAATGTATATTCCTTGTACTCCGAATAATGAAAACTCAAAACATTTTTGGCAACTCTGTCTGATAGTGTATTCCCCTTTCTAGTAGGCACATAAGAATACGTTCTATCATCTCCTACGCAAGAAAGAACAAACCCTGCAATCATATTATGCTTCATTTCAGACAAATGCTTGGACAAATACATAATGGAACCTATAGTCTCTGGTATCCAGACAAAGCGATATGTGTATAACCTGTCTTTTTTCTCCATTATTGCCTTTGCAAGAGAAACGGCCAATACAGGACCTGACAATTCGTTATTTGCCATAGAAGGATGACAAACATATGTAGATATAAACACTTCCTTCTCTGTCTTACCAGGTAAAACCAATTCAGCATAGGTTAAATTTCCATCAAACAGTTCACTATCGATGACCATGTGGTATCGACCTTCTTTCAGACTGTTTTTCTGGTTTTCAGACATACAAAAACCATATCTTGGTGAGTAGTAAGACGTAACATACGGTATTGCATCCGGCTGCCCCGCTTGTGTATATATATACTTCTTTAACTCCTCCAAATCCATCCACGTATCTATCGGCGTTGAATATCCCACCAGATGAAGATTGTTTACTTCATAATCAACAATTTTATTTCCCCCTTCATCTTCTATATATGCTTTTCGAATTGCCCATTCCTTAGGTATGGTCCAATCAAAAACTTGTGTTCCGGAAGGAACTTCATAAATTTGCATATCAGGAAGTTCTCTCTCAAGAATTTGCAGCGTTTTTCGTACACCTTCACCGGTTAAGCTTCTTCCAATAGGAAACAACTCCGATGCCAGCTGATACATCGCCTTTCCTTCATTCATAACTATTCATCCTCCAATTGCCCATGATAATAATACAAACATCTAGAGTCATTTAATAAAATATCCTCTCGTGCAGCCTCGTGGACATCTCGAATTTTACAATAGGCAAACGGAATATTTTTATAATCATTTCTAAGTATAGCTCCTTTTTCCATCATTTTCTTTTCTAACGGCCAAAAAAAGTCCCTATATTGCGGATCTTTTATCAAATCCCTGACATACATACGATATGTTCTTTTGCTGCAATTACCAAAAGCATCCGTATAATCTGCTGTAAATTCTTTATGATATCGATATGGCACTCCAACCATCTGCTCTACATGATGTACATACGTAAGTCCTTCTAAAATCGGAATTCCGATAGATATTCCTTTTGCATCCACTTCATGCATATACTCAAATATTGTACCGGGTCCAAAGGAATCTATGGACTCATTTTCCAATAACTTAGCACTATCCTTTCCCCATACTGCAAAGGAGTAAATAGGATGACTCGTTCTTTTAAAATCACTTCTTTTAAGAGCAGCTTTCGTTAAAGAACCTGTTCTACTCGGTGTTTTGTAATAATCAAATGCTATGCCCTTACAGTAATCCCAATTAAATGTAGGAAAAACAATTGTCCCCTCATTCCCAACCATTCCCTGTAACTTATCTATCATTTCATTCGCATCAAATTTATGTCCCTCTTCTCTACATGCCTTTGCCAGTTCCAGCATATCTGATACGATATATAAAAAATCCCCCTTTTTTATCCAGGAAAGCTTATCCAAATGTTCCAAATAGCAACCACTTTCACTCATTATAGATCCACCTCATATTTTATCAAAAGTGCTGTTATATTTTCAAAGTTCTGAAAATTTTCAGGCACAATATCTCTACCTGAAATTTCAATACCAAATTCATCCTCAAAGGCATCTACCAATTCCATAACCTGCAAAGAATCTAATAATCCTGTTTCAATAAAGTCTTTACAGTTTTCGTACTCTTCACCTAAAATTTCTTGCAAAATATTTTTTAATTCATTCATCGCTTCACCTATCTAATTCCTATTTTTTAATAATAACCTGTCAATCTTCCCATTAGCATTTAAAGGCATCTCTTCCAGTTGTTTTACACAACCGGGAACCATATAATCAGGTAATTTTCCCTTCATATGTGCAATCAACTGTGGTTCACTGATTTTCCCGTTATAATACATGAATATGCAGTTATTTTTATACACACAGCACACTCTTTCTAATCCGCTTGCACTAGCGGCCGCGGCCTCAATTTCCCCCAATTCAATTCGATATCCCATGTGTTTAATTTGATTATCTTTTCTTCCGATATACTCTATTTCATCATATTCATTACATCTAACCAAATCGCCCGTACGATACATAATATCATGATATTGTGGATTTAACGGATTTTGCACAAATGCTTCTGCCGTTTTTTCCGGATTGTTATAATATCCCAGGGCTACTCCGGAACCACGTATGCATAATTCCCCAACTTCACCTTTCTTACACTCTTGGTTCTCATCATCCATGATTAATACACCTGTATTTTTTGCAGCTTTCCCGATTGGCAACACCTGTTCATTTGTAAATTCTCTGTCAATCACATAATACGTACTGGCATACGTTGTTTCGGATGGTCCATAATAATTTACAAATTTTGCTTCCGGAACAGCTTTCTTCCACATATTATATTGTTTTACAGGCATTACTTCGCCACAAAACATGATTTTTTTCAGACAAGTAACATCTACTTCTCGAATAGCCCTTAAGTTAGCTGCCAAAATTAATGCAGACGGCACCCAAAAAATTGCGTTTATTCTGTGTTCTTTTATATACTCCAATACCTTGATTGGAAAACGGAACCATTCTTCCGGTATAATGTGCACCGTTGCTCCATTACGTATTGTACAATATAAATCAGGTACTGATGCGTCAAAATAAAATGGTGCTTGATTTGCAAAAATCTCTTTATCCGAAAATGCCATTGCTTCACTGGCTTCTTCTGTAAAATCAATAACTGCCCTATGGCTAATTACAACTCCTTTAGGAATTCCTGTGGAACCGGATGTATAAATAATATAAAGAGGATCAACATCTATGCGTCGTCTTTGAATTTGACACAATTCTTCTTTTATTTCCACGTTAATTATATCTTCAAAAAAAATAATTTTTTCAAGGTCTACAAGCTCGCCTGTTTTTTCCGTAAATTGCTTTTTTGTAATCACAAAAGCCGGTTGTAATGCTTCAATAATAAGCTTTAATCTGGTAACTGGCGCATTTACATCCAACGGAACATAAACTCCTCCTGCATATGTAACGCCCCAAAAGGCAGGAAAGGCATCTGCTTCTTTATTCATAAAAACTACAACCGGTTGATTGTTCTGCACTCCTTTTATGTGTAAATAAGAGGCAATTTTTTTTGAAGTTTCTAAAAGCTCTGCATAAGTATATACTTTATTAATATCAGCTACTGCTGTCTTGTTCGGATATTTCTCTGTACTTTTTTCCAAATAGTCTAAAACAGATTTTATCATACCTTCCTCCCATAACGAATTTTTCTATAATTTCTCAGCAACTCATAATATATCCAGAAGAGAACTGGATTTTTTGCATGTAATCGTATAAGTTTTTTATTTTCTTTATCCATATACTTTTGAAAATATATATTTTTTTCAAAATCAGGAAGCTGTTCCAACAAAAATTTTCGCATTCTAAACACAAAAGCTATATTAGGAAATTCATTTGTCTGTATATAAGAAAACAATGTATTTCTATATCCCAACTCAAAGATTTTATATTCTATTTCCTGCGTAAATTTGTCATAAAATCCTCTTTTTTTACATTCATCCTTATATATATGTGCCGCTTTTATTCGATCTTCACATCTATTCAAGTTAATAGTATGCACTGTTGAATTTGTATTCTGATAATAGAAATACAATGGTTCCGGTACTCGTTCAAATTTATCAGCGTATAATAAAGGTAATACACCGACAGCGTTATCCTCATAAAACATGTTTTCAGGAAACCTGATACTATTTTCTGTAAAAAGCCTCCTTTTATATATTTTAATTACCATGCTTCCCGGTTTCAATATAATCTCTTTATACTTCTCGTCTTCTAATACGCCTGTTTGCTCACATGTATTATTTACCTCTATAATTCCATCTTCTTTTCCGATTTCATCAGTAAGCAGATAGTCACAGCCCACTATGTCAGCACCTGTTTCCTCTGCTTTCCTTAATAATTTAGAAAACATGTCTGTACTAACCCAGTCATCGCTATCGACAAAACCAATCCATTCTCCCTTTGCTCTATCGAGCCCAAGATTTTTTGCTCCACCTTGACGCCTGTTACGTTCAGATGCAATTGTTACAAATCGCTCACCATATTTTTTGCTGTACTCTTCTAGCAACTTTAACGAATCATCGGTAGATTTGTCGTCAATAGCAATGATTTCCATTTGTTTTACATCTTGATTTACTAATGATTTTAAACAATTTTCGAGCTTACCATCTGTCATCATATTATAGACAGGTACAATAATACTTAACTTCATATCAACACCAACTATTTATGTTTTTCATTGTGCTTCTCTATAAGCCAAAAATTCTGCCTGACTATCAAAATGAAGCACACAGTAGCTTTCGTTTTCAAAAATTATTTTCTGTTGTTCCAGCATGCCATGCTCTTTTAAAGCTTCCAACTCATCGTTTTCGGCTATCAGAAAGATTTTCCCTTCCTTTGGATCATAGCCGGACATTTTAGATGACCACTTAAAATCCCCTAAAGATTCCAAACTCCAAAGATTTGCCATCTCCAGCGCTCCGTCTGACACTTCTGTCATAATGTTGCTATTCCAGTAGCTTGCGTACCCAAAGGTATAGCCTTCTTCCACCAAATACTCTGCCATTTCATAGCGGTCTGCATTTTTGTTATTGGATACAAAGGAATAGTATGTTTTCACACCTGCCAACGCCAGACTTACTCCCAAAATCAGGCATACCACCACGCGGTCAAATACAAGTCGTTCCCACTCCATATAAATTGCCAAAACCAAAAGAAAGAAAATGACAATCGGGATAAAATAGCGGTCTACCATGGTACTAGTAGTAAAAACAAATATAAATAGATGCAGGCCAAAGCTTACTCCTGCAAACAGTACCGTAAATCTGCGATGATTCTGCTCCTTTGGTTCTATCAATTCCGTGCTCTGTACAAGGCTGTAGCGCATACTTTTCACCCATGTGAATCCCAGCGTAGCAATCATGACAAATGCCAAAATAGTAACGAAACCTCGTAAGGATAAAAATGCTTTATTTTCAATGTAACCAAACATCTGCAAAAGCTCACCCAAGGCATTCTGTACGCGATCCAAGAATTCACCTTCATGCACTGCAATAAAATTGGTCGTATCATAAGTCTGAAATTGATACTGTTTACTGATAAAAAGTGCATTTATCAGATAACCAATACCTCCGCAAACCAGCCCGGCAAGGCTGACAAATAAATACGTTGCCTGCCTCGTCTTTATGAGCCCTTTCAAATGCTTCTTGTTCGGTTCCGCACGAAGCGCCATAAAGTCATCGCATCGTATTACAAAAACTCCTGCTGTGATTACCAATGGCACCAATACGTCCAGCAAATATCTGACACCGGAAACACCTAAAACCACACATATTGCTGCAAATAACACCGCATAAACAATATATCGTCCTCTGTGCTGTATTTGCTCTCTGTCGCACAACCGCAAGAACAATCCAAATGTCACAAGGCACAAAATCACATGTGACATATACGTATTGCCCATCTGCAAATGCGTCATTACTGCTTCTGACACCGGTACAAACAATGCTAACGCACATAGCCACACATTACGCCTGCGAATCTTTAGTGGCTTACATACAAAATAAAAGCTTACAAGCATCAGTGCGTAAAACACCACATTGGTAATCACACGAATAACATGCCAATCCTTTAAAATATGATGCAGCGGAGTCATCACAAGCTGTGTGTACAGCACACGAAACTCTGTGGAATAGTACCAGTTTGAGCTGGCGATAAGCCTTCCTTCCTCTGCCAAAAGCTTGGAAAAAATCATTTCCGCCGCCATATCAGAATTAATCCAGTGATCTCCCCAAAAGATATTCACTACAATTAAAATTAGAACTGCACCGGATAATAGTATTACACTTGCATAGTCCAGCCAGCTTTTTTTTGTTTGATTCATATGATTTATCAATCCTCTTTAAAAATATATCGAAACGCCAGATAACATATCGGCCCATAACTCATAACCATAGGAAGCAGCGCCGTTTTATAATCATAGACATCCGTTCCGCCCATAGCAAAATATACCGCATATATCAGTACACAGCCGGTTGCCGGAAGCCATACTCTGACACACCACCTTTTGTGCCAAACCCCCAAAACAAAACATATAGCAAGACTTACTCCCAAAAGAACACTCCACAAAAAGCAGCAAACCTTTGCATAGCAAGCGGAAAGTATAGGTGCCTCATGGACAAACTGTTGATAATTCCAGCTTGTAGCTCCTTTTAATTCTCCATCCTGCCAGGTTGCGTATGCACCTAACGGAAGCACATAGCTTGCCACATCCTCAGCAATATTTACCGCATTATCCTTGGTGGCAGTAGCCAACCCAAGCATACCCAAAGCAAAGTAAATCTCCTCCGCACGTTCTTTACCGAAGCGAGCCTCTAAGGTAGGACCAAATTCATTTTGTATTTTGTAAGGATATTTACTGATTTGGTCTAATTCTTCCCACGTGAAGCTATCCTGCACTTCCTCCGGCATATATATTCGATACTTGCCCTTCAACGTAATCACACCGGTTCTCTGAAAAAATGCGGATGCAGCCGAACGCTGAATTCTGCCGTAATATCCCGGAGTCTGAACCGCGTCATAAATGGCAAGGTTAATAATCAGCATACCAATGCCAATCAATAGGCTTACACCAAACAGCATTATTCTATGTGTCATGTTGTAGAATTGCAAAAACACGCCCCAAACTGCAAACAATATTCCCGGCAGCAAATATGCTCTATCCAACTGCGCTAAAATAATAAAACTGCACCAAAGCTCTGCCCATTCCATAATCGTTAATCTTCTGCGCTGTACACTGCCTTTTAATACTTGAAGACTCATAAGAAGCAGAAAAGTCATAGCTAAAGAATGCGGAAGCACTGTCACGTGCGCCTGAGCCACAAATGGTATGGTATTCATCCACAGTGCACACACAAAAGCCGGAAACTTCTGCTCTGTCCAGGTACGTACAAAATGATACACGCTATATATTCCTGCAAAAAGCTGAAGGATATATATGGGGATTTGATAAGGAATAAAGGAAATACTTTTACAAAGCTTTACTAAAAGCGGATATAAAATCCCGGTGTATTCATCTACCACGAAACGCTCTGCCATTTCCAAATATATAGTAGTGTCACGAAACTGCGGCACTGCCATAAAATTTTTGCCTATATAAACGATTCCCCATCCAATCTGCAACATTGCTGCACAAACGAAAAACCCCCGAATTACAGGCAAAAATACTTGTACTAATTTTTTCATATACATCTAATTGACCTATGCGTAAAAAGCTTTTACCTTAGAAATAATGTAATCTACCTGTTCATCTGTTAAGCCATAATACAATGGCAGACGGCAAAGTCTTTCACTTTCCTTTGTCGTATATACATCCTCCCCGTGGAAGCGGCCGTATTTCAAGCCTGCCGGTGCAGAATGTAAAGGGATATAGTGGAACACTGCAAGTATTTCGTTCGCCTTTAAATGAGAAATCAAAGCAGTACGTTCTTCTAAATCCTTTGCCTTAATATAGAACATATGAGCATTGTGTACACAGCCCTCCGGAACCACAGGAAGCTTAAGCTTTCCAGCCTCTTGCAATTCTTTTAAACCTTCATAATAGCGGTTCCAAATATGCAGTCTTGCATGGTTAATATCATCTGCCATTTCTAACTGTGCATATAAATATGCGGCATTCATATCACTTGGCAAATAAGAAGAACCGTAATTTACCCAGGTATATTTGTCAATCTGACCACGGAAAAATTTACTGCGGTTGGTACCTTTTTCGCGAATAATCTCTGCAGCTTCTATCATTTCTAGGTCCTGAATAAGAAGCGCACCGCCTTCACCCATGCTGTAATTTTTAGTCTCATGGAAGCTGAAGCAGCCATAGTCACCGATAGTTCCAAGTGCTTTACCCTTGTAGCTTGACATAACACCTTGCGCTGCATCTTCAATTACTACTAAATTGTGACGCTTTGCAATATCCATAATCACATCCATTTCACAGGAAACCCCTGCATAATGTACCGGTACAATTGCCTTAGTCTTGTCCGTAATCGCTGCCTCAATCTTGGTCTCGTCGATATTCATGGTGTCCGGTCTGATATCTACAAATACAGCAGTTGCACCACGAAGTACAAATGCATCTGCGGTTGATACGAAGGTATAGGACGGCATAATTACTTCATCCCCCGGCCTAATCTCTGCCAAAAGCGCTGCCATTTCGGTAGCATGTGTGCAGGAAGTAGTCAAAAGACACTTTGCTGTCCCTGTACGCTGTTCAATCCATGCATTACACTTTTTGGTAAATTCTCCATCGCCGCAAATCTTCTGGTTTTCTACTGCAATTTTGATATAATCCATTTCTTTTCCGGTAAATGGCGGCACATTAAAATTAATCATAATATCGTCCTCTCTATTCATAAATTACATATGCTTCATTTGCAAATGTACAATTATACTCGTATATTTCTATCATGTCACGAAGCAGGGCTATTTTATAGCCATACTTTTCCTCGTATATATTTTTCACCTCTATATCCTCTAACTGATTTGTTAAGAATTCGTAAAAATCAGCTCCCCAAATAATAACCGGCCGATTTTGCTCTATATTGGTCAACACCTGTTCCAGTTCCGCCTCAAAGGTAGCATTAGAATAGGACGGTAAATCCGGCCACGGGCTCATCACGAAAGGCATTTTCAAGTATGCACTCAATCCCGGCACATCCCCGAACAACAGTACATTTTTGCCGCTTAATCCGGCTTTCTGAGCATATTCTCCCAGTTCTTCCAGCCTTGTTGCATTGGTTTCGTTGGTAACCATG
The DNA here is from genome assembly GCA_045631045.1 of Lachnospiraceae bacterium. Taxonomy (GTDB): domain Bacteria; phylum Bacillota; class Clostridia; order Lachnospirales; family Lachnospiraceae; genus RGIG6307. The sequence goes on from JAZQUB010000027.1 coordinate 54,989, forward strand.
CCTTTCACCGTCGCGATACTGTTTACCCTGCTGTTTCTTGGCACACTGTCACGGAAAATAAATACCTGCCCAAACAATAAGCTCTGTACAAATAACATGAACACACAGGTGGCCGTCATAAGTATCAGCGGCCATTTGGAAGTTGTCAGTGTGTAATTTTTGATTCTTAACACACACTCTTTGCCACCGATGACCAGCTTCACAAGAAAGTGAATCACATAAGGTACTACCAAAAACATATTATTTAAATTTGCATATAGCTGGTTATTACTGCCAAGCGGTGTAATACCAATCACTACAATCACTATTACAGAAAAAATTTTTTCAGTTTCCTTACTTTTTGGTGAAATCACCTGCCACAGTGCAAACAACAGTGCTCCGATAATTACCACAGCACCCCAGTTTAAAATAGCTCCATAACCATCGTATGCAAGACTAAACATCCCCTGTCCGTAGAACCAGCGAACCAATACCACGCAGCATACCGCATAACCAATACCTTTCAGCCCCGTAAGCTTGCCCGAAAGCACCATAAATCCCAATAGACCAAATAGCACACACACCGCCATGATTAACACCCATTTTCCACTGAACAAATAGGCCTGAATCAAATTATAAATCATGGAATAAAGGGTATAATCAGAAGCATCGCCGGTCATACCAAGCAGTCGGATAATGCCATTTACATATTCGCCAATACCATACTGCAATCCAATTTGTACAAAAACAATACCCATGCCGACAAGATACCCAAGCAGACACCATCCGGTTTTCTGTACATACGTAAGAAATTTCTCTCTGCGAAGAAAACAGGTGTACCACACCACTACAATCAGTGCTGCCTCTGCCGCATTTGGAAATCGTACCAGCACATTTACACCAAGGCATATGCCTGCACCAATTAAAAGCCACGCTCTATGTTTTGTCAGGCCCATGTATAAAAGTATGGCTCCCGCACAGAAGAAAAAGTAGGTAAGATAATTATACACACAAGTAGTCGGACACCAGCACAGTGCAAGCGCCACCAATACACCAAGAAAGCTCTCCCAGACGTTTAACTTCACCACTTTTACAAAAAATACAAATGTCATTATCCCTAAAAGTGCCGGAATAACGGTAGTATAAATGTTCATACCAAGCAGGGTATCCCCACCCGGAAGTACGGTGAACAAATGCCCCAGCACACTGGCAAGATAGGTGGAAAAAATCCACATAGGGTCCATTTTACTCATATACATGAAATTACTGAAATGATACCCCGTATCTGTCACATCGATACCCTGATTTACTTTTCGAAAAGTATAAAGAAATAAAAACACCATTGCTCCATAAAAAAGCAGGTCTTTCATTTTTTTATTTTTTTGTGTTTCCAAATGCTCCTCCTGTTATCGACGCACGAAACGGCCGATTCCTTTAAATACCAGTGCACGCAGCCAGTCCAGTACCAGTCCTACTACCAACACCAGTGATACTTTCCAGATTAAATGAAACAAAAATACAATTACATTTTCCGTAGGCACTACATGCAGCCATTGTGGCCATAAATAACGCACCAGTATATGCTCATGGATTAAATATACACCAAACGTATAAGGTGCTGCTTTTCCTACCAGACGACTTATCACGCCATCTCGAAACTCCCAATGCTTAAACACATAAAACAGTGACACAGAAGCAAAAACACAAAGGATATGATTATAGTGATACCCAAAGCTTAAGCTTTCCCCAAAGGCATCCAGTTTAAAATAAATCACACGCATCACCAATAAGCTTGTAAAGATACATATTGCACCGCCCACATAGCAAAGCAGACTCTTTTTCAGGCTGGAGAAAAACGGAATACCATACTTACGTATATATGCAGCAATCAGATACAGGCACACCAGCCACAGTACATGATTTCCTGCTTCATCATCCGTAAATTTTACCGGAAGCACACTCTTTGGCAAGATTTGATACACCGTCAAAAGTGTCGTAGAAAAAGCAAGCTGATTTTGACTCATGTGCTGAATACCTGCATTTAAAAACGGTACTAACAACATCAAAATCACATACGCCGTCACAAACCAGTAATGCTTCATGTGCACCGGAAATACAAATCGTAGCCAATCGTACATATCAAAACTGCTAAACTCTACAACACCAAGCACCGCTAATACTACCGGTATCAAAAGAGTGTACCACAGCACCTGACAAACAATCTGAATCAGTCTCCTTGGTTTCATATTGCTTTCACACATAAAATATCCGGTAATTAACACATACACATTTACTGCTACAATAGCAAAAGCTTCCACCAGCCATGCCACATAAGAAGTACTGTTAAAATCTGTAGCTTCAGAAGCTAAAACCTTTCCCTTGTCCAAATAATGCAGTACAATTACCATAAACATTGCTAAAATACGCAATGCTTCAAAATTATTTAATCGCTTATTCATGCTTTGCTTCTTCCTTGCCGGTTTCACGGGCAATAATATAACGCGGTCTACCCTTCACTTCATCATAAATACGAGCAAGATAATGCCCAATAATACCAAGACTTAACATAATAAACCCGCCAATCATAAGTACCAACAAAATTACCGTTGTAAAACCTTCTACCGCATTACCCATAAAATACCGTAGCAAAGTCTGAAGGCCCATAATCACTGCCAAAGCAATAGATAAAATCCCCAGAAACGTCACCACCTGTAATGGTGCCGTTGTAAATGAAGTGGTGTTCATAATTGCATATTTAAGCAGGCTTGTAAAGCTCCACTTGCTTTCTCCCGCGGTACGCTCCTGCACCTCATAGTGTATATTGGTAGATTTAAAACCCGCCCAAAAGCTGAGCGCACGGAAAAAGGTATTACTCTCCTTTAAATCTAATAGTACATCCATGACTCTACGGTCCAACAGCTTGTAGTCGGAAGTGTCATTCATATTGATTTTCATAAGCTTGCTCATTACACTATAAAAAGCACCTACAAACAACTTATGAAGCTTACTCTCGTCACCACGATCGCTCTTCACACCTTCTACTACGTCAAAGCCTTCCTTCCAAAGCTTAAACATTTCCGGAATCATTTCCGGTGGATGCTGTAAATCACAATCAATGACTACGGCACAATTGCCCTTAGCCATTTTTAGGCCCGCAAAAATCGCAGCTTCTTTCCCAAAATTGCGGCTGAATTCAAAACCTTTTACATTAGAATCTACCTTTGCCTCTTTTTCAATTTCCGCAAAGGTATTGTCTCTGGAACCATCACTGATAAATAAAAGTTCGTACGAAATATTTGCCTCTGTTAAAATCTCTCGCAAACGTTTCGCAGTTCTGGCAATATTTTCTTCTTCATTATAAGAAGGAATAATTATGGATAATAACGCCATCAGTTAAACTCTCCTTTGTTTTCTGTTCGAATGTATAAAATACCATCCACCACTTTCATGGAATCCGGTTTCGGAAATACTTGTAATTCGATATATCTTGGGTCTCGTATAATTTCTACCATATCTTCCATCGGCACCAATTCTATGTGGACACCAAAATAGTATTCGATAAACGCCTGATAATTTTCTGCTGTATAAAATAAATAATCCCCATTTACTCCAATCAGGCTGTCCGTTACATTTACAGTTAAATCCGTACTTGGAAGATAATGGTCACCCACTACGCCAATCATAGCTACCGGAATACCGTGGTAGTATCCTTCGGTCTCTTCCATCTGATCTAACATACGTAAGCAATAGGCATATGTTTTTTCAAACTTCTTTTCTAAATTAAAGTAGCCAATATTACAAATCAAGGCATATTGGAAAGCAATGACTACGGATACTACTATGCCCAGCCACGCTACAAGAGCCTGTCCTTTTATACCTTTACAAATTTCTGCTCCATGCTTATCCAAGATTACCAGTGCAATCATAGGAAGAAGCACCCATTGATAACGCATTAAGGAGTGATATGTCACATCGGGAGAAATAATTAATATCACATTAAAACATACCGGCCAAATAATCACTGCCGCTATTGCACATAGGTATGTCCAAATATTTTTCAGGCTGCCTGCTTTATATAATGCCTGTACCAACACCACCAGTGTCACTCCAAAAAGCACCATTACTGCAACCAGCAACCATCCTTTCTGCATCATAATATTACCTTTTAAAGTATGCACGACAAAGTCCTTGTAAATTTGGACAATACGCTCCAATAATGTCATTTCATTATCGGAACCAATGCCTTGATATCCGGATAGTGCCGTATTTTGTACAAACAGCAAAAGCTGCAGCATGGTATAATATATTACTGCACCGCCTCCGCCCATAGCAACATAACGCCAGGTCACATTCCACTTTTCTTTTAATTCCGTACTGAAAAACCATCCCCGGCAAACCGCATACACGGCCAAAATCATGGCAAAGGATAAATACGCCTGATAGATACCCATACTAAAGCCAAGAGCAATGGCACCCCACACAAATCCAAAGGGGCTTTTTTCTACAAAAAATACTGCCAATACTGCCAAAAGCAGCGCCAACATATATCCGTCTGCCGTAAATATATATGCAAAATTTGAAGCAAGTGTAGGGTACGTTACTAAAACAGCTGCCAGAAGCATCGCAGTAAATGTATGCTTCACTCTAAAAAATCTCTGCAAAATCACGGCTGTTATTGCCAAATACAATACACACAACACGCCAATTACCCATGGCAGCGTATAGTCAGAAGAAATACCACACGCCACACGCAAAAACCACCGACCGGACGTAATCATATTCTGGTCAAAATGCAGACTGCTCATGCCGTCATGATTTGGAATATCCCGGACAAACACACGCATGTGTGTTAGAAATCCCACTATTACTGCCGTCAAAAACGCATATATATCTTGTTTTGTTATTTTTTGCTTCCAAGCATGAAAAACCCGTTCCGGTAACATGTCTCTTCCTTTCTGTTACTTAATTTGCACCATCCTGCTTAAGCACTTCTAAAATATTGTCTGCCATAAATTTCCGGCCTTCTTCATTTAAATGCAGGCCATCTAAATAATACATATCCATGGTATCTTTTGTGATAACATTCTGATGGTAATTGTCTACAAACAATGCCCCAAGTTCTGCACAGACTTTTTCTTCTTCTAAAATATATTCTTCTAAAATATATGGTCCCAATTCTGTAGTATCACAGTATAACCTTGCACCCTCCTGTACAATATAGCAATAGGTAGGCGAACTAACTACTATTCGAAGTGTTGGATATTTTTTTTGTACAGAAACCAATATCTTCCGCAATGTCTCACCAACCTCAGTCGGTGAAAGCTGTAATGCATAGTCATTTATACAATGCTCAATAATCAAAGTGTGTGTCTTATGAAAGTCAATCTGCGAAAGCGTTTCCAACCTGCTTTCGTAATAATCCAATTTACTGGCACGTTTTATAGTGGCCTTTTGAACCGTAAAATCCCCTGTGACGATACTGCGTGCCAACTCTTCCATTGACAAACTTTCATCTCCACCGGTATCGTAATTTTCCAGATTTTGATTGCATAAATAGGAACCACCAAATCCCGCATTAAACACCGCTTCACCAAGTCCGGTTTCCAGCATCTCGTCTAATTCCTCTCCCACATAATCGTTGGCAATAACACTGTCCCCCATAAGAACAATGGGATATTCTAATGTGCGGTCATCTCTTACGGCAAAACCCGCCAAAAACATACAGATCCAAAAGCCCAAAAGGGTGCCACCTGTCTTTAAGGCCAAAGACTTCCAGCCACCTTTTCTAAGCCGACGCACAAACCACTTAAATTCATACCAAGCAAGCATACGACGGGTACTCTTTTGCTGCATATGAATAAACATACGCTCCTCTTCCCCAATACGAGCCTTATAATAAGGATTTTCCTCAAAATTCGGAAAGGTTTCTTTCATCTCTTTTTGCAAAGCAGTTAAAAAAGCAATATCCTTTTTGCCTACACCCTGTAAATAACTAAACAAGGTGTTTACATAAAACAACTCTGTAAATTTAAATTCGATTTCATCATGGTACTTATCTAAATACCCAAAGTCCTTGGCATGTTGCAGCATAATTCTTGACGCTTCTAACCGTTGTCCGCATCTTTCTTTTGTTATGGTATGCACCGTAGATGTGGCATGCTGATAATAAGCATACAACGGTTCATCCAGATATTCAAAATGCTTCGCTTTCAGCATAATAGCGGTAGCAATGGCATTATCTTCGTAAAACATATGCTCTGGAAAACGCATGCCGCAATCATAAATCAGATTTCGTCTATATATTTTTATAACCAGACTTCCGGGATCCAAAATAAGAAGCTTGTACTTGTTTTCATCCAGTATACCGGTCTGTGCTTCATAATGAGTTCGCACCACCTGTCCGATAGCCTCCGAATGCTCATGGGTCAAATGATAATTACATGCTACCATGTCAGCACCGGTTTCTTTTGCCTTCTTTAAAAGCTTCTCATACATGTCCGGTGCTATCCAGTCATCACTGTCAATAAAGCCAATATAACGCCCGCGGGCGTGCTTCAAACCAATATTTTTGGCACCGCCCTGATTACGGTTCTCCGGCGAAAAATACACCTTGAACAAATCCGGATAGTCTGCTGCGTAGTCCAGCAAAATTTGTGGAGAATTATCTGTGGAGGCATCATCAACCGCAATAATTTCATAATCGGTAACGGTCTGATTTACCAAGCTATTTAAACAATACTCCAGCTTACCGTCCGCTGCCATATTATACACAGGCACAATAATACTTAACTCCACAAACTCACCTCCTTTAAATCAGCCTCGCCACGTGACACCATTGTCAGTTTTTGCATCTATCGCTCACGACCGGCCTTCCCGCCTTCTACACGGTAAACCATATCACACTTTTCAATCGTCTGTAATCTATGTGCAATGATAACTAACGTCTTTTTACCATGCAGGCTGTTTATAGATTCCATAATAGCCGCCTCGGTATCATTATCGAGTGCACTTGTTGCTTCATCCAAAATCAATACTTCCGGGTCATTAAACAACGCTCTTGCAATACCGATACGCTGACGCTGGCCACCGGACAAACGAATGCCTCGTTCTCCAATCTCTGTGGAAAGTCCCTTCGGCAAATCTCTGACAAAGTTATCCAACTGGGCCTCTTTTAAAGCATCCCACACTTTTTCATCATCAATCAAGGCATCCGGCACTCCAAAAGCTACATTATGACGAATGTCACTGTCCAACATGAAAATCGTCTGCGGAATGTAACCTACATTACCCAACCATCTTGGGTAATTCTCCTTTGTATTCACATCTGCGCCGTCTGCAGTAATCACTCCGCCTTCCATATCCAGTAAACCCAATAAAATATCTACAACGGTAGTCTTACCGGAACCGGACGTACCCACAATACCAATAGCCTGACCAATAGGAATCTCCATATCCATATGGTCAAAAATGTACTTGTCGGTATTTGGATATTTGTAAGAAATATCGCTTAATACAATCTTGTCATGAACCGGTAATTTCTCAACAGCTTCCTCTCCGGTATATGCTTCTGCATCATATACAATCGTCTTATCGCTGATATCCGCCTGCAAATTATCACTGGCGCCATAGAAAAACGCTTCAAAATATGCGATGTTAGTCAACTGGTTATTAATGCGGTTTGCACTTGGTAAAAGCTTAATTGCTGCCACTGCAAAAGCGGAAATAGAAACTACAATACTCTCCGTGTCTCTGCCCATAGCAAACGCCACAAACATATACACCACAAAACCTGCGATACAAATGGTTTCAATCAAGAGCTTTGGCACATTATTATAAAGAGAATATTTTTTTACGGCATTTACATAACCATCGCCGCATTTTGCATACTCGCTTATAAAATAGCTTTCCTTGTTGGCAATTTTAATTTCCTTGATACCGGTAACCGCCTGATTAATCCATTTAAAAAGCCCGGCATAATAATCCTGATTTTCTTTACCGGCACGAACCATAATCGGTTTTAACACTTTCTTTATGGTAAGAAGTACGATAATCAGAAGTCCGCCGATGGTAACACACATTACAGGATCCTGAATAATCAAATACGTACCAAGAAACGCACATACCACAAATTCACTCATTAACTGCAAAATAGACAGCACCATGGCATACATATTGTTAACATCCGAAGTAATATTTCGTTGAATGACTGCTGTTTCTGCATTCAGATAATACTCGTAAGGACGCTTCATAAAATTAATCATCATCTTACGGGACGTTTCAAACTGATTATTGTATACAAAGTCCAGCTGCATTTTAGTCTGAATAAATAAAAACAGATTCTTAGCAACAAACGCAAGCAAAAGCCCAATCAGCATCAACAATGCAAAGTTTTGTACGCTATTACAATGAAATAGACGATATAATGTCCCAACCAATCCGTCTCCATTTACGCTCTGCGGATTTGTCAATACGGTTGCAATGGGAAGCACCAAGGAAATACTCACGGTCTCCAACAATGCTCCGATGATCATCATTACTACCAAAAGCTTCATTCTGCTTTTTTGCCGTTTATTTAAAATTACATCTAACTTCTCTAAAATTTTTTTCACTTTTATCTCCTCAAGAAATATTTCTCTGATAAGTATTTAGTAATAAGAGCCACCCATGAAAATAATCATAAAGTAAAACACTCCGCACAATACATGAAGTCCAAAAGCTCCCCACTGAACAAGCAGCCCCCAGCTATGCTTCCTAGCCTTGCAGGTTTCCTCCACAAGCACTAATAGTGAACTCATTACAAGAAAAAATGCCCCAACCATATAGCCCCAGGAAAAATTCGCATCCACTGCGCGGAACCCTTTTTCATAAAGTAATATAAACATCACAAGGCTCATACCGTAAATCTGCCAACCGAAACGATATAACGTGTTGGTAAGCATCTTGCGATACTGAAACACCAATACAACTATAGGAAAGAATATCATAAGTATAATCGCTACAATATAATTGCTGCAGTATTCTCTCCACACTCTAAAAAGCTCAAACCCAAGACCAGCCTCCTGCCCCTTGGAGTCGGTACCGGTAAATACCCCACCAAACTGATACAATAAATCCACAAATGTAGGAATAAACATGCCGCCTAACACGACCGTATTTTTAAAATTTGTAAATTTGGCCTTGCACATGCGATACAACATAATCAGCCCGGCAACCCCACAAAAAACAATGGTAAAACTAGGCTTTGTCATGGTAGCCAAAAGCAGCACTGCACTAAACGCAGCCGCCTTTTTCCAATTTATTTTCTGCTCGTATGTGTCCAACAACTCAGCAAACAAAAATATACAAATAATTGCAAAGGGTCTGGAAGCCTGATAAGTAGCATTATGAAAAGGATTGGGACTAAACACACCCATATAATAAAACCGGGTGCCCGGAAAGGGATGATTATACACAAATATCATGGAATAAAACAGCACCAAAAAGGTAGCCAAGGTTACACCGCATTGCTGCCATGCTGCCAACTCCCCGGACACTGTTTTTTGCAGATACTTCCTAAAGTAATAGCGTAACAGCACAAAACTTCCAACATGCAGTCCTGTTATCACCAAAGCAATAGACCATTCTATAGGCAGCACCAGATGTAAGAACTTCGTCAGCATAAACATGACCGGATAAGGAAAACTATAACCACTATCAATCCCCTGTGCTTCCTTCATATAAGCCAAAATGTCAGAATGATATGCAACATCCGTCATATTATTCGCTGCATACCAAGCCTGATGATACGTCAGATACAACGTAAACCCTGCCAAAACCACAAGCAGAAGGCCAAATAATACATATTCTATTTTCTGCTTTGCTTTTTTGAAAGCCTGCATGTATCTTCTCCTTCTGTAATCTTATCTTAATTGGTAGCAAACTGCATTCATGCCTTGAGTAATCACCTCAAGTCCTTTTTCCTTACATACCGCATCAATGTTGCCATCCACCGGAACACAAATGTATTTACACTGCAAGGAGTCAAAGTTTTCTAAAATAAAATCCGGATAACAACAATTAATACCGAAACCAACCGGAATACCATACAAAATCTGATAATCCGTTATAATCTGCTGTCCATTTTCGGCATGATAATCATACGTTACCCAAATGACATCATTGTCATAATTCGGAACATGTTCCATATTAAGTTCCAATTTCTCATGAAACTCTTTTTCTGTGCGCTCAATCTCCGCTACCAGTTCATCATTACGGAAACGATTCTGATAATCATAAGAATCTACCGCCATAAAGAAATACAGATAAATAAACACTGCACTGCAAATAATTACATGGATGTTCCATTTAATTTCCATCAACGCCATGGCAAATAAGCCTGCTGCAATGAACGTCAATAAATGCTTACTGCCTTCCTGCATCTTGTACATTAATAAAAGTGCCATCCACATCGCAAAGAAACAAAATGCCAGATGTCCGTATAACAGACCGGTCTTAAAGTCTTTGCGGATAAGCTTGTACAGCGCATACAATGCCACAATCACCATCACCAGAATAAAACCAACAAAGAAAGAGCCCATCGCTAATCCTTCGCGGATACCCTGCATACTCTTACCTATAAAATCCCAGCCTTGGAAGTAAAGCTTGTCCCACATATATGTCCAGCCTTCTTTAAAGCCTTCACGCAAATACGTGGTAATCCAGGTCGTATCAAACAATGGTGTAAAATATTCTGCAGACAAAAATATCTTGAGCAAAATATAAATAATACCGGTCACACCTACCACACCTACACTGATACCTGCACCAATCCACTTACGTTTTAACGTAAGCATAAGCATCGGTAACAGCAGAAATACAATCATGTATGGTCTCATCAACGTAAGCAGAGCGGAAATCACAAACATACCAACCAACTGACCTGTTTTTTCTTCTTTCATATATGCATAGGCATATGCAAAGAATACCATCAGCATACCAAAGCAGGTACACTCCGGCATAACAGACAGCATATATCTGGTAAACAGCGGAAACACCGCAAAAAGTACTGCCATACGTGCCATCTGCTTCCGGCTTGGCTTTACAATCCATACAAACAAACCAACTGACACCATCATAATCAGGATATTACAATAAATCGGTGACATCAGGTTCCATCCAAAAAGAAAGCCCCAAATAAGCCATGGCCACACCAAAACCGGACTCCATGCCGCAAAACTCAACACACGCGCATGACTTTCATTAAAGCCAAAATATCCATATGGATACCCAAACTTTACCATGCCCTCTACCTGCTTGTAGTAGAAAAGCTCATCATTCCACTCGGAAGCCGGAATATACGCATCCCAAATTGCATATCCTTGTACGGCACAAGTCACCGCACAAACTACAAGAGGAACAAGTGCCATCAGTGCTGCTTTATAAAATCGGATATGTTTTTTAATATGTTCTTCAACTTTTACCTTCATAAATCTTCCTAAACTACTATTTTTGTGTGTAATCAATATTAACGGTTTCACGAATTACATACTGAGGAGCACTGTTTAAGCTAATATAAATTCGTCCGATATACTCCCCGATTAAGCCTAACATTAACATTACCATACCGCCGAAAAATACGATTGCACTCATCATGGCACTAAAGCCAACCGGCACGCCCGGCAAGAAGAACTTCTTTAAGATAGTGTAAAAACCATATGCAAAACCACAGAATGCACAAAAAGCCCCAATTATAGTAGCAATTCTAAGCGGCTTTACGCTAAACGCAGTAAATCCATTAAACCATAAGCCCAACAGCTTCTTTAAGGTATAACCACTGGTACCTTCCTCGCGGTCTCTGTGATTTACTACTACATTTGTAATATGCTTGGTTGCACGAAGCACCAGACCGATTACATAAGGAAAAGAGTTTTCATAACGGATTACATCCTCAATGACATAACGCTTTGCTGCAAAATAACTACTGATATAAAGCTCCTTTGGCTTACCTAACATAAAACGGGTCATAATTTCATTGACTTTGCTGCCCAGATTACGGAACGCAGAATGCTGCTTGTGCTCATACTTGGCATACACCACATCATAACCTTCTTCTATCTTTTCCAAAAGCTTACCCACTTCGTCTGCAGGAGTCTGTCCATCATCATCCAAACATACTACCACATCGCCGGTCACGTGACGAAAGCCTGCCATAAGTGCCGCATGCTGTCCGAAATTGCGAGCCAGATTAATTCCCTTAATAAAAGAATACTGCTCCGCTAAAGCCTTAATAACACCGAAGGTATTGTCCGGTGAACAGTCATTAATAAGCACCACTTCGTATGTATATTTTGCCATACCTTCCATAGTGGTTTTAATCTCTTCAATAACCTTGCCTATCATATGCTCAGAACGATAGCAAGGAATAACAAAACTGATTTTCACGTTATCTCTCCTTATTTACAATGGCCATCCAAACAATGTCCACAAATTTGCCGTTAATACATACATCATCCTTTAAGTAGCCTTCCTGCTCAAAGCCTGCCTTTTCGTAACTGCGAATCGCCTGCTTATTGCCGGCTAACGCACGCAAATAAATACGATGTAAGCCTAGTTCTTCAAAACCATACTGAATCATAAGCTTGGCAGCCTCCGTACCAATGCCCCGTCCTCGGGCCGCTTCATCACCGATAAAGATTCCATATTCACCTTTATGATGGTCATGGTCGATATCCTTGATATCCACAGACCCCAAAGGTCTGTCGTCTTTTTTGTCTATAATCATCATCTGACAGGCACGACCGGATTCCTTCATAGTACGAAACCATTTCAAATGCCCTTCTATAGTAAAGTCTGCCTGACTGATAAAAAACCTCTTCAATTCCGGCTTATTGCGCCATGCTACAATCAACTCTGCGTCCTCTTCCGTCATAGGACGTAAATAAATCTGATATTCCATAAATAACCCCTAAAAGAATCCGGAATTTTGTCCGGAATAAATATATAAAAAGTAAACGATTCCACACCCCAGATGCCACAAATACCCAAGCCATCCTGCTGCCACTATAGTGGTGCGAATTTTACCTTTCTTTTCCACACTGTTACGTAAAAGCATCAGCACGCTGACAAAAAAGATAAAGAATAGTCCATGCATATATCCCCAGGAAAAATTCATATGCGGCAATCGGAAGCCTTTCTCATACAAGCACAAAAACATAATAAAACCGAAAACCCAAATCTGCCAGCCGTGTCGAAACCATGCAGTATCCTTTAATCTGGGTAGATTGATTACTAACACACCTAATGGAAAGGCTGCTGCCATAAAAATACTGAGTGGAATATTATTGCTGTACAGGCTCCATGCTGTTGCAATACCAAACCCAATACCGGTCTCTTCTCCCATGGAATTGGTCCCGGTGAACACCCCGGCATACTGATACAACAGTGCACAGGCCGCAGGAATAAACGCCAAACCAAATACTATACTCTGCTTAAAATTCCCAAATCTGCTCTTTATAAAGCGATACAGCATAATCACCGCAAAGACCGCAACCGCAACCAGTGTATAAGACGGCTTGGTCATAGTGGTCAACAGCAATGACACCGCAAACACAATCCAATCACGCTTGTCCATCTGCTTCTCATAACTATCTAACAAACGAACCCCACTAAAGAAACTCACAATACTGAAAGGTCTGGTAGCCAAATACGTGGCATTCCAGAAAGGATTTGGCGTATAGCTTCCGCTACACCGATATATATAATCAAAACCGAAAAAACCATGACCTCTTGGCGCATACAACATCGAAACAAAAAGCAGTGAGATTGCCAATACACTTATAAGTATGTCCCATTTCACGTTCCACTTGCGGCCTTCCGTTCTCAACATGTCCTTCACATACCTATCCATGTAATACTTAACTAAAATCAAGCTAAAAGTATTCAGCATAGTCACGGTACAAGCCATCGCAAGCTGTGGGCTCATGCATACCATAAACACTCCGGCAATCCAAAACATAATAGGATACGGAAAGGAGTATCCGCTGTCTATCCCCTGAGTTTCCTGAATATAGGCCTTCATATCAGACAAATATAGCCCCTGATATTCCACGCACTGTCTATAAAACAGCACAAACATTATGAAACTGTAAAAAATAGTAATTGCTACAAATAAAATTTGTGCTCTTTTGTCTTTGTTGTTCATACAATAACTCCATTTGGGCATAGCTATAGATATTTTAATTATACACCACATTGTCGATTGGGTCAAAAAGAAAATTACTCTATGAATATATTTTTATATTAATTTTCTATAATTTGCTATCTTAAGCAAAATATGATACACTTTATACATATACTCTAAACTTTATCGGAGGATTTTATGAACACAGATTTTAAATCCACAAAAACACCATACATACAGGTAACTCTGTTTTGGGTGATTTTACTTTTCGCCTTTCTTATTCGCATTATCGGACTGGATAGTGTTCCGATAGGCATCAATCAAGATGAGGCCATGGGTGCCATGGACGCCTGGGCACTTTCCCAATATGATACAGACCGTTTCGGAATGCAGCTTCCGGTACATTTTACTGCCTGGGAATACGGACAGATGAGCGTCCTTTTAAGCTATTGTATGGTACCTTTTATAAAGCTTTTCGGTTTTTCTACTTTTGCCGTGCGTCTGCCGATGGTATTTTCCAGCGTTATGGGTGTGGCACTTATGTACCATATTTCCAAGAGATTTTTCTCTATTAATATGTCACTGGCGATCATGGCATTTACGGCTATCAATCCATGGCACTTTATGCAAAGTCGCTGGTCCTTAGATTGTAACCTATTTCCACATGTTTTTTTGCTGGGCTTTTTCCTATTATTAAAGGGCTTTGAAAAGCGACGTTATTTATACCTTTCCATGGTATGTTTCGGACTGACCTTCTACTGCTACGGAATTGCAGTTTACAGCGTACCGGTATTTTTATTTGTATTTGCAGCATGGTGCCTGTGGAAAAAGGAATTTAGCTTCAAGGAAATTTTTGTCAGTGCATGTATCTTTTTTGCCGTGGCACTTCCGGAAATCTTGGTTATGGTAATTAATATGTTTGGTTTGGAGACCATTCATACCCCGCTTATTACCATCCCATACTTTCCGCACAGTATTCGCAGCAATGATATTTTATTTTTAAATTTTTCTTTTTACCAGTTAGGGAGAAATGCTCTTTCTATGTTAAAGCAAGCCTTTTTGCAACGCCCGGACTACTTATTTAATGCACTCCCAAGATTTGGAACACTGTACCATTTAAGTATACCGTTTACGTTCTTTGGAATCATCATGTTTGCCAAACGTTTCTTTACACAAAAGGACAAGCGCCAAAAGACATTAGACTTGGCACTGTGCGGTTATTTCATTATGGGCATTTGGGCAGGACTTATTACCTTTGAAGTAAACGTTAATCGTATTAATATTATATTTTATCCACTAATAATTTTGACTGTCTACGGAATTTACTGTTTTGCGAAGCTTTTGCCTAAACTTACTGTATACTTAAGAAATGGTTTTATTATCGCCTATACCATTCTTGGCATATTCTTCTTCAACCAGTATTTTACTTATTTTGCTGAGAACATTCAGACCATGTTTAATGTAGATTTCTTGACCATTGTAAAAGAAGCGGATGATCTTGAAAATTACGACACGCTATATGTTTCTTCCAATGTGGGCTGGCAGACCAATTACAAAATGGCCGAAATACTTACCCAGTACGCTTGTCAGATTGACGCCTTGTACTATCAGGAAGAAACCACCAAAACCGGCGGGCGAGAGCTCTTACCTTACTCAGAACGCTATCATTTTGTGGACATGAAATCTCAAAATTATTTTGATGCAAATGCACTTTATGTGGTACATCAAAATGATTTGAAATACTTTACAAACACTACTTTCGATACTATTCTTACACAAGGCAATTTTATAGCGATTGATTTGCGCTAAATACACACCATAACAAAACAGGAGTTGATGTTGTACCAATACCTAATACAACATCAACTCCTTCATTTTTTATTTCTTATTATAACTTATAATGTAACACCCTGTTTAAAGATTGCCATATCGTGGAAACCACTCTCTTCCGCGCAAACCTTCTTGCCGGATGCCACTTCAACTACGTAGTCAAAGAGCGCCTGAGCAGTTTCATTCATAGACTTGTCTTCTACCAAAACGCCGGTGTTAAAATCAATCCAGTTAGACTTCTTATTTGCAAGGCGAGAGTTTGTAGAAATCTTTACGGTTGGTACCGGTGAAGCAAACGGAGTACCACGACCGGTTGTAAACAGTACAATATGTGCACCGCTTGCTGCTAAAGCGGTAGATGCAACCAAATCGTTACCCGGGGCACTTAACAAGTTAAGACCCGGAGTAGTAACTCTTTCCCCATATGCCAATACACCCTTAACCAAAGCAGATCCGGACTTCTGTGTACAACCTAAGGACTTGTCCTCTAAGGTAGAAATACCACCCTTCTTGTTACCAGGGGATGGATTTTCATAAATGGTCTGGTTGTGTGAAGTAAAATAATTCTTGAAGTCGTTAATTAAATCAACGGTCTTGTTGAATAATTCTTCGTTTGCACAACGGTTCATAAGAATTGTCTCTGCACCAAACATCTCAGGTACTTCAGTAAGGATAGTTGTACCACCCTTAGATACTAAAATATCAGAGAACTTACCTACGCACGGATTTGCTGTAATACCGGAAAAACCATCGGAACCACCGCACTTCATACCAATGATAAGCTTGGATACACTGATAGGCTCTCTTTCAAAGGTAGCCGCATAATCAATCAGTTCCTTGCAAAGCTCAACACTGTCTGCAATTTCATCATCGGATTCCTGTGCAACCAAAAACTTCACACGATTCGGGTCATATTCACCAATGTATTCCTTCAAAATATCAATATTGGAGTTTTCACAGCCAAGACCTAATACCAATACACCACCTGCATTTGGATGATTAATTAAGTCAGCCAGAATGGTACGTGTATGCTCCTGGTCATCGCCCATCTGAGAACATCCGTATGGATGCGGGAAAGCAATAACTTCATCCACAGAACCTTTTACAAAGGCATTGGCCTGTTTTGCAATAGCGGTTGCTACGTTGTTTACACAGCCTACCGTAGGAATAACCCAAATTTCATTACGAACGCCTACGGTACCATCCGGACGATTAAAGCCCATAAAGGTAACGTCTTCTGTGGTTTTTTCTTCGTATTCTACCGGTTCATAGGTATAGTCTAACAAATCGCCCAAAGCAGTCTTTACATTGTGGGTATGAATCCACTGACCGGCTTTTATATCTTCCTTGGCATTACCAATACGGAAGCCATACTTGGTAACCGCTTCGCCGCAAGCAATATCCTTAATTGCCATCTTATGACCTGCAGGAATTTCCTCGCTTGCCTTCACCTGTACATCGCCTAAATCCACAACGATGCCTGGTGCTAATGTATTAATCGCAACGACAACATTGTCGTCCTCATGAATCTTTAAGAAATCTTGCATAATACTGCCCTCATACCATTTGCCTTGATATCATCTAAGTAAGTAACAACCGCATCCTTTAAGCCAGGCACTAATGTTAAATCCTGACCAAAGAAGCCTTCGTTAGATAAGAATGCACCAACAAATTCCTCCGTAGCCTTTGTGGAGTTTGCTGCAAAGAACTCTAATACAGGAGCATCATCAGAAATCATGTATTCTTCATCGCCTCTGTGACCCACTAACTTGCCGTCACGGATTTCTGTAGCAGAATAGAATGCCATAAGTGCTGCTAAAGAGAATGTCATGTGAGCCGGTAATGTACCGTTCTTCTCCACATAGCCCAATAAAGAAGGCATACATCTTGCTCTCCATTTAGAAACAGAGTTTAAAGAGATTGCAAGTAACGCATGCTTTACATATGGATTCTCGAAGCGAGTTTCTACTGCTGCAGCAAATGCTTCTAACTCATCCTTTGGAAGGGTAAGTGTAGGAATAACTTCTTCATAAATTGTTTTCTTCATGAAATTGCGAACATCCGGATCATTCATAGATTCTAATACGATATTGTGTCCGCAAAGGTAAGAAGCTAAAACGAAAGAGGTATGAGCACCATTTAAGATACGAACCTTACGCTGCTTGTACGGCTTCTGGTTGTCTGTGTAAATAACATCCATACCCGGCATGTCTGCCATAGCCTTGTCTAATGGTAACTCTGCGCTGATATCCTTGTCAGATTCGATAACCCAAAGTGCAAAAGGTTCACCGGTAACCATGATGCTGTCCTGGTAGCCCAGTTTTTCCCATTCTTCGTTGATAGTATCACGTGGGTATCCTGTAACGATACGGTCTACTAAGGTAGATGTAAAGATACAAGCTTCGTTCACCCATGCCTTGAAGCCTTCTTCCAAGCCCCATAACTCAATGAGCTGGTTTACGCACTTCTTTAACATAATACCATTGTCATCAATTAATTCTACCGGAAGCATTACAAGCCCCTTGTCGACTGCACCGTTGAAGGTTGTATATCTTCTATATAAGAACTGTGTTAATTTGCCCGGGAAACTCTTTGCAGGAGCTAATTCAAACTTATCCGTATCATCATATACAATACCTGCCTCTGTAGTATTAGATACTACAAAACGTAAGGTGTCAATGTCAGCAAGTTCCATGTACTTCTCAAATTCCGTGCCACAGTCAACAATATCCTTAACAGAAGTAATCTGTCTGTTTAATACCTTTGCTTCACCTTCTACAATACCTCTTAAGGATACGGTATACTGACACTCCTGCTCCTTAAACATATCAGTAGAACCAAAAGAAATTGGCTTAATAAGTACAATGTCACCATCAAACAATCCCTTTTCATTTGCAATGTCAATCATATAGTCAACAAACGCACGAAGGAAATTACCTTCACCGAACTGTACCACTTTAACCGGTCTGTCTTTTTTGCCTGTAAGGCTTGTGTTTAAACGATTCATAGCATTTCTCCTATCCATAAAAATCCTAGAGTATGTACTCAAGTACACATAGTTGTACACTATAATTTTATAATGGTTTATATCAATAGTCAACTTGGTTTTTATCTAATATTTTGACCAAATAATGAAGGATTACAGAAAATTTGCTCTTTGATATTTTCCCCTTGAATAAACATCCCTCTTGTTTTATAATTTTAGTAGGTATGGGGACTTAATTTCCCTAATTATGTTTATCTTGGAGGTAAGAGAAATGAAAAACTTTATGGATGCCGATTTCTTATTAGAAACCGAAACAGCCAAAGCTCTGTATCATAATTTTGCAGAGAAGACCCCAGTCTTAGACTATCACTGCCACATCAATCCAAAGGAAATTGCGGAAGACCGTAAATTTGAGAACATCACTCAGGTATGGCTTGGCGGCGACCACTACAAGTGGCGTCTCATGCGTTCCTGTGGTGTTGACGAAAAATACATTACCGGAAATGCAAGCGACAAAGAAAAATTCTTTAAATGGGCTGAATGCGTAGGCAAGGCAATTGGTAACCCATTATTTCACTGGTCTCATTTGGAGCTCCAGAGATATTTCGGATACTATGGCGTTTTATGTGCCAAAACCGCAGAAGAAGTTTGGAACTTATGTAATGCCAAATTACAGGAAGACTCTATGAGCGTTCGTAACCTCATTCGTCAGTCCAATGTTACCTTAATCTGCACTACTGATGACCCAATCGACAGCTTGGAATGGCATCAGAAAATTGCTGCTGACGAAAGCTTTGAAGTAAAGGTATTACCGGCTTGGAGACCGGACAAGGCTATGAATATTGAAAAGCCTGAATATTTAGATTACCTTGCTAAATTAGCAGAAGTAAGCGGTATTTCAATCAAATCTTTTGCAGATTTAAAGGCTGCTTTAGTAAACAGACTGGAATACTTTAA
The DNA here is from genome assembly GCA_045631045.1 of Lachnospiraceae bacterium. Lineage (GTDB taxonomy): Bacteria > Bacillota > Clostridia > Lachnospirales > Lachnospiraceae > RGIG6307. Next base: position 74,899 of record JAZQUB010000027.1, read on the forward strand.
CGCTCAGGGATGTAATGTTTCTGATCACGCTTTAGAATATGTAATGTACGCTCCTGCTTCCGACGAAGAAATCGAAGCAATCTTCGCTAAGAGAATGGCTGGCGGCACCGTTACACGTGACGAAGAATTACAGTTCAAGACTGCATTTATGTTATTCGTTGGTCGTGAATACAACCGTTTAGACTGGGCTATGCAGTTACACTATGGCTGTAAGCGCGACAATAACGAATTACGTTACAAAGCACTTGGTCCGGATACCGGTTATGACTGTATCAACAACTACGCACCAAGCGCACAGATGGCAGACTTCTTAAATGCTCTCATTAAGACAGACGAGCTTCCAAGAACGGTCATCTACTCCTTAAATCCAAACGACAATGCTGCAATCGGTACTATCCTCGGATGCTTCCAGGATTCTACAGCCGTTGGTAAGATTCAGCAGGGCAGCGCATGGTGGTTCAACGACCATAAGACAGGCATGCAGGATCAGATGATTTCTCTTGCAAACCTTGGTAACTTAAGCGGATTCGTTGGTATGCTTACAGATTCCCGCAGCTTCTTATCCTACACCAGACATGAATACTTCCGTCGTATCCTTTGCAACTTAGTTGGTAACTGGGTGGAAAACGGTGAGTATCCGGCTGACATGGAATTATTAGAAGAAATCATCAAAGGCATCTCTTACAACAACGCAAAGAGATACTTCAAGTTTCCTTTAGAATAACAATTTTTCGACATCTTTCTGACAATTTCAGACAATTCAAAAAGCCCCCAAATTGGGGGCTTTTTGATTGTTATGGTAATATTTTACAAAACACTTGTTCTCTGTTAGATTTTTTGGTTATAGCATAATATCTAAAAATTCGTTGTGGATAATGTGGATAATTTTGTGTATAAATCATTTTTGCTTAAATTTAGCCACTTTTTGATGTGGATAACTGCCAAAAATGCGGATAACTTCCTTTTCCAAATTTTTTTGTATACCTCCAAATTTGCAACGAAAATTTCATCATTTTTGTTAATTTTGTCAATTGCCAAAATTTAAAGGATTTTTTTGTCGAAATTTACAATTTAATTTATCTGACAATTTTAGAAGTTGTCCTTACGCTTGCATTTTCAAATATGCCGTTGCTGCTGTCACTGCATTGGCACCATCTGCTACTGCTGTTACAATCTGCCTAAGATGCTTGGTACGAATGTCCCCTGCCACGTAAAATCCCGGAAGACTGGTTTCTCCGGTTTCTCCGGCAATAACATAGCCTTGCTCGTCCAGCTCCGCTAATCCGGCTGCCAACTCCGTCTTTGGTATGGTACCGATAGCAACAAACACGCCATCCACCTTAAGCAGACTTTGCTCTTTCGTTTTTACATTTTCTACTAAAAGCTGTTCCACGCAATCTGCACCCTTAATTTCCAAAGGAATATGATTCCATACAATTTCTACATTTGCCAAATTTTTTACCTGAGCTTCTAAAATGGCACCTGCACGTAATTCATCCCTTCGATGAATCAAATATACCTTTTCACAAATGCCGGCTAAATAAATAGCATCCTCTACCGCCTGATAGCTACCGCCGATTACTGCTGTCACCTTTCCTCGGTAAAAGGCACCATCACAAGTAGCACAATAGCCTACTCCTCGTCCTCGTAATTCCTCCTCGCCCGGAATAGCAAGCTTACGATTTACGGCCCCTGTAGCCAAAAGAACTGCTCGCCCTTCCATCGTTCCTTCCGATGTGTGAACCACAAAGTGATTATCGGCCTTTTCAATATTTTCTACAGAACGTGCAGAAATTTCCACGCCCAAATTTTCCACATGCTCTTTAAACTTCATACCCATATCAAACCCATTGCTGCCCGGAAGCCCCAGATAATTATCCACTTCATAGGTATTGAGCACCTGACCGCCTGCCATAAAATTGCTTTCTAACACCATTAAATTAAGTCCTGCTCTAGCTCCGTACAACGCAGCAGAAAGACCTGCCGGTCCCGCACCGATAATAATTAAATCGTTCATTTCTTCACCTCTGACTTGCTATTTTCTTTAACTATTATTATACTATATATAAATAGTTTTTACAGTAATTTTATCACATATAAAGGAAAATAATTATGCCAAAACGTGTTTTAATTACCGGCGCCTCCCGCGGTATCGGCAAGGAAATTGCCCGCATCTTTGCAAAAGAGGGCTATGAATTATATTTAATATGCAAAAACAACCTCACTACTATGCAGGAGGTTGCGAATGAGCTCCATAATACCTATGGAACACGTTCTTATTGCTATGCCGCTGATTTATCAGACAGCATTATGTTATCCTATTTTCTGGAAACCCTTCCGGATATGGATGTAATAATTAATAATGCCGGTATCTCCTACGTGGGACTTCTGACAGACATGACCCTAGCTGAATGGAATCATATTTTTCAGACCAATCTCACCAGCGTTTTTGTAATCTGCCAAAAACTGCTTCCGGCTATGATTCGCCGTGGACAAGGCAAAATCATCAATATTTCCTCCGTATGGGGCAATGTAGGCGCTTCCATGGAAGTCGCTTATTCTACAACCAAAGGCGGACTGAACAGCTTTACCAAAGCCCTTGCCAAGGAAGTGGCACCTAGCGGCGTGCAAGTCAATGCAATTGCCTGCGGACTTATTGATACTGATATGAATGCCTGCTTCTCTGAAGAAGACTTAGAAACTGTTATAGATGAAATCCCGGCAGACCGCATCGGAAAACCGAAGGAGGTTGCGGACCTTTGCTTGCAGCTTGTGCAGGCACCGGAATACCTTACGGGGCAGGTTATTACGTTAGATGGGGGCTGGGTTTAGCAGCTCCCTACAAACACTTCATATATCCGTTGATATCGAAAACCCTTTTTCACTACACTATTATCAGGTATTATAACCCCTAATTCCACCAATTCACCAAATATCTTAGAAACAGAATTAAAAGAAACACCGCTTTCCTCTGCCACTTCTGTTTTCGTAAAAACAATCTGTTTCATCATTATTGGCATGATTCTATAAACAGCACTTCTCTTAATCTTCTGCATATCTTCTGCATATATTACTTTGATTCGATTAAGCTTGTAGATGTAACTGCTGCATTGGTCAATGGTACACTGCAGGAAGAACTTAATAAAACCTGCCAAATTTCCCCGCCTACTTTCCATCAAGCTTCTCTGTCATACTTCACGCAAACTGTAAAGTTATTGTTTGAAGGCACGGATGTCTTGACGCTGACCGGATGGTACCCGAAAAGCTCCAGCATCATTTCTACCGCATGTGGAAGGTAAAAGAAAATACCATCGTAAGGGCTGTCTATATCTGCAGAATGGTTAATCGTAGCACCCTTAATCTGCCCAAATGCCTGAGTTACTATGCTTTTCTTTAATTCTACAATCTGCTTATTATATTTAAGCCCTGAACCACCACAAATAACTGTATTATACTCTGCCGCAAGTGCTTTCAGCCTCTCCACATCTTCCATGGTGCCCAGGCATGCATACTTTGTGTGCCGATCAGACCGATGTTAATCATGTACAGTCACCTCTTTTTCCATTACACTAAAAAAATCATCTAGAATAATGCTCTTGCCTAGTCTTTGACACTTCCCAGCATAACACCCTTATCAAAATACTTCTGTAAGAACGGATATACAATCATAAGCGGCACAGAGGCAATTACAATGATAGAATATTTAATCTGATTGTAGACGTTCGCATAGCATAATAAGATTCACAATATTTACAAAGAGACCAACTGCCGCTGCGTAACTGTAGTCCGCATTCAGTAAACCTCGCTCATACACATATGCGGAAAAGCCGAAGCACTGGACAAAAAATCAAAAGTAGTTTGATGCCTCCTCTTTCCTGCTATACCAGTAGTGCCTGAACCTCTTCCACAGATAAACTAGCCATTCTGGCTATTAGTTCTAACGGGAAACAGCCTTCTTCCAGCATCCTTTTCGCCATTGCAATACGCTCATCCTGAATGCCTTTCTGCCTCCCCTGCTGAATGCCCTCGTTTGTTGCATCTTCCATAGCGGTGACACTCTTTAACACGTCCCGAAACCTTTGTACCGGCACTCCTGCTCCATCTGCACCATACGGGATTCCCGTAATGTCAGTGTCCAGCGGTTTCAGATTTTCAGGCTTTATAACCTGCTTTCCCTTATAAATATACTGATTGAATGCATCCGCAAAAACGTCGCATTCCTTCGTGTAATCTTTTGTAACAATGTCTTTCGCACCCATATGTACAACCTCCTGTTCCAAGTGGATTGGTTTGGATACCTTAATCTTAACACATTTTTCACAGTATTCAATAACCCACCATTTTGTACCCAGCAGTAATAATGTGATTTTAAAACATCTTTCAGCACCCAAAAATCAAATTACTACTGCTGACAAGGTTATAGTAGCATATTATTTTATGGGATGTGGACGATATATCGTCTTTTTCCTAAAATATTGAAAACTAAATTATCTTATTCGCTCCTAATAATAATCTCTCCATTATCGGATGAATCATAGCAGTATTTTCAATTTTATTAATAGCACACAATTTCTTCCCGGCATCTTTACTGGACGCGCCACAATGGTATGCCTGCTCTGTAGGCAGACCGTAATCAAGCACTATCAACCTATCATGACACTCCGGATTTGATTTAATACGAAGAGGTGGATATTGAGCTATAAAATCGCTTACCACTGCCGATGTCAAAAATCCATTTTTCCCATGCCCGTTCTCGGTAAATAAAATAACTTCCACACCCGCCTTCTTCTGTGATAAAAGCTGTAACGTCTTTGTGTTTACATAATCATCTACCACATAAATGCTGACAGTTTCCTGCTGATAAATATCTATGTATGCCGCATCGGCTTCAAACTTTTGCCCTTTATATATTACAAAATTCTTAAAATCTTTCTCTGATACAAAGTTCTCGTTAAGAATGTCTATGCTCTTTTGAATATTTTCAATGTCTTTCTCTGTTTTCTTTTTCCAATCTGCAATTCCCGTAACTTGTACGGATATATCAGATACCTTTGCCGTGACAAGACTCATTTCCTGCTGTGTAACAAACTGCCGATTCCTTTTTATGTAATGACGCATTTCACGAAAGGCACGCATAATAAATATGCTTTGCTGCTCTGCAAGTTCTCCTCGGAGAACGGTTGCAAGCATGTAGATTCCTTGTTCCGTAAACACATGCGGCAACGACCTGCTCATCATATTTACATTTGCGGTCGAAAAATTCGACCGCAAATTTTCCAATTCTGTTTTTGTTAACTGAAACATAAAATCTTCCGGAAACCTTGAAATGTTATTCTTTACCTGTGCATTCAAACGCTTCACTTCATACCCATAAATCTCTGCCAAATCACAATCCAGCATCACCTGCTGTCCTCTTATAACATAAACCCGATTATATATATTATCTACAGTCATTAATTCAACTTGTTCTTCCATAGCTTACCTCCACCTTTCTAATACTATTTTATCATGGAGATAATTTGTAAACAATTGTCGGTAATAGAGGTTTCGCTTGCTTTTTATGTTTTTCGTCTGAAACAGATATATCAAAGCATGTTTTTTTGTATGATGGGGACGATATATAGTCTTCCCCAAACACCTATATTTGAAAATTAAATGAGTATTGTCATACGCCCCTATATGTGCTAGACTATATGTAAAGCATTATATTTCTACTTTCTAAAGATAAACTATTCTGAACATCTATTTTTCATTTCTAGAAACCTCAATGCTTTCGTTCCCAATTTACAAAGTAGCGAGGTTTATAGAAGTCCTCTATCATAACCTCCTGCACACTTTTATAAGGAGGTATGTGTATGAACACAGAAAACTCCTACATCATACAGGAAGAGCCGATATCTTTGGAACTGCTTGTAGAAGTATTTAACATCAACAAGGGACACAATCGTGAACTGATGGAAGCCTGCAAAGACCTTGCAGATTACGCAGAGTATACATGCCGTGTACGTAAATATGCTAAGGAGCTGCCTATTGAAGATGCCGTAGAGAGAACAATTAATGAATGTATTCAGGAGGGTATCTTGAAAGATTTTCTATTACAGAACAGGGCGGAGGCCAAAAAAATGAGTATTTATGAATATAACGAAGAGGAGCATATGCGCATGGAACGCAGAGACGCCTACAAGGACGGCGTTGCTGATGGTCTTGCCGCAGAACGTGAAGAGGGCCTTGCTGCCGGGCGTGAAAAGCTCTTCAAATTAATGAACAAAATGACCTCAGATGGTTTGGGAGATCTGACCTCCAAACTGGCCAGTGACCCTGCATTTTATGAGGAAATGATGCAGAAATATTTTGGGTGATACATGAAAAAGCGGATACCTAAATTTCTTACTTAGATATCCGCTGCTAAGCTATGATGTCCATTGGACCTTCCTCATTCTTTCTTTGAGTTTTTATTTTTGTTTTCTTTTTGCTTTTTAGCTTTTTAATCTATATTAAATTGTTTTTTCTAGGATTATTTTCTTCGGAATCTTTTCATAATAATCATTTCTTATTTCATGTAGGCTTTGTCTCTATTTGATGTTTTCTTCAAAGCATTTTAACAATTTATGAATAATCCTATTTATTACCTCTGTCTTTACTTTCGAAATCCCAACCCTTTCTCGTTAGGCTAAAACCTCTTTTATGTTTGACTTCGATTTTCTCTTTTATTATTGCCTTTTAATTTTGGCTTTTTATTAGCTTTTGTTTATTTACTGCAACTTTTAATCTTTTCTTTAAAACTTTGAGATTCACTTTATAAGTTTATGTTTCTGGTGGCTTGTACCTTCTTTCTTTTAGATTATGAGTTTTGGCTTAAGTTTTGATTGGACCGTACCTCCTTTTCTTAGATTATGAAGTTCTTTTTAAGTTCTTGGTGGTTTGTACCTCGTTTCTTAATTTTTTGTGTGAACTCTTTTGTTTTTTGTAATTTTATTATATCAAACATTTCGCATTTGTCAATACTTTTTTCAAAATATTTTTAACTTATTTTCATATTTTCTGACAATTTATGTTTTGCACAAAAATGAGACAGAATATTTGTATAAAATCCACTACACATAAGATCCTGTCCCACATTAATTACTTATTTCGTTGTTGCTGCAGCCACAAAATTAAAATAGTTTCCACCTTCTGTAATCTCAAAATTAGTGGATATTTCTGCTGCGTTCATCACGCCACCCTGGCCACGACCGCCCTGGCCATTCTGGCCGCGACCACCTTCCGGACGTTGTGCCCCTCCCGGCATTTGTGGCATTTGACCACCTTCCGGTATTTCTACTCCCTCCGGCATCTGTGGCATCTCACCGCCAAAGAAGCCGTCCTGCATACCGCCCGGGAAACCACCCTGCATACCGCCCGGGAAACCGCCCGCCATACCGCCAGGGAAGCCACTGCCCATGTCTCCTTTGCTTGCTGCAAGCTGTGTATTCCCCTGCCATAATGTGTAGGTGCCTGCTGCCAAATTGTCAGTGGAAACAATGAGGTACGTGAAATCATTGCTCGGTGTTACTTCTGCTACCGCTTTACCGGAAGCATTTTTCAGCGTATAGGTATTTCCACCACTCTGTTTGGACGCAAAACTAAATACTGCAAAATTCTGCGCACTTTCAGAAATACGATCCAACATGTTTCCGGTGGCCAACACAGTACCACCATTAATGTGAATACCCATGTCGGAATCAATACCTGCATCCATGCTAAAGCTGCAAGCCTCTGCAATAACGGTTCCGCCATTGATTACCAGCCAGCCGTTGGAGTCAATGCCATCGCCTTCGCCGGTTTCACCGGATACACGGATAGTAAGTGTACCGCCGTTTACCGTAGTAACAGACACTTCATCTTCGTTAGTATTGATACCGTCATTGCCGGATGTAATATTCACATTTCCTCCGTTCAAGGTAAGGTGGAGTTCGCTGTCCAATCCTTCGTTTTCCGCATAAATATTTAATACACCTGTACCTTTTTCATCGCCATTTATATTCATAGTCATTTTAGAATAGAAAGCAGCATCATATTTGTGAAGCTTTTTGCTGTCCACAACTTCGGTACCGGCTGCATTTAATTCCACAGACTTATAAATTCTGGCTACATAGGAACCGGTTACATTATTTACCGTACCATCTGCTATAAGCACATTCGCACCTGCTTTGGAGGTATCCACGTCCTTTACAGCCGTCTGTGCATCTGCTTCGCAAGGCTCATATACATTGTAAAAAATAACACCCGGTGCAACCTCACAGGTAATGTCCACACCATTTAAAATCAAAGTCACTACTGCTTCCGGGTCTTCCTCTGCATCTTTTCCCAAGTCGATAGCAATCTGACCGGCAGAAAGCTTGCCGCTTACTGCATAAGTCCCCGGCTCGGTAATATGCACTACCGTATGAGCATCCGCTTCTTCCTGAGTATGCTCATCCGCCTCTGTACCTTCGCCATAGGTAAATCCCTGACCTGCCAAATAAAAAACAATATCATTTGCCTTATATACCGGACTTTCCGCATCCTCTGAAATAGCCGCACCATCTACCATAATGGCATCATCGGACAATTCAATTACGGTAGCTCCCTCAAATACCTTTTGGGTACCATTGCCGGAAACCATTTCACCTTTTGTATTACTGCTTCCGGTACCACAACCCGCAAGCAAGCTTGCCACGCACATTACGGCAAGACCCATTTTGAATATTCTCTTCATAAAACCTCCTCCTATGATTGGATGAACTTATCATAGCACCCTTCTATGAAAATTCTGTGAAAACTTTTCACAAAAGTAATTTTTATGCAAAAAGGCCATGGCATGTCATTCAAACGCTGCCATAGCCTTCTTATTATTTAAGCATTTCACTCAATACTTCTTTTGCTTTTTCCAATTGATTATCAAAACCTTCGCCGTAATATGCTTCGCTGTCAAATTCTACTACCACATCAGGCTCGATGCCGGTTCCGTGAATATTGGTTCCGGAAGGGGTGTAGTATGCACTGATGGTCAGCTTGATTGCAGAACCATCTCTCAGAGTACGAATGGTCTGTACAATGCCCTTGCCAAAGGTAGTGGTTCCGACTAAGGTTGCCTTGTCATGATCCTTTAAAGCTCCGCTAAGCACTTCAGAAGCACTTGCTGAATTACCATCCACTAAAATAACAATCGGAATATCTATCACTATGTTGGCATCAGATTTATATTCTTCACGACGGCCGGCTTTATCCTCGGTATAAAGAATCAGCCCTTCCCCAAGGAGCATATCTGCAATATCCACTACTGCATATAAATTGCCGCCCGGATTTGCCCTTAAATCCAAAATCATACCTTCAGCCTTCTGATTCTTCAAATCCTTTAATGCTTCGGTAAACTGATTCACGGTCACATCATCAAACTCTGTAATCTGGACATAACCCATTTTGTCATCTAACATGCTGTGTTCTACCGTTGGAGACTCTATTTTGCGGCGTTCCACATCTACCTCAACCTCTTTGCCATCACGAACCAGTGTAATGTGTACCTTCGTACCTTCTTCTCCCTTTATACGGGTCACCACCTGTGTAAGGTCCAGTCCGACCATATCCTCGCCTTCCACCTTATAAATAAGGTCACCGGCTCTAAGACCTGCCTCTTCTGCAGGAGTTCCTTTAATGGTACCGGTAATCATCCCATAGCCGGTTACGGTATCCAGCTGAACATATGCACCGATACCATAATAGATGCCTTCGGACTGTGCAAACACCTCTTCTGCTTCTTCCGGTGTATAGTAAACGGAATACGGGTCACCCAAAGCTGCCACAACGCCTTCATACGCGCCCTCGCGCAGCACATCATCGCCCACTTCTTCCAAATAATAATTTTCTTCAATCAATGTTTCGATTGTATTAAGCTTTTTAATAAAATCTGCATTAATAACGCCCTGTTCTACGGTAACACTGACACCGCTTGAACCGGTTTCTGCACGAGATACATCCTTCTGCGTAACATTCTGCATCACGAAGAAACCAACGATACCCACAAGTGAAGTAAGCACTACACCCGCTAAGAGACCGGTCAAAAAACCTAATCCTTGTCGTCTTTCCTTTTCCAACTTTAACTCACACCTCTTTCTTTACTACCTGCTCAGATAATTCCACGGACTTACATATTCTCCGTTCAATCGTACACTAAAATGTAAATGAGGCCCTGTAGAACGTCCGGTAGTACCAACCGCACCGATTACTTCCCCTTTAATTACTACATCATCCTTTTTTACATATAACTTGGAAGCATGCAAGTAAATGGTACGCAGACCATCCCCATGCTCCAGATAAATATAATTCCCCATGGAACTGTTATAGCTTGCCTCACCGACAATGCCGCTATATGCCGCCACAATGGGAGTTCCTTCTTTGGCAGCCATATCAATACCGTTATGATATGCACTAAGCCCGGTAAACGGATCCTTTCTCCAGCCAAAATTAGAACTGATGGCCGTATAGCTTGGAGCCGGATTTGCAAATCCACTGCCGTCATATCCGAGGGTAATGCCATTCGCTTTTAAAATTGCCCTCTGCTCATCGGTAATTTCTTTTTCCAGACTGGCAATCAACTCCGTCTGATATTTTAAATCTGCCTCTAACTCCTTAATAGAGGCTTGTGTCAGTGCAATATCATCCTCATATGCCGCTAAGTCTTTTGCCTTTTGCTTTCGTACCGTTTCTAAATTTGCTTTTTCTTCTTCTAATGCTGCCTTACTTTCATCAAGTGTTACCTTTTCCTGCTCCACAACTTCTTTGCAAAGAGCAATGTATTCCCTGTGCATTATGTATTCATGAAGCATCTGATTATCATATGCGGCAAGCTGCTCCACATACTCTGCACGATTAATCATGCTGGAGAAACTGTCTGCCTGGAAAATAGCCTCTAAATAATTGGTTTCACCGCGTTCATACAAATATTGTATGCGCTTCTGCATGGAATCATACTGCTCCATTTCTTTATCCAAAGCTTCTTCCAGCTCCTGCTCCTTTAGTACAATCTCTGCTTCCTTTTGTATAATCATTTCCTCAAAAGCAGTTATTTTACTTTGAAGTCCCGACATGGTACTGTCAATTTCCGCAATATATTTATTTAAATCAGATTTCTTTGATTTCAGCCCGGATATAATTGCTTTCATATCCGAAATAGAATTCTTAATATTATTCTGCTGAGTTGTTGCATTTGCAATTTCGTCCTTTTTGGCCTCAATGCTGTCAGAAGTAATATCAGAAAAGGAGCCCGCCATAACGGGCTCTCCTTTTATCATCAAACCGGACACTGCTACTATCACAGCCACACATAAGCCAAACAAGCAAATCAAACCTTTTTTGCCTATTCTCATTGCTGCTCCTTATACCTTTAAATGTTTTTTACATGTGAAGAAGCTTCCGAAGAAACCAATACCCACGCCAATTCCCAAGCTTACCGGAATCAGATATTCAAACACGGCTGTTACATCCAGAAATCCTAATAAGGAGGTTAAAGAAGGAAACTGTCCCGCAATACCCAGAATCACCTGATTGTATAAAAAGTAAATAAGGGCAAGGGGCAATGCCGCACCGAGCAAACCAATCAAAACGCCTTCGATAATAAATGGGAACCTTACAAAAAAGTCTGTTGCACCGATATATTTCATAATATTGATTTCCTCTTTACGGATGGAGATACCGATGGTAACCGTATTGCTGATAAGGAATACCGATACCAAAAACAAGATACCGATAATACCGATACTTGCCACACCCACTAAAGAATCAATACCGGAAAGGGTATTGGCTGCCAGTTCTGATTTATTGATTCGTCTAACCATACTGCTGGATTCCAGATAGGTAACCAAATCAGCCTGCTTAGAAGCATCGTTAATATAAATTTCCAGATTTGCACTTTTTGCAAGGGGATTTTCCGGGAATCCGTCCATATACTCGCCCATGTTCATATCTTCTACGAAATCTGCCCAAGCCTGTTCCGCAGAAATATATACCACGCGGTCTACCTCTTCTCTGCCCTCAAGCTGTTTCTGCATGGTTAAAATTTCTTCTTCGGTAGTTCCTTCCACAAAGAATGTGGTGACTGCCACACCTTTTTGGACATTTTCCACGATATGCTGGAAGTTCATCAAAATTGCTATAAAAATACCCAAAAGGAACAAACATGCGCTGATTGTTGCTATGGATGCCAATGTGTACCATTTATTACGAAAGAGGCCTTTAAAACCTTCTTTTAATGTATATTTTAATGTATTAATTCTCATAAACGTAACCACCTGTCTCTTCATCGCTCCATACACTGCCTTTATGCATTGTAATGACACGCTTCTGCATACTGTCTACGATTTCCTGATTGTGTGTTACCACCACAACCGTCGTTCCTTCGTTATTGAATTCTTCCAATAACCTCATGATTTCCCAGCTGTTCTTTGGATCCAAATTACCGGTAGGCTCGTC
>JAZQUB010000028.1:0-2449 GCA_045631045.1 Lachnospiraceae bacterium
ACGGGATAATATGTAGAAAAGCCTATACCTTTCAGCTGTATGGTAGCAATTCCGTGTGAGGCATAGAAAGTCGACAATTCATCTACAGTCTGACAGTAACGGCGGTATTTGGCTTCATACTTTTCTACCGCCATTGCCCAAGTAAGTTTGAGATTCCGGAACGGCATAAGTTCGGCAGGCAGACGAAGCACGCCGTCCCAAGCCAAAGCCATTACTCCTTGTACAACGGCCAACTGGTAGCACCGTTTCCAATCATCGTCCGAAGCCTCTTGAAAGCATTCCACTTCCACCTCCTTTTCGTGCAACGACGCACGGAGCAGGGCGAAGAGCATTTGTTGGGACTTGTTTAGTGCGATTGTCTTCATTCGATTACCTTGCATTTCTGGAGGGCTTCCACCCATACTTGTACATCTTTCAGGGCTTGTTCCTGCGAGATTCCGTAGGTAGATACGAGCACTGCGGCTGCATCTTCCAAGGTAAATACCTTTTCTGACAACGACTCATAGAGTAACTTGGCCGATGTATTGAGGGAGATGATGCGGGTCATGTCCATCCCTGCTGTACCTTGATTCACTACGATGGTTTCGCCTGCTACTTCTCTTATTTTGTAATTGGAATTTATCTTCATGTTTTTGGTGTTTTAAGATAGACAAAGATAATTCTTTTTTAGGGAATTATTTCTTACTATGATTGCCTTTTGTTTTTAATGAATAAAATTATTGTTGAATATCTATTTAAAGCCATATTTAAGTGCTCCACTTATCCCAACTTACATTATTTCACTTATTTCCCTACTTTTAGACTAATAATTCCTCTAGAAATACGGCTTGTGCAAAATTTTAATTACTTTTGCGTAGAGAAATACGCATTAACAGATAAGAATGAACAATTATTCAATGACATACAGTCTTTTTGATAGCTACAGGAGCCTGAAAGTTCCGGTAAAATCTGTCATGGATGATTTGGTTATGTTGCGGAAATTGTGTAACACATTCTCATCGCGCGTATCTTACAGAAATATCTGTCAATGTATTAGCAATTCCTTTTTCTCTGGTTTTGCTAACCGTTTCCTCAGACTTATATCTACGCAATGGTGCTCCGCCCCTCCAGTGGCGGCAGCATCCTTGTGTCCTTATACGGCATTACCGCATGGCATGACAAGTGTCCGGCGGTAATGCTGTTTTTTTATTGCAATTGATTATAAATAAATGGTAGAATAATTATATGAAGAAAGAAAATTGGGAATACGAAGCACCCGTGGTAGAGGTGATTGAAGTAGAAGTAGAAAAAGGTTTTGCCAATTCTTTGCATGGCACCTCTGGAGTGGGTGATTACATGCCTGGTGGTGGAAGTGGTGTATGGCCTGAATGATGAACATGTTAAAATGAAACGAATGAAGAAGATGTCGAAATTTACAAAGTGTATGCTGTGGGCCTTGCTTGCTGTTACTCCAGGATGTACGCATACCGATGATTACACTCCTGTCTCTAAAGAAGAATGGCAGGTAGCACTCAGCCGCAGCACAACGAACAATGAGAACGTACGCGTATCGCTCACCTATGGGACTAACACGAAAATCGGCGAACTGATACCTGCCAGCGAAGAAGGAGGCCAAGCCACTTGGGCAACAGGCAAGTCCATTACATGGCCTGACAATGAAACCGGTACCATCACCATGAAGGCATTCAGTCCCGTGCCTGCTGATAGGACGGACATGCCCACCGAAGTAAGTTCCGGGGCACAGACTGCTTACCTGGTTTCCTACAAGCAGGTGGCAAACGGCGGTGAAAGCATCGGCACGTTTACTTTAACGCACCTCATGGCACAGCTTCAGGTGCACATCCTGCTGGAAGATGAAGGCAAGCACCATTACCAGCCGACGAATGCCGTCATCCGCTTGCACACCACCGGTGAGATAGACTATCCCGGCATGAAGCTCAACCGCCCTGCGGATGCACAGGCAGCCAATGTAAGCCTGGGTACTTTCGCAAAGGAAGCCGTTGCCAATACAGACACCAGCGAGAGCTGGAAGAACGAGCCTCAAATTGTGGTTCCGCAGACCCTCCCGGCGGGTGAGTGCATCCTGTCGTTCACCACAGATGACGGCCAGACCTATACCTTTACGCCCGATAAGCCCATCACATTGGTGCCCGGCAGACAGAATCACCTCTATTTGGGTGTAGCCATGAACCAGCCTGATGTGTACATGGGTATGGATGAAGTCATCGTGACAGACTGGGAAGAAAGAGAAATCCAAGGCGGCGAAGCCGAGGAAGAACAGAAATAATTAAACCGAATAATAATAGTAAAAATATATGAATATGAAGACAAAGATCTTTGCAATGGCAATCGCTGCCCTCGCGTTGGCGGCTTGCGACAAGAACAACGACGATTTTACCGTTGACAACTTAAAGGACACTCCACTCACCATCGCTTCGGCGAGTGTGGC
>JAZQUB010000029.1:0-51242 GCA_045631045.1 Lachnospiraceae bacterium
GCAGGAACTGTAATAACTGCTTCTGTAACCTTTTCACCTAAATAATTTTCAGCATCTGCTTTTAATTTCTGTAAAATCATAGCAGAAATCTGCTGTGGAGAGTACTTCTTGCCTTCAATAGTACGGCCTTTGTCTGTACCCATATCTCTCTTAATAGAAGAGATAGTCTTTTCTGCGTTGGTAACTGCCTGACGCTTTGCAGGTTCACCTACTAATCTTTCACCTGTCTTTGTGAAAGCCACTACAGATGGTGTAGTTCTTGCACCTTCTGTATTTGCGATAACGGTTGGTTTACCACCTTCCATAACAGCTACACAGCTGTTTGTTGTACCTAAGTCAATACCAATAATTTTTCCCATGATTTACTCCTCCTGGATTCTAAAAAAATATAATTAATTGAATAAATTACTCTGCCACTGCAACCATACTATGGCGAACTACACCATCACGGTACGTGTACCCTTTTAAAAGTTCCTGTGCAACTACACCGGATTCGTATTCTTCACTTGCTACCTGCATTACTGCATTGTGCAAATTCGGATCGAATTCCTGACCCAGTGCTTCAATTGGCTTTACACCAATGTTACCAAGCTCTGTTAAAAGCTGTTTATATATCATATTCATGCCGCTTGCAAAGCCTGTTTCTTTCTCTGCATCGGTCATGGTTGATAACCCTCTTTCAAAATTATCAATAACCGGAAGTATCTTCTCAATAACACTCTTAGCTCCGGTTTCAAACATCGCCTGCTTTTCTTTGTCGGTGCGACGGCGGAAATTTTCAAACTCTGCCATCTGGCGCATCACTCTATCTTCCAGTTCTGCGATTTTTTCTTTGTCTTTGTTATTTTTCTTCAGCCATTTGGAAGGGCCCTTGCTTTCTTTGTCAGATGCGTCAGCCGCTTCTTCGGAAGCTTCCTCTGCGTCCTCTTCCATAACTTCTTCTGCCACATCTTCTAATTCTTCTGTCACAAGTTCTTCTTCAGAAACTTCAACTTCCAAATCCTTTTCCATATCTGCCATACATAAACTCCTCGTTACTTTTTGTATAAATCATCCAGCTGATGCTTCAGGGTTTTCAAAGTAGAAACCACCTTTTCATAGTCCATTCGCTTTGGTCCTATAATACCTATAGTGCCTCGCATGCCTTCGCCTAATTCATAAGTAGCCGTAACCACGCTGCAGTCCTTCATACTCTGCACCCGGGTCTCGTCACCGATGTATACCTGAATGCCTGTTTCCGGCTTTTCCTCAAGGGATTGCTCCACCAGATGTCCAAGCAGCTGCTTTTCCTCAAACGTAGTAATCAAATCGCTGGCTCTCTGCTGGTCTGCAAGCTCCGGATAACGGAAAATATTGTTGGTACCGGAAGTATAAATCTCCAGATCCTCATCTGCCTTAATTGCCTCTGCTACTGCATCCAACACCTCTCCGATTAGATCGCTGTGAATGCCTGCCTTCTGCTTGATGGCAGCAATCATGCCCAGATTGATTTCCTCCATGCATAGACCATTCAAATTGGTATTCAGCAAAATGTTCAGCTTTAAAAGCGTCTCATCATCCAAATACTCCCTCACACGAATCATGCTGTTCTTGATGATATTGCCCTCTGCTACAATTACCGCCAGAATCTGATGCTTATCTACTCTGGAAAGCTGCAGAAACTTCAACTTGTTGCGATGCGTGCTGGGCGCTGTAATCATCGTCGCGTAATTGGTATTCACTGCCAACACCTTCGCCACCTGCTTTAATAACTGCTCCGTCTTTTCTTCCTTTTCTAAAAGCATCTCCTTCAGTTCGGAAATCTCTCGCTCCTTCTCCTCCAACATGGTATCTACATATAATCGATACCCCTTGTCAGAAGGAATTCGCCCTGCAGAAGTATGTGGCTGTACAATCAGCCCCATCTCCTCTAAATCAGACATCTCATTACGGATGGTTGCACTGCTTAAGTTTAAATCAGTATATTTGGAAATCGTGCGACTGCCTACCGGCTCACCGGTCTCCAAATAATTACGGATAATGGCTTGAAGAATCTTACGTTTTCTTTCATCTAAAAGCATCTTGCCACCTCCTTTTATTTTATTAGCACTCGTTATAACTGAGTGCTCACACCTTCTAGACATAAGATACCACTATTGTTCCCCGTTGTCAACATTTTAAAAATAAAGAATTTATAAATAAATATTATGTTTTTTATTAAAGAAATAAAGCAGTAAGATTTACGTCCTACTGCTTCATTTTATGTCTTGTAATTAAACTGCTTCTGTGAAGAATTCGTTGTTCACAAATTCGCCGAATGTTTCTATGATAGCCAAATCCTTCTGAGCTGCTGCCTCACTTGCATACTTCTTTGCTTCAGCCTTATCAAATGTATTAATGAAGTATCCTTTAGCCTTGGAAACAGAAGCCACATAGCCTTCTTCGCCACTGAATCTGTTTTTCCACTTTAAGTTAACCTTAATTGCTGCCATGTCTACACTTCCTTTCGTTGGATATTTACGTAAATTTTTAACTTACAGATGTGTAGATTACCATGTTTTGTCTATTTTGTCAAATAAATTCTGAAAATTCGAGCAATTTGACATAGCTAGCACTATTAAACATTTGATTTTAAGACATTATCTCTTAAAATATCAAAAAATATGCCAGCACTATGGTGCCTAAAATAATACGATACCAGCCAAACACCTTAAAATCATGTTTCTTAATATACGCCATCAAAAACTTGATAACTATCATGGAAACTGCAAAAGCAACCACCATACCCACAAAAAGTACTGCCAATTCCAGTCTGGTAAATGCAAAGCCAAACTTCACCAATTTAAGTAAGCTTGCGCCAAACATAACCGGAATAGCAAGGAAAAAGGTAAATTCCGCTGCCACCGTACGGCTTACACCAATAAGTAATGCACCTACAATCGTAGCACCGGAACGGCTGGTACCCGGAAATATGGCTGCAATTAACTGAAACACACCGATAATAGCTGCGGTCTGATAGGTCAATTCTGCCAATGTATTTACCTTGTACGTTCTGCCCTTATTCCAATTTTCTACTAAAATAAATGCAACACCGAAAAGCACAAGCATAGCAGCCACAACATAGCCATTGTATAAGTATTTTTCTAAAATATCATCAAATAAAATACCTACCACTGCCGCCGGTACACACGCCACCAAAATCTTAAACCACATACTGAAGATGTCTTTGTCTATTTCCACCTTCACCGCGTGCTTCTTCGTAATCTTAAAAGGAAAAATCTTGTTCCAATATAATACCACTACCGCCATAATCGCGCCCAGCTGAATTACTACGTCAAACATACTGAAAAATCCTTCAGACACACCCTCAAACTTAATAAACTCTTCCAGTAAAATCATGTGACCGGTGCTGCTGACAGGCAGCCACTCCGTAATACCTTCCACTAAACCAAATAAAATTGCAATTAAAATATCTAACATACTCTGCTCCTAACTATCTTTCTTTTATCTGCCGGGATTTTCTACCCGTCACTATCGCCACACTACATTTTGGGCCGAATTTGCCTTAATTCTCAAATCGGCAAGTCTCTTCAATGCTTCCTTTAGTGTCTCATCCTTTTTCGCAAAATGGAACCGCACCAAATGATGTACATCTTCTCGGAAAAAGCTGGAACCCGGCACTGCTGCCACGCCCACATGCTCTGCCATCCATTCACAAAATGCCACGTCGTCTTTTACACCAAATTCAGACACATCCAATAATACATAATATGCGCCCTGAGGCTCTGTTATGGTAAACCCAAGTTCCTTAAGGCCACCCACAAACAGTTCCTTCATATGAGTATAATGAGCCTGAAGCTCTTTGTAATAACTTTCCTCAAATTCCAAACCAACTACCGCTGCTTCCATAAGCGGTGCTGCTGCCCCGACCGTAAGAAAATCATGAACCTTCTTTACGCGGTCAATAATTTCCGGCGCAGCCATCACATAGCCCAAACGCCATCCGGTAATGGAATACGTCTTAGACAAGGAATTACAGATAATTGTGCGCTCACGCATCCCCGGCAAAGTCGCCATATACACATGCTTGTGCGGCTCATATATAATGTGTTCATAGACTTCATCTGTAATGACATATGCGTCATATTTAATTGCCATCTCGGCAATCGTTTGCATTTCCTCATATGTAAACACTTTACCGCAAGGATTGGACGGATTGCAAAGCACCAATGCCTTAGCCCCATCCTTAAATGCCTGCTCTAATACCGTTTTATCAAAGGTAAATTCCGGAGGTACTAAAGGAATATAAATCGGTTCTGCACCGGACAGAATGGTGTCTGCACCGTAATTTTCATAAAAAGGAGAAAAAATCGCTACTTTATCCCCGGGATTGGTTACCGACATCATGGCGGCCATCATCGCTTCCGTGCTGCCGCAAGTTACTACAATCTCCGTGTCCGGATTCACTTTCATTCCGGAAAAATACTCCTGCTTTCTTGCTAAAGCCTCTCTGAAATTCTGGGCACCCCAGGTCAGTGCATACTGATGAGGTCCTACAGAGGCAATTTCCGCCAATCTGTCCGTAATCTCCTTTGGCGGGTCAAAATCCGGAAACCCCTGTGATAAATTCACTGCACCGTATTGGTTAGCAATTCGTGTCATCCTTCGAATCACAGAATCTGTAAAATTAGCCGTTCTATCGCTTAATGCTCTCATATCATCCTCCTAAGCATCCTCAAATTTTTTTCTTAAAAAATGTATTACAAACGGAATACTCATAAGTCCCGTCATCAAGTCTGCAAGAGGTTGTGCAACACGAATGCCATTCAGCCCCCAAAAATGAGACGTGATAAATAGCAACGGAATCAGCGTTAATCCGTTCCTCAACATGGATAAGAAAGAAGACAATGCCACTTGCCTGGTACTTTGATACAACATGTTAATTGGTACAGATAACGCCAAAAAGGTAACGCCCACGCAAGACCTTCTTAATGCTACCGTACCGATTTCTATTACCTGCGGACTTTTCTGGAACAGATATACTACATTCTCTGCAAGCAAAAATCCCGGAATAGAAAGGCAACAAATCATACACAAGCCCACGCCCATAGTAACCAGCAAGCCTTTTTTCACTCGCGAGTATTTTTTTGCCTGATAATTGAAGGCTGCAACCGGCTGGAACCCCTGACCAACGCCAAGTCCAACACACATTACAAATGCAGTAAAACGATTCACTACACTCATGGCTGCGATAGCCGCATCTCCGTAAGGTCTTGTTAAATTGTTTAAAATACCGCTGGAAATGGAACTTAACCCCTGACGAATAAGACCCGGGAAACCCACACGGCAAATGGTAAAATATGTTGCAAACTTACGGCTCACATAGCGCATGCGTATCTTGCCCTGAGCCATTTTGGTATGGAAATATACCAAAATAAGAAAACTGATAAACTGAGAGGCCGCAGTCGCAATTCCCGCTCCCAACACGCCCAGCGGAATTACTTTAATCAAAAGATAGTCGCCGAAAATATTGATAATACCACCGGTTACCAGACCAATCATGGCATAAAAAGCCTTGCCCTCATAACGCAAATTATTATTTAACACAAAAGACCCAATTACAACCGGGCACATAATCAGCACACACCAACCATACTGTCTGGCATATGGCAAAATTGTGTCTGTACTGCCCAAAAGACGCATAAACGGATCCAGAAAAATGAGACCAAACACCATTAAAAGAATGCCAAACACTGCACCTATGAAAAATCCGGTAGATACATATTCAGAAGCTTCCTCCGTGTCCTTATCTGCCAGAGCCTTAGAAACCAAAGAACCGGAGCCTTGTCCTAACATAAATGCGATAGCCTGAATAATCGCCTGTAGTGTAAACAAAATACCCGTCGCCGCCTGCTGGCTTTCCCCCAACGTACCTACAAAGTAAGTATCTACCATATTGTAAACATTGGTTACCAACATAGAAATCGTGGTCGGTATGCCCAATGAAATAATTAATTTTGCCAAGGGTTCCTTGGTCATTTTGTCATAGTATGCTTGTGTTTCTGATTTCAAAATGTGCTCCTTATTTCCAGTTCAAAATTTGGCATCTTAAAATATGTGTCAGTATACAAAAACCTTCGAGTTGTGTCAATAGAATTTCAGTTCCTTATCCTCTATAAAAAAATAGGCCACACGGAATAGCAGGTTTCTCAGTCCTTCCGCGTAACCTATTTTTGCAGCAAGTTTAAACAATACCTCTACCCTTGCTGTATTCAACAATCGCCTGTATCAATTCTTCAGCAGTGGCTATCTGCTCCGCAGCTTCATCCTTTGTGGTAATGTAAAAGTCGTCATAATCACTAGCATGTCGAATTTCTTCTGCCTCAGAAATTCTGCGTCCCAGACTCCTTGGAAAGATTTCAGCCTTAACATACTCTTTATTAAAATTCGCCAACGCATCTTTATGCCTTTTATACGCATTTCCATCCAAAGCATGAATCGCAGAAATTGCATGATATATTGCGTAGTACGCTCTGTTATTAGCACCTTTCAATTGTCCTGCATCAAACAGAATCTTTGCAGACTGCAACTCGCTCTTTGCTGTTTCCAGTCTATAGATTGCCAAATCCTTAACTGTTCCAACTTCGTTATGCTGCTCCATACAATTCTACTCCTTCCTGATGAATATTTGCGTAGAACGGATATGCAGATACCCACTTCCTAAAATGTTCTTCATTCTTGGCTATGGGCTTAATATCAACATCAAAGTTCATATTATAATCATATGTCACCGCAGACAATTCGTGGCGATATTTCTTAATTTCCAAATCTGAAATATCCAACAATATCATAATATCAATATCAGATTCTTCAGTAAAATCGCCTCTCGCATAGGAGCCATATAAAATGACTGACTTCAAATGCTTGCCGTATACTTTGGACAGCTCCGTGCTGTATTGTTGCAACAAATGCTTCATATCTTTTATCATAAGCCCCTCCTTTCAGCAAACTACCTCCAACACTATACTCATATATATTATAGACCAGATTTTCATTTTTGTATATAAAAATATTACTACCCTCACGCTCTCACATGCTTAAAATTACCATAGGTCTCATTTACAACCTCATAAAACGAAAAGGTATTGTCGTATTTATCTAATATCTTCTTAAAATCCGTCAGCTGATGTTTATTTACCACGCACAACAAAACCGTTTTTTCTTGTCCTGTATATGCTCCCTGTGCCGCAATTTTCGTGGCACCATGGCGGAGAACATGTGTGATTTCTTCACAAATCTCATCCGGATGGGTGGTAACTATAGTAAACTTATAGGCTGTTTTTGCACCTTTGATAATGTAGTTCCCAACAAAATTGGATATAAAGCAATAAGTAATGCAAAGGGCAACCGGCTTATAGTCCACATAGCCTTTGTCAGAATAGACAAAGAGGGAAACTCCTGCAATAACTGCATTTAAAATAAAAGTTACCATAAAGAAATTCGTCTCCGGTCTTATTTTATTGATATACTTGGAAATCAGGTCCATCCCTCCGGTTGACGCGTTATTTTTGAGACAAATACCACTTACAAATCCGGTAATTACACCGCTGATAATAGCCGGAAAAATGGTATCATGCCCCTGTGCATTGTATTTTAAAGAATCTAATCCCAATTCCTGCAAAATTAAATATGCAAAGGAATATACCAAGGTAAACAAAAGTGTTTTTACGGAATATCCCTTTTCCACAAGGAAATAAGCAACAACACAGAGCGGAATATTAATTATAAGAGACATATAACTGATACTGAACCCGGTTTTATACTGTATCATGGTGGCAATACCATTTAGCCCTGCCGGTGCAAAATGATTTTCTACAATAAAAATATGATAATTTATTGCCAGTAAAACAGCCATTAATATTACAGCAGTATTAGAAAATATACCATTCATTATTTTTTTCATTCCGAAAACTCCTCATTTTTGTCATTTTTTAGTATTTACATGGATAGTATAATGTGTTACTTTGAATTTGAAAAACGAATGTTTTTAATATATATCATCAAAAACATTGATAGTAGGAGTTGTAATATGGACATTAGAAATATACACACCTTCATTCGAGTGGCAGAACTTAAAAGCTTTACAAAGGCTGCTGATGCATTAAACTATGTCCAGTCCACAGTCACCATGCAAATACAACAGTTAGAAAAGGAACTGGGCTATCCCTTATTTGACCGCATCGGCAAAAAGGTATCCTTAACCTCCCTTGGTATGGGATTTTTGACTTATGCATACGAGATTCTGCACGCAGTAGAAAAAGCAGAAACCCTTGGTCGCGATAACGACAGCATCCACGGCGTCCTGCGCCTTGGGGTATCCGAATCTATTTTATTCGGAGCACTGGCTGACTTTCTTCCGGCCTTTAAGGGCAAATACAAGAACCTGGACCTTCGCATCAAAACAGGACATACAACCGAACTTCTGGAACAGCTAAAACAAAATCAATTGGATATGCTATATCTCTCCGCCAATTTAAACACCGATCCGGATCTACGCTGCCACTACGTGCATCGTGAATATATGGTTTTTCTAAGTGGCCCGGGGCACCAACTAATCAGTCAAAAGAATATTCCTCTTAAAGAACTGATGCAGCACGATTTTCTCGTAACAGAGCGAGAGGGTATTTGCTACGGCAGACTTAAGGAATTGACAGCACAATATAACGTGATGCTTAGAGACTCCGTAGAAATCGATAATATATCCATGATAGCCGATTTGGTTGAAAAAGGCATGGGGCTTGCTTTTTTACCTGAGTATGTTGTAAAAAAACGATTGGAAAAAGGTTCTTTATTTAAGCTTGATGTGGATGTTCCTCCTCAAATATATTATAGCCAGGTTCTTTGCCATAAAAACCGCTGGATGTCACCTTTTATGACCGGTCTCCTTGAAATGATAAAAGAAGTAAGACCGGCTGAGGAATGACTTGACAAAACATTCTATATAAAGTATAGTTAACTTCCGTGAGTTCGAAACCTTCCTCACGTAAAACAAAACTAAAGGAGAATTTCATATGAAAAACAAAAAGGTAATGTTTGTAACCCAGGCCGCTATGATTGCGGCTATCTACGTGGTACTCGGAGTAGTGTTTGCAGCTTTTGGCACAAAGGCAATTCAAGTACGTATTGCAGAAGCACTGACCATTCTTCCACTATTTACCGGAGCTGCCATTCCGGGGCTGTTTGTAGGATGCTTTTTAAGCAATGTTCTTGCAGGCGGCATTTTGCCGGACGTGATTTTTGGCAGTCTTGCTACTTTAATAGGTGCTTTCGGCACTTATAAACTTAGGAAAGCACATCCGGTACTTGGAACGCTTCCGCCAATTTTTTCTAACATCATTATTATTCCGTTTGTACTCCGCTACGGATACGGCGATCCTCTGCCGATTCCATACATGATGCTGACCATAGGTATCGGCGAAGTTATTTCTTGCGGTGTGCTGGGCATGATTTTATTCATGGTGCTGAAGCCTATGAAATCCAGGATTTTTTAAAAATACTTTTCCAAAGTTTTTTCAATCCTATTTGGTTTTTTGTTGAAAAATTCCAAATACAGTGTTATAATTTTTTCGTAATTTATATGTCAGTGAAAACATATAATTATCTTGTTCCGCTCAACATGCATTTGGAGGATTTAAACTATGATTATTTGTCGTGCAAAAGATTATGATGAATTGAGTAGAAGAGCTGCAAATATTATCGGAGCTCAGATTATTATGAAGCCGGATTGTGTACTTGGACTTGCAACAGGCGGTTCCCCGGTTGGTACTTACAAAGAACTGATTAAACGTTATGAAATGGGTGACTTAGACTTTAGTCAGGTTTCTACTGTGAACTTGGATGAATACAGAGGTCTTTCTCCGGAAAATGACCAGAGTTACCGTTATTTTATGAATACCAATTTATTTAACCATGTAAATATTGATAAAGCTTGCACTTACGTTCCAAACGGTTTAGAACCGGATGCCGACAAGGCTTGTGCGGATTACGATGCCATTATTGACGAAATGGGCGGTATTGACTTACAGCTTTTAGGTCTGGGTCATAATGGTCATATCGGTTTTAACGAACCCGCTGACACCTTTACATTAGGAACCAACTGTGTTGACTTACAGGCAAGCACCATCGAAGCAAATACACGTTTCTTTGCATCTGCCGATGAAGTTCCACGCCAGGCTTATACCATGGGCATCGGAAGCATTATGCAGGCAAAGAAAATTGTTGTTGTAGTAAGCGGCAAGGACAAGGCAAAGATTTTACGCGAAGTAGTTGCCGGTCCTATCACTCCTAGAGTACCTGCTTCTGCATTACAGCTTCACCCGGACGTAACCATCGTTGCTGACGAAGCTGCCTTATCTTTATTAGATTAAGATACTTCAGGGGCATATCACATGATATGCCCCCTTTTTCTTGCGTTCCTTGGGCATTCCTTGGGCATACAACTTCCTGATGCCCACAAAATACCCACAAAATGCCCACAAAAAGCCCAAATCCACATTCACATTCTCCACTTACCCAAGCATATAATATATGCTGGTGCCTACTCCAATGGGAAGTCCAAGAAGCATCCAAACAATCAAAAGTAAAATCCATCCAATCAAAAATGCCACACTGTAAGGAATCATAGTGGCAGTCAACGTACCTACGCCTGCATTTTTGTCGTATTTCTGTGCAAACATCAATATAACCGCATAATACGTCATCATGGGCGTAATCACATTGGTACAAGAGTCCCCAATACGATAAGCCAGCTGACAAAGCTCCGGACTATAGCCTAAAAGCATAAACATTGGCACAAATACCGGCGCCAAAATATTCCACTTAGCGGAAGAAGAACCCAAAAACAGATTCATAAAGCTGGAAAACAATACAAATATTACCAAAAGAGGTATTAAGCCAATATTAATCTTTTGAAAAAAGTTAGCGCCGGACAGGGCCACAATGGTGCCAATCTGAGTGTAATTAAAGTAATTAATAAACTGTGCAGACACAAAAGCCAGTGCCAAAAAGGCGCCCATGGAACTCATGGACTTTGACAAAGCACCACACACATCCTTATCCCCCTTGAACTCTCCGGTGGTCAACCCATACGTAATTCCCGGAAGCAAAAACAAAAATGTTATTAATATGACAGCACTGTCAACAAGAGGTGATGTAGGTCTGCCCAACAATCCACCATTTTCATTACGAAACAAGGAATTTTGCGGAAGACATGCCAGTACAATAATTGCCACGTACAAAAAAGCTACTAACCCTGCTCTTTTCATTCCACGCTTTTCCTCCGGTGTAATCGTGGTCAACGATACATCCTCATCTCCAACCACGTTTCCACTAAATGCAGCAAGTCTTGGTTCTACAATTTTGTCTGTCACCCATGCACCCAGGATTGTTACCAAAAAAGTGGATACCGCCAGAAAAAAATAATTTCCCATGACCGCCACTTGATAGTTTGGGTCAATAATCGTCACTGCTGTCTGCGAAATCCCTGCCAAAAGTGCATCCAAAGCTCCTACCAGCAAATTAGCAGAAAACCCACCGGACACTCCGGAAAAAGCCGCAGCCAAGCCTGCCATAGGATGTCGACCGTAAGCCCGAAAAACCATAGCCCCCAAAGGAATCAAAATAACATACCCCGCATCACTTGCCACATTAGACATTACACCGAGAAATACCACCATTGGTGTAATAAATCTGGCGGGTGTAATTTTTACTACACTTTTTAAAAGTGCATTAATTAACCCTGACCGCTCTGCCACACCTACCCCAAGCATGGCTACCAGAGTCATTCCCAGCGGAGCATAATTGGTAAAATTGCTTACAGCATGCGTCAACATATACGTAATGCCCTCCTTTGTAAGCAGACTCACTACAGATACCGTAGTTTCCTTTAACTCCCCGCCGGACACCAGCTCACCTGTGGCAGACACCCCCATGGCAGATAAAACTGCCGAAAGCACTATTACCGCACCTGCAAACAACGCAAATAATGCAATTGGATGCGGCAGCTTGTTTCCTATTTTTTCTATGGTGTTCAGCCAACGACTGTATGCGCTACCCTTAGCTTTGGCCCTCTCTTTGCTCTCTGCCATGATTTGCTCCTTACTTTTAAAATATATAAGTAGGGTGCGCAAAAAAGGGGCGGATTATTCCGCCCCAAAATATATTTCATACCAAACCAAAAACGTATAAATCGTCCAAATCTTTCTCCAGTTATCGGAATTGCCGCCAACGTAATCATTCCAAATTGCCTGCACCTCGTCCACATGGAAGAATTTCTCACAAGCCTTGCCGCGAAGTGTCATTTGTACGTGCCGGTTGTAACGCTCATCTGCCATCCAAATACGGATTGGCACGATAAAGCCCAACTTTTTGCGGAAGGCAATTTCTTCCGGCAGCACCTTTGTAGCAGCCGTACGAAGGGCGACTTTGTTCTGCTCTTCGTTGACTTTATATTTGGAAGGCATACGGGAAGCAATGTCAAAAATACGACGGTCCGTTAACGGCATACGAATTTCCAAACCGGCCGCCTCGCTCATCTTATCCACATTTAAATAAATATCGCCTTCCAGCCAAATCTGAATATCCACGTCACTCATTTTGCTCAGCGGGTCCAGGCCTTCGTTTTCTTTGTAAATTTCTTTTACCAGACAAATCGGAAGAACCTCTTCGTAGTAATGTTTCAGAAGTTTTTTCTTTTCGTCTTCCTTCATAATATTAGTATTGCCTACATAGAAGGTCTTTAAATTGTCACCATAACGCTCTGCATTACGATACATATTATAGCCGCCGAAAAATTCGTCTGCGCCTTCCCCGGAGTAGCAAAGCTTGGTATTTTGGGCAGTTGCCTTACAGCCCAGTGCAAAGGCAATGGACGATGCATCGCCCAACGGCTGCTCCATATGCTCCATCACCCAAGGAACAATTGCAAAATATTCTTCCGGTGTAATCAGGCAGCGATGGTTTCCTCGTCCCAAAATTTCTGCTGTCTGCGCAGCAAGCCCGGACTCGTCAAAACGCTCTTCTTCATATCCACAGGAGTCTGTCATCTGTACATTCGACATCGCCAGTACATAGGAAGAATCCACACCTCCGGATAAGAAAGATTCTGCGTACTCATTTTCCTCCTTGACCTCCGGCATAATTTCCTGAATCGTCGTATGAATTTCATCTGCCCACTCCTGTAAAGACTTGCTGTCATCCGGGTAAAACTCCGGTCTGAAATAACGGGTAATTTCCATTTTTCCACCCTGCCATACCAAAAAGCGCCCCGGCAAAAGCTTTTTTAACCCCTTAAAGAACGTATCTTCCCCGGCCACATAGGTAAGGCTCAGATATAGCTGAAGCATTTCTTCGTTTAACTCTTTTCTAAAACCCGGCTGCTCCAGAATCGGACGAATCATGGTCCCATATAAAAGTTCGCCTTCCGACGTCTGGTAATAATAAAAAGGCTTTGTTCCAAATGGGTCTCTTAAGCAAAACAGCTTCTCTTCTTCTTCATCCCACAATGCAAAGGCAAACATACCATGCATATGCATTGCCATGTCCTGTCCCCAAGTTTCGTATGCTTTTATCAAAATAGCCTCTTCGCGTGCCTCACGGGAAAGTCCTTCATCAATGCCCAACTCCCTGCAAAGAGCCTTCCAGTTACGAATGTGACCTCTGTATTCCTTCACTTTTATCATTATCGTATCCTCCTCGCAACTAGCAATAACCGATTACCAGCCCCACTAAAAGCAGTCCACAGGTTAAAGCCAGATTCATTAGCTGGAACTTTCCGCTCCACTTTGCCCAGGTGCCATAGTTCACATCTGCAAGTCCCAGACTGATTAAAAGCACCGGATTGGTTGGATAAAAGGCATTGGAAAAACCATCTCCAAATGCATAAGCCAGTACGCACAACTGTGCAGAAATCCCAAACACCTGTGCCACAGGCACAATTAACGGCATCATCAAAAATGCCTTGGCAGAACCGGACGGAATAAAAAAGTTCATTCCAAGGGTAATCATATATATAAATAAAACGACTGCCCATTTCGGCAACGTAGCCGCAACATCCACCGCCGCATTTAAAATCACATCTAAAAGACCGCCCTCCGTTATCGTGTATTTAATGGCATTGGCCATCAAAATCATAAGCACTGCAGGAAGCACACTTATCAAGCCATTCCAAAAGTCTGTGACAAGCACTTTTATACCGGTTCCTGCCAAAAGTGTCGCAGATACTCCTGCCACCAGAAACATCAATGCCGCAATAATAATGGTATAATCTTGTAATACCGTCACAAACACACTACTCAGTATCAGCGCAATACCAATTCCTACAATAAACACAAAGCAAATCAAAGCCTTATCCATTCGCTTATCTGCTATAAACTGCTTGTCATCTGTTTTATCCACAGGCTGCTTCTCGATTCTGCGTGCATATCCACATAAAAAGGTTACTAACAGTGCATAAATCAATCCAAAACCAATGATACGAAACCACATACCGGAAAACATGGGAAGTCCGGCCAACTGCTGTGCCACGCCTATGGTAAACGGGTTGCAAATACCGGCCGCAAAACCACATCCCGCTGCCAGCAAGCTCATGCCAATACCAACCAATGCATCCCACCCGAGCTTTATTGCCAACGCCACCACAATCGGCACCAACGGCACACATTCTTCAAAAGACCCTATAAAAGAACCCATGGCCATAAAAAACAGGGTTACCACCGCCAACAACTGATATTTACTTTTACCGAAGCGGGCAGTAATCTTGTCTAACATATACTTCATCAATCCGCATCGGTCCAGACCATTAAATACTCCACCCAGTATGAGTAAAAAAGCAATAATCGCAATTAAGGAACCACTTCCTTCTGCCCCCAACACCAATATAGGGGACATGGCCCATTTCCAGAGTGGCAGCTCCCCACCCGGAATCAAACATGTTAATCCATAGGTCAACACCATCAACACAAATAAAATCATAATTGCTGTAACAAAGGATTTTACGCTAATGTTGAGACCTTTATTCTTATTTTCTTTCATCGTTTTCCTTATATATATGTCTTCTACTCGCTAAGCTGATACTTATTAATATCATACTTTGCTTCGTACTCCTCAAAATAATGCTTGTATGTATCATCCTTTGATTCACGTAATTTTTTCAAATACTCATGTGGGTCATAAAGCTTCAACTCCATCTCGATTAACGCTATCGCAACGTTAGAACAATGGTCTGCAATACGCTCCAGGTTATTCAGCAAATCATTAAATGCAAAACCCATTTTTAACTCACATTTACCACCCTGCAATCTATCAATATGACGCATTTTCATTTCGTCGCAAAGAATACCGATTAATTCTCTAAGCGGCTCAACCCTTGCTGCCTTCTGTGAATCATTATTTTCAAAAGAAGTTGTGGTTATTTCGATAACTTCCTTTATTGCATCCTTTAATACAGAAATTTCGTACTGCGCTTCT
The DNA here is from genome assembly GCA_045631045.1 of Lachnospiraceae bacterium. Classification (GTDB taxonomy): domain Bacteria; phylum Bacillota; class Clostridia; order Lachnospirales; family Lachnospiraceae; genus RGIG6307. The sequence goes on from JAZQUB010000029.1 coordinate 15,505, forward strand.
TTTGAAAACATGCTTTTCTTTTCATTCAGCTCATTTGCAACTTCCGCAACATTTACCGCATGGTCACCAAGTCGTTCAAAATCACTGATAGTATGCAGTAATTTAGACACCTCATTGGTCTGCGCAGTGCTCAGTGCTTTGCTTGTCAACTGCATCAAATAAAGCCCCAGCTTGTCCTCATATTTGTCAACCACATTTTCCCGTTCCTGAATTTTATTATAATCCGTCCATGAAAACGCTTCTAAAAGATTCAAAGAACACATAATGTTTTTGTGTACTTTTTTGACCATGCCAAGCATAGCTGTATTGCTCTGACTGATTGCAATATCCGGATATACAAGAAAACGCTCTTCCAGCAAATCAAAGTCCTTGTCATCTGCTTCATCATCAGCAGTATCTTTAACCAGATAAAATACTAATTTTTCAATATATTTAATAAAAGGTATCAGTACAACAATGGTTGCCGTACGGAACACCGTATTCATAAGTGCGATGCTTACCGGATTCATAATACAATCCAGGAAATCAAAATGAACAAAGGCATTTACAGCGTAAAATACGATTGACCAAATAATCATACCAAACAGGTCGTTTAGAAGATAAATCAATGCGGTTCTTTTACCATTCTTATTGGTACCAATTGCAGACAATAATACCGGACAAGCCGCACCGACTCCAATACCCATTACAATTGGCAGTGCAGATGCAAAGGTAATACCTCCTGTTACGGAAAGCGCCTGCAAAATACCTACTGCAGCAGAAGCACTTTGCAGCACAGCAGTAAATAAGATACCAATTAAAATACCCATAATCGGATTGGAAAACATGGTAAACATATTGGTAAACGCCTCATTTTGCTTTAATGGAGCTACCGCACCGCTCATAGTCTGCATTCCTACCATCAAAATAGAAAAGCCCAGTAAAATATCACCCACATTGTGGAATACGTCTTTTTTCATAAACATCTTAAAGATTATACCCACAATGGCAACCACCGCTGAAATCGTAGCAGTAGACAAAAGCTGGGCAATACCACTTGACCCATCAATGTATGACAAACACAAAATCCATCCCGTAATACTTGTACCGATATTGGCTCCCATAATGATACCGATAGACTGTGCTACCTTCATCATACCGGAATTTACAAAGCCCACTACCATTACTGTGGTCGCAGAAGAGGACTGAATAATGGCTGTCACAGCCGTACCAAGCAAAACACCCTTAATAGGGGTACTGGTAAGTTTATATAAAATCAACTCCAATTTATTTCCGGCCACCTTTTTCAGGCCATCTCCCATAAGAGACATACCGAACAAGAAAAGTGCCACACCGCTGAGCAGGGATAAAATCATTGTAATTGCCATAAGTTATCTTCTCCTTTGTATATGAATCAAATTATCTCCCGAACAGAATATCTGTCCGGGAGTCCATCTGCATTATTAGATATTTAATAAATCACTATATGCCTTTAATGCACCGTCTGTGTCGTGTGCGAGAACCTTCTTTGCCAAAACTTTACCAAGCTGTACACCTTCCTGGTCAAAGCTGTTGAGATTCCATACAAAGCCCTGATACATGATTTTATTTTCAAAGTGAGAAAGGAGTGCACCAAGCGCTGCAGGAGTCAACTGCTCACCAACGATAATGCTGGATGGACGTCCGCCTGCAAAGTATTTGTTGCGGTCTGCATCCTCTTTACCACATGCAAATGCTACAATCTGTGCTACTACGTTTGCAGAAAGCTTCTGCTGGCTTGTGCTGTCCTGAATTACAACGTCTCTGCCCATCTGGCTATTCTTAAAGCCGATAAACTGAAGCGGAATAATATCTGTACCCTGATGTAATAACTGATAGAAGGAATGCTGTCCGTTTGTACCCGGTTCACCGAAAATAACAGGACCTGTTACATAATTTACAGGCTCACCAAAACGGTTTACAGACTTACCATTGGATTCCATATCTGCCTGCTGTAAGTGTGCAGGGAAACGGCTGAGTGCCTGAGAATATGGCAATACTGCTGTTGTTTGGTAACCCAAAACATTACGTTCGTACACACCAATCAATGCATCCAACATAGCCGGATTTGCAAGAATGTCTTTGCTCTGTGCAAGCTTATCTTCTGCCGCTGCGCCGTCAAGGAACTGTGCAAACACTTCCGGACCAAATGCAAGAGATAATACAGCACCGCCTACGCCGGAGGTAGAGGAATAACGACCGCCGATATAGTCATCCATAAAGAATGCTGCAAGATAATCATCACTCTTTGCTAAAGGAGAAGTCTCACTGGTAACTGCAATCATATGCTTGGATGGATCCAAACCTGCATTCTTTAATGCCTCCTTCACAAAAGATTCGTTTGTCAACGTCTCTAAAGTAGTACCCGATTTGGATACTAATACGAAAATAGAATGCTCTACATCAATCGTAGCTAATACTCCTGCTGCATCATCCGGGTCTACGTTACTGATGAACTTTGCTTCCATCTTGAATGTGTCATTTACCTTAGCCCAGTTTTCTAAAGCCAAGTACATCGCACGAGGACCAAGGTCACTGCCGCCGATACCAATCTGTACCACGGTAGTAAACTTTTCACCTGCTGCATTTGTAATTTCACCATTATGTACCTTATTTGCAAGCTCTGCAATTTTCTGCTGCTGCTCTACATAGAAGCTGCGCTTATCCACGCCATCCGCAACAACTGCCTGACCTAACTGTCCGCGAGTCATATGATGGAGCACCATACGCTTTTCACCTGTATTAATCACTGCACCATTGTAAAGAGCTTCAAACTTCTCTGCAAGCTGCATCTCCTCTGCCAACTTTGCAAGCGCTGCAAGTACATCCTCATCCACCTGCTTTGCAGCATAATTAAATGACATTCCTGCCGCCATAGGAATGCTGTACTTTTTAACACGGTCTGCACCGTTCTCACCGCTCATTACCTCTGCAAGATTTACAGGTGCCACATCGAACAGCTCCTGATATGCAGTAGTGGTGTCCAAATTATTCCAATTAATCATATTATGTATGACCTCCTAAATTTGTTTCTGTTCTTTCGTCAAAATACTTATGGTAAGATTATACTATTAAATGTGCTCAATTTCAAGCCATTCAAATATTTTGTCTTTCTTTTAACAATTATTAGATGTTATCATTCTAAAGAGTTCCTCTTCACGGCACACCGTAAACGCATATGTGACATTTTTCTTGGTGCTGTCAAAAAGCATGATATTTTTTCCTGCATGTTTCATCACAGCCAGACGTACCGCAGTCTGTTCCTCGCTGTCGTCGGTTATTCTTCCGTCCTCCGTGTAACCCGCGCAGGAAAAAAATGCAATGTCTACATTTATATTTTCCGCATATTTTTCTGCCTGGGCTCCCAAAAGACACATATCTCTTTCGAAGTATTTACCGCCAGTCAGATAGCATGGAATATGAAAATTCGCAGCAGATAACAGTACCTGTACAGAGTTGGTGAAAATCGTCATCTCTTTGTGCTCCGCAATATACGGAACGAGGTACATACAGGTAGACGAACTATCCAAGTACACCATCATCTTGTCCGTAAGATACTGGGAAGCTTCCTTGCAAAGCTTTCGCTTCTCACTGTCTTGTGCGAAGCTTCTTGTGGTAATGGGCTGGCTGTTAATATCATTTTCAAGTGCCATTCCGTGGCTTCTTTTTAAAAGCCCGGCTTTCTCCATCTTGGTAAGGTCTCGTCTAATCGTCATTTCGCTATAATTCAGTTTTTGTGCTAAAGATGTAACGCTGATTTTTCCCCGTTCACGAAGAATTTCTAAAATATCCTGCTGTCTTTCCTTTATACCCATATGCTTCTCCTCTTGTTTGGAAAAATGTTCGTTTGTAAACATATCGAACAATTATTGTGTTTGTTTTGTTTTTATTTTATACTTTAGAAAGATTTATGTCAACAAAACACAACATATGAGGTGAGGTCAAATGGAAATCAATTGGTATGAAGTTTTTATTCAGTGTATCGGTATTATTGGTATTATCGCAGGTCTTTCTGCTTTTCAATGTAATAAGCACAGCCACGCTTTAGCGCTCAAAATGACAGAGGAAGGTGCCTTTGGTCTTCAGTACTTCCTTTTAGGCGGTTATACCGGTGCGGTTTTAAATTTAGTAGGAATTTTTAGAAATCTAATTTTTACTTATCTTGGAAAAAGAGATATGCAGAAAGAATTGAAATATGCCAGAATTGGTTTAGGCGTACTCTTTGCGGTATTGGGATTTCTTTCCTGGGAGGGCTACATAAGTATCCTTATTATATTTGCCAAGGTGCTTTCCACCTTTGCTTATGGCACCACAAACATGAAGAAAATGCGCAGAATGATTTCCGTCACCTGTATTTGCTGGATTTGCTACAACTTCTACGTTGGTTCTATCGCAGGCGTAATCAGTGACGCATGTAACCTTGGTTCCGTAATTATCGGTATGATTCGATATGATATACTAAAGCAGGAAGAGAAAATAAAAGAATAAATATGTAAAGGCGCAGCTCCGTATTAAAATCAGAGATACGCCTTATATCTTTATTTATAATTTTGAATAACCGTAGCTATTTACGATTGCCTCAATTTTCTCTCCTGCCTTACACATCGGACATTCATTTGGAGCATAAGCACGATAATCCGGAATGTCTTTGGTTGTGAAAATAGACTTTACTTCCAAACCGTTAATTTTATTTACGGAACTGAAAACAGCACAAATTCCGCAAACTTTACCACCGTAATATAAAACTGCTTCACACGCACGCTTCACGGATTTACCCGTTGTAATGGATGGCGCAAGAATCAAAACCTGTTTATTTTCAATCATGCGCTGTACATTGTCACGGAATAAAATCTGTCCGCTCTGGTGATATTCAGGGGTTACAATAGAGATGTTGTTGCCATTACTCAAAGAATGTCTGCTGTTGTCCGCTAATTGCTCTGCCATAAAAGTACCAATGGTATCGGTTTCTTCCAAACACACAATCGTATCTACAGCCAGCATATGTGCAAATTCATCCGTTAAAACTCTTGCCGCTTCTCTGCAGTTCATATGCCTAACCTTAATGGTTGATATATCGATGTAGTTGTTGATATGAAAGTGACTGGTAGCAAAATGACCTTTCATAATTTTAATACGTGCTTTTGGGTTTTTCGCTGAGCGAAGGTCTATTAATTTTTCGTCCATAGATATTCTCCTTTACACCAGAATTGTATGTTGTACTTTAGTATAACACAGTGGTAAAGATTATGCAATATTAGCATTGCCGGAAGTGCATTTAATCATGTGACTTGGTATTAAAATTCATGCCATCCAGTTACTGACTCTTGCGGTTGTACAATAGCCATTTGTTTATACTGTATTTCTCCTGGCTCTAAAGTAAAAATCCCCGACTTATATTTGTCTACTGCTATTTTTAATGCTTCTTCATCATCATTTGCAATAACTTCAAACTCTTTTACTATAGTTTCCTCTATTACAATAGTATATTTTTTCTTCATAATACCTCATATCCTTTTTCGATACTTTCCATTGCCCAGAAATTCTATGAAACCTTTATCTCTTAAAAATTGTAATTGCTGCCTTATTTTAGGCTTTATGTTATTATTTTGCGGATGTCTAATATGTAACTCATTCTCATATTCATACATTTCCTCTAAAGTAAATACTGGTCTTGAGATTTTATTAACGCCATTCAAAACATCCATTAACCAACTACGGCTATTTATATCTTTTGTTTCAAGTTGGTTACTTTTATTAACCTTGTCAACTACTATACTAAAGTCAACCAATTCACCATTAGTTATAATCGATATTCTTCCTTGTTCAGGTATTTTCTCGATTAAAATGTTACACCCAGTCCATCCTGCACGCCGGGCATTTAGTGCCAATGGCTTACGTTTTTCAATAATATCTGGCACAAAAAAGTGTTTAGGAATTAATATAAAATCTTTTACTTTCCATTCTGTCTTTGAATAACACATAAAGAAAAAATCCGGGTTATCATTGCACGTTATTCTTTCTATCATTGTACTGTAGGCACCATCATTTATTTTATGACCCAAATTGCCATTCTTACTCTTTAATTCATATTCATTATTGCACGAAGGGCAGAAAAAATCAGCCACAGGACGATTATTTTGAAAATGCTCAATATGTGAATTCCCACATCGTGGACAATACATATTTTGACACACCCAATTTTCGGTTAAAACTCTTGCTATTTGTGCTCCCGAATGATAACGCTCAGCTATATCACTATCAAAATTCAAATTCATATACTATTACCTTTTTCATAAGAATTTTTCAAATACAGAAAAGGGAAGCCCTACTCTAAGGCTTCCCAAATATTTTCTATTACTCCCACTCAATAGTGCCAATCGGCTTCGGCGTCAAATCCAGCAGAACACGGTTGATACCCGGAACTTCATGGGTAATACGGTAGGTAATGTGGTGCAAGATTGGATAAGGAATCTCTTCAATCGTAGCAGACATCGCATCTTTCGTATTAATAGCACGAATGATTGCCGGCCAGCCTTCGTAACGGCTTTCGGCCTTAACACCAACACTCTTGATATCCGGTACAGCAATGAAATACTGCCATACCTTTTCGCTAAGGCCGTTCTTGTCGAACTCTTCACGTAAGATAGCATCTGCTTCACGGAGAGCTTCCAGACGATCACGGGTAATAGCACCTAAGCAACGAACGCCAAGGCCAGGACCCGGGAATGGCTGACGATATACCATAGAATGAGGTAAGCCAAGTGCTTCACCTACTACACGAACTTCGTCCTTAAATAAAAGTTTGATTGGTTCTACCAGTTCAAACTGCAGATCTTCCGGCAAGCCGCCTACGTTGTGGTGAGACTTCACTGCCTTCTTGCCTTCTGCAGCCTTAATAGATTCCAAAATATCAGGATAAATAGTTCCCTGAGCCAAGAATGTAATATCCTCAAGTTTTCTTGCTTCATCAGCAAAAACGGTGATAAATTCTGCACCGATAATTTTACGCTTACGTTCCGGATCTGATACTCCTGCAAGCAGATTCAAGAAATGGTCAGTTGCATCAACATAAATCAGGTTGGCATCCAGACCCTCCTTAAACATTTTAATAACACTCTCAGATTCGTTTTTACGCATTAATCCATGATTTACATGTACACACACTAACTGCTTGCCAATTGCCTTAATAAGAAGTGCTGCTACAACAGAGCTGTCAACACCACCAGACAATGCCAGTAACACTTTTTTGTCACCAACCTGTGCACGAACTGCTGCTACTTGTTCTTCAATAAACTTTTGTGCAAGTTCAGGGGTTGTGATACGTTCCATTGTATCCGGTCTTTTGTTTGAATCCATGATTCCATCCTCCTGAGTCATCTTATGAAAATTAATTATTACCTAATCTAATTTAAAATACAAAATAATTATAATAAAATGCTTTCAAGAAATCAATATTTTTCTTTTATAGCACAGAAAAAAACTTACAAACGCCTATTCTTCATATAATTGTCCATCTACAATTCGTACAATTCGCTTTGCAGATTGTGCTACATTCAAATCATGGGTAATCATTACAATGGTATTTCCCATCTCATTCAACTCCTGGAATAACTTCAGTACATCTCTACCACTGCTTTGGTCTAAGGCACCGGTTGGTTCGTCTGCCAACAGAATTGCCGGTTTACCAACCAATGCTCTTGCAATGGAAACACGCTGTTTTTGTCCACCGGACAATTCGCTCGGTCTGTGGTTCAGTCGATTTTCCAGTCCTAAAAGCCTCACAATATCCATACACTCTGCTTCTGCTTCTTTGTAAGTCTTTCCTCGCATCAGAAGTGGCATTACGATATTTTGCATAATATTATATGTAGGAATCAATTGATAATTTTGAAAAATAAACCCAATGCTATTATTGCGTACATCCGTCAAGGCATCTTCTTCGGTTGCATGAATTGCCATACCGTCCAGATAATATTCCCCACTGTCCATCACGTCCATACAGCCGATAATATTCATTAACGTTGTTTTACCGGAACCGGATGGTCCGAGAATCGCTACATACTCTCCCTTCTTTACAGAAAAATTAATATCTTTCAAAATAGGAAGCTTTTCTTCGCCCAGCATGTAGCCCTTATTGATATTTGTCATTTTTATCATAGCCCTGCTCCTAACCAATAATATACACTGCGGTAATGACGTCCTCATCACCGTCTTTTTCAATTACCAGCGCTACATAGTCATCCGCCGCCAGTCTGGAAAATGTAGTAACTGTACCTAGCTTAGTTGTTACGTCTGTTCCTACCGGAATATACGTGGTAATGCTCTCACTGCCAATACGATAGGTTTTGTTATCATACGTAAATTGATTTGTCTCGCTTCTGCTTGATGCGGAGCTGTTGCCCTGCTGCCCACGACTTGGCATACCGCTTCCGTCAAAGCTCGGCATTCCTTCGCCGCCTTGGCCTCCCCAGCTTGGCATTCCACCGCCATCAAAAGAAGGTCTTTCACCTTCTCCTCGGCTCGGTCTCTCGCCCTGTGCTCCTTGGCTCTGTGGTCTTCGGCTCTGAGCAGACTCTTCTTTCGATTCTATCTTAGTATCTTCACTGCTCTGGCCCTCTTCCGTAATTACTTCCTCAGCAACTGCATAGGTAATTTCGTTGCCTTTGATGGAGGTAATCTGTGCAAGCACCACTTCCTGCCCTGCAGATTTTTTTATTTCCACGGTAGTGTTTGCAGCAGTCTGTGCAAGCATGTTCTTGCCCCAGCCTACATACCACACGGTACTAACCAGTGCCACTACAAGCACTACGCTGATAATTATTTTATATTTTTTTGTCTTTTTTTTCTTTGCTTCCTTCGCCAAACGCTCTTGTTCGCGAATCATGGTTCTTTCATCCATGTTGCTGCCCCCTATTCTGCATTCAATGCCACTACCGGCACCAGTCTGGATGCTTTATATGCCGGATAAAATCCGAAAATACTTCCGGTCACTACACCAAAGACCAAAGATAGCAACGCGCCGCCCACAGAGAGTTCTACACGCACACTTAAAAGCTCTACAATCGGTGTAATACCTAAAGAAAGCAATACACCAATCACCGCGCCTACCAGACTCATACATGCAGCTTCTAATAAAAACTCCAGCAAGATGTCACGTCTGGAGCATCCTAACGCCTTCAAAATACCGATTTCGTTTGTACGCTCTTTTACGGATACAAACAATACGTTCATAATACCGATACCACCTACGATAAATACGATAATTGCCATGGATATCAGTAATACCTGCAAGGTTTCATTAGATGCATTTGCAGCATCCATCTTACTTCCGGCGTCGGAAATCGTAAATTGGGTATTTGGATAACTATCTGCCAAAACAGTTTCTATATTGGTAATAACTGCCTCGATATGATTTACATCTTCTGCAATTACTGTTACCGTTGGACTTATATTCTCCCCGGTAACATATTTAATACCTGTGGAGTACGGAATAAAAATTGCCTTGTCCGGGCTGATACCGGATGCAACCGTACCCATTTCTTCTAATACACCTACAACCTTGTAAGGTCGTCCGTCAATATATACTTCCTGATCATAGGCTTCATACGCACTGCCGAAAATTTCATTTGCAGTAGAATAACCCAGTACACAGACTTTTTCCTTGCTCTCATCATTCTGTGCACTTAAAAATTCGCCTGTAGAAATGGTCAGATTACTAAGCGTAGCATAATTATCCAGTACACCTGCTATGGTATAATAGGAAGCACTGTCCAAGTCACCGCCTTCTACGGATGTGGTAGTAGAGTAGGAAATGGTGCTGTTTGATATTCCCGGAACAAATACTTCCAGATCTTCCATATCATTTTGGGTAAGTGTTACTGCTTCTTGATTCATACGGTTATCTCCGCCGTCACCAAACATTCCACCGCCAAACATACTGCCGAAGCCGCCCGGCATTCCGCCTCCAAACATACTGCTAAAATCCCCGCCGCCAAAAGATGGCATTTCACCACCTCCAAATGACGGCATACTTCCACCGCCACCACGATTACCGCCGCCCATGTTAGGCATCGCATTTCCCACGGAACCCATATCCGGCATTGCTCCCATATTCGGCATAGAACCGGAACCGCCACGGTTACTTCCGCCGCCACCCATGGTAAAGCCGGCCATGGCACCGCCTTCATAACTTATGTCTATGGCACCTGCATTTAAATTTTTAAACTGCTCAGCAACCTCTTCCTTACCACCGGTTCCAATGGCAATAACCATCATAATCGTTGCCGAACCAACCACAATACCAATACTGGTCAAAATTACTTTAAATTTGTTCTGGGAAAGATTCAGCCAGACAAGTCGAAAAATTTCTGATATTCTCATTCTCCAGTCACCTTACTTTCAATCAGCACCACATCGCCAACTCCAAGCCCTTCCACAATTTCTACATTTACACCATCAGAGAAGCCGGTTACTACTTCCTGTGTTTTTACATTTCCTTTGGCATCTTTTACTTTTACATAAGATTTGGTACCGCTTCTTGTTATAGCACGGTTAGAAACATACATTACTTCTTCCATCTCCTTTGTAATAAAGGTAATATTTCCTGTCATGCCCTGGAACAAACCGGATACATCGCCCTGAAGGGTAACGGTTACATCATAAGTAGTATTACCGTTAGAATCACTGGATGCGTCAGAAATTTCAGAAACAACTGCCTTATAAATTTCATCCGGATATGCCGTAAAGGAAATGTTTGCAAGACCGCCTTCTGCAATATCATCCATGTCATCCTCATCCAAAGTTACCGTCATGGAAACTTCACTAATGTCATACAAGGTTACAATGGTTGCTCCGGTAGTCAGGCTGTCTCCTACTGCCAGGTCCACGCTTGTAATCACACCTTTATATTTTGCACGAACCTCTGTACCGTCTATATGAGAAGAAAACTCATTCCACTTTTCTTGTGCCTGGACATAAATTTCTTCCTGTTCAGCCAAATCATCTTCCAGATATGCAAGAGTAATATCATAGGTTTCCTGTGCATTGTTATAGGCAAGCATTCTTAACTCATAGGTTTCCTGTGCCGTCAACTTGCCATTTGCCAGATTTCTCTGTGCTTTTGCAAGATCATTCTTACAAGTTTCCACGTTCTTCTCAGCCTGTTCCAAATTGCTCTCTATTTTTTCCAGGCTCTGCTCCACAGAATCTGCCAATGCCGTTGCCTCTTCTACTAAGCCAAAATAATAAGTAAATGAAAATACATCTTCTTTATCTACATGCTCCAGACTCCAGGTACAATTTCTCAGATTTTCATCTGCCAGATTATAATCATACTGTGCCTGTTCCAACTGTGCCTTAAAGGTGTTTACGCTTTCCTGTGCTGTTGCCAGAGCCTTTTCTTTTTCGGTAACGGTCTGCTGCAAGCTGGAAATGGTACTGTTTTTTTCCGTTGCAGCATAACTTCCATAGGCAATACTGGTCTGATAGGTATTTTCTGCTGTCACCTTAGAAAGCTCCTGGTCTGCAATCAGTGCATTTAAATCTGCTGCCGCTTTTGTAACATTACCTTCCAAATCAGAAGCCAGTTCCTCCACACCGCTGCTTTCCAATCGATATAGTACATCCCCCTCTTCTACCTGCTGACCTACAGAAACACATACCTCTGCAATTTCCAACAAAGAGGTGCTGCTGCCGGAAGTAGTCGTAGCACTGCTGCCGGACATGTTAAACATCTGACTGAACATATCCATACCGCCGCCGGCACTGCCTCCACCGGACATTCCGCCTGATGCGCCGCCTCCGACACCACCTGACATACCTCCCGGAGCGCCTCCAAAGCCGCCGGATATTCCGCCTCCGGAAGAATTGCTGGTGCCCACTCTCTGCAAAGCACTCATATCCAATTCAAAGGTCTGCTCTACGGTACCAATGTCCACAGCGCCGCTTTCTTCAATACCAACTACAAGACTTCCATACGCTACTGTAGTCTCACGATACGTCACATCGTCCTTCTTTTCAAAGGTCACACTGCATACCGCAATCAAAGCAACCACACAAACAAGACCCAGCGCAAGCAATTTATATTTTTTTGAAATAGCTAAAAATTTCTTCATACAACTCCCTTTCACTGACCTTACTTCTGCACCGGTATATAAACAGTGTCTTCCGCTGTAATACCGGAAATAATTTCTACATAGTTCTCATTACGCAGACCGGTCTCTACTTCCGTAAGCGTTCTGCCTGCCAATCCGCTTTTTACATATACATAAATCTTACCATTTTGTTCTACAAGTGCTTTACGTGATACATAAATAGCAGCTTCTTTCTCCTGCGTCACAAAAGATACATTGGCTGTCATACCATCAAATAATGTGTCCAGACTGCCTACTACGTGAATCACCACCTGATAACTTACGGTCGGTGTTTCTGCAGAGGTTGCAGTTGTATTAATAGATTCAATATAACCTGCATAAGGCTCTTCGTAGGCACTGAAAGCAATGCTTACTTCATCACCTACCTGTAAGGTAACAATATCCTCCTGAGTCACGTCCACGGTAATACTCATGGTATCTTCCGTAGCATAAGAAAATAGATTACCCACTCGTTCCAATGTATCACCTGCGCCATAAGATACCGCCGTAATCAAACCATCTTCTGTGGCATACACAATACCATCTGTTCCAACCAGTGTTTCAAAGGCCACCAGTTTTTCTTCCAATATTTCCTTTTCTTCTTCTGCCTCATCCAAATCCTCCAGCAGACTTTCCAGCGTCATATCCAGGGTAAACTGAGCATTTTCGGCACTCATTTTGCTTTCAGAATAGGTTTGTTCTACTGCCAGCCTTTCGATTACACTTTTTGCCTTAGCCAGAGCTACATCCTGCTGCAGCTTTGTAATTTGCTCTGCATTCTTTTCCAAATTTTCCTTTGCCTGCTTCAAGGAGCTCTCTGCACGTTCAAAAGAGTTTTTTGCGTTTACATAGTTATTTTGTGCAATCATAAAACTTGGGCCATTTTCTGTACTGGTGTAATGGTTCATGTAAGAATAATAAATTTCATCATATTCCTGTTTTACTTTATTATAATTTTCCTGAGCATCATCTACTGCCTCTTCCAAAGAACTGATATTATTGGTACGTTCGATAATTTCCATCTCCATAGAGGTAATATCACCGGAAACCTGGCTGCCACCCGCAATATAAATAGTACCGGCATATTTTCCGCTTATCTTCTGCAATTCATAAGTAGACTCAGCTTCCAAAACAGCCAGCTTATATTCACTTTCTGCTTCATTATAATCTGCCTCTGCATTAATTAAAGCACTCTGTAGAAGCTTTCGAACGCTTTCCACACTGGAATCCGAGAATTTGAGCAAAGCCTCACCGCCCTTGACCGGAGAACCGGCTGCCACATAAACCTCTTCTATTTCCAAATACTTCTGCGTAAGCTCCTCGTCCTCTTCTTCATCCTCGTCATCATCCTCGTCCGCAACATTCACGTCAATATCATAACTGATATTATGAATGGTGTACTCTAAGGAACCACTTTCTACAACCTTTACCGTAAAAGCTCCTTGAAATACCTCTGCCTCTTCATATACAATTTCTTCTCTTTCAAGAAAAGGCTGTATAAAAACGGTATAGCAGGCAGCAATTATTAAAATAAAAAGAAAAACAATACCTATGAGAATTTTTTTATGTTTCTTAGTCATTGCTGCCTCCTACCATAAAATAAACAGAAACCGTTTCGTTTGAAGAAAGCTGTCCGGTGTTGCCGGTCATGGTTACAGTTACGCTATAGGTAACGCTGCTTCTGGAATTAGACTGTGATACCGGATTCATGCTTGTGATAGTTCCCTGGAATGTTCCGGCCTCCTCTGACATCACAATTGCACTATCCCCTACCTTTAATTTTGCGATATCCGCCTGGTCCACGGATACGGTTACTGTCATTTTCTCTGAATTTCTAATGGTGAAAATGGTGCTGCCGGAAGTAATTTCCCTGCCTTCTCTTGCAGAAACTCGTAACACCGTTCCCACTTCTGTCGGATAATAATATCCACTGCCCATTTGGTTTTCAAATATTTCCAAGTTTTCTTCTGCAGTTTCCTTTGCATCCTTTAATGCTTCATAATCGGACTCTGCTTTTTCTAAATTGGTTTCGTAATTTTTCTCTGCAAGCTCCGCCTCGGTCAATGTAGTTTCCTTGGTTAGCTTTGCCTGAATCAGACTGCTTTCATAGCTTGCCTGTGCATTTGCATAAGACTCACTAAGTGCCGGAAGGGATAACTGTAGCGTCTGAAGACTAAAGCTTACATTCGTTACCTTTTCGTCATATTCTTTTTCAGCCGCTTCCAAATCCTTTGCATTGGATTCCAGCACGCTATACAAATCTCTCAATACATTTACATACTGGGACCTGGTTGCATCTCCCTGTACACCGCCTCTTCCGGTTACTTCTTCCCATGCAATGCCCCACTCTTCCATGTAGTTTACAAGCAGTTCATAATTTTCATCATACTCAGCTTGAGCAGCATCCAGTTTTGCCTTATATGTACCATTTGCTAACGCTTCTTCATACTCTGCAATTTCTGCTTTTGTATCCTCATACTCTTCACGGGCACGCTCCACATTGGTTTCAATACCGGAGATAGTTTCGTTGTAAACTGCTTCAGCCTGCTTTCCTGCTAATACCGTTGACTCATACTTATATGCTGCATTAATTTTTGCCTGCTCATATTCAATTTTTCCGGCACGATATGCCAAATCTGCTGCGCGCAGTGTGTTTTGCAGTTCTTCTCGCACCTCCGTTACAGAAGCTTCCGTAAATTTTAAAACTGCGGTTTCTGTATTTACGGTTGCACCGGATGTAATCAGCACCTGCTCTACTTTAAGTCCCACGGTCAGTTCCTCTATCGGAAAGGCCTCTGTCTCTGTCCCGATGTTGGTAACTCCATATACAGAAACAAACTCCGTGGTTGCCATACCATCAAAATTCATTCCATTCGCATCCGGATAGGAATTTGCCATGCTGTTATTCGAAAATTTCATCTTATAAATTATCATGCCAAGTGCCGCAATCGCCATAACCAACAGGCAGATAATTACCGCTTTTCCACGCTTCATATCAATCTCCTCTGCTATTTTTCTTGTAAATTCCAGAAAGTTTCTTAAATACCATATTAAAAGGAATTTGTGTTTAAATATTGGTAAAATTGTGTTTTATTTGTGATAAATTTGTGAAAAACCTTTTGATATTTACCCTTCACTATGATATAGTAAATGAATAACTACTCATTCATTTGAATGACTATTACGAATTATGGAGTTTTTATGATACGTCGTTTTAAAGTTATGTACCCGCTTCCGGACGGAGCCGAGGAACGTACTGCTTATGTTTATCTTCCGGATTCCTACTTCCGTAACCGAAGGAAGCGTTATCCGGTTTTATATATGTTTGATGGTCACAATGTATTTTTTGATTCCGACGC
The DNA here is from genome assembly GCA_045631045.1 of Lachnospiraceae bacterium. Classification (GTDB taxonomy): domain Bacteria; phylum Bacillota; class Clostridia; order Lachnospirales; family Lachnospiraceae; genus RGIG6307. The sequence goes on from JAZQUB010000029.1 coordinate 31,013, forward strand.
CACCTACGGCAAAAGCTGGGGCTTAGGGGACTACCTTAAGAGAAATAAAACGCAGCTCATTGTAGCCGCTGTGGAATGTAATCACAGTCCGGAGCATGGTCGTTTGAAGGAGTATTCTCCTTTTACCTTCGAGGCCGAGGATGTTGGTATTATTGAAGGATTGGGTCAAGATACTATGGACTGGTTTGTATACGAATTTAAGCCTATGATAGACCGGGCATACCGGACCATCCCTGACCGCGAGCATACCTTTATTGCCGGAAGTTCCATGGGAGGACTTATGAGCATTTATGCACTTATCGCATATAATTCTGTCTTTTCCCGGGCTGCCGCCCTGTCCCCTTCCTTGTGGACGGACCCGGAACAGCTTCATGCACTTATTAGTCAGGCCAAGTTAGACCCGGATACCATCCTTTACATGGATTATGGTACTGAGGAAATGGGCAATCACAACGAATTTCTTTCTATTTTCGGAGATTTTGCAAGCCTTATGATGTGGAAGCAGGTGGCACTGACCTGCCGCATTGTGCCGGGCGGTACCCACTCCGAAGCAAGCTGGGAACGGCAAATACCATATTTCTTAAACACCTTGCTTTATACGTATCAGGTTCCGAGAGCTTAAGAAAACATTATACTTTTATGAGGAGAATACCAATGGAGACACAATATTTTAAGCACTACAGCCCTGCCTTGGGCCGCGATATGGAGTGCAAAATATATGGACACGCAGGTCGTCCGGTTCTTTTTATTCCATGTCAGGACGGACGATTCTACGACTTTGAAAATTACAAAATGACCGATGTATGGGGTCCCTGGATTGAATCCGGTCAGGTTATGGTAATTGCCATCGACACCATTGACCTGGAAACTTGGTCTAATAAGCAGGGCGATCCGGGATGGAGAAGTTACCGCCACGAGCAATGGATTCAATACATTACCGATGAAGTAGTTCCTTTTATCCGCGGCATAGCCAATGACAGAAACGGCTGGTCCGGTTATCCGGGCGTTATGGTTTTTGGATGCAGCCTTGGCGCTACCCATGCAGCCAATCTGTACTTTAGAAGACCCGACTTATTTGACCGACTTTTGGCATTAAGCGGTATCTATACTGCTGACTACGGTTTTGATGGATATATGGACGAACGCGTTTACAATAATTCACCGGTTCACTATCTTGCCAATATGCCGACTGACCACCCATATGTACTGCTTTATAATTCCAAAAAGGCAGTTATCTGTGTAGGGCAGGGTGCATGGGAGATTCCGGAAACTACCCATCGTCTGAAAGAGATTTTTGACTCTAAGGGCATTAACGTATGGGTTGACTTCTGGGGGCACGACTGCAAGCACGACTGGGATTGGTGGTACAAGCAGGTAGTTTATTACCTGCCACATCTTTTAGATTAATCGGAGGTTTTATATGAAGAATTTTGTTTTTATTTCCCCAAATTTTCCTACCAATTACTGGATGTTCTGCCGTGAATTAAAAAATAACGGTCTGAACGTGCTTGGTATTGGCGACCAGCCATATGATGATTTAAATCCAAACTTAAAGGATAGCTTAAATGAATATTACAAGGTAAGCGATCTGGAAAACAGCGAAGAAGTTTACCGTGCCATTGCTTTCTTTATTTTTAAATACGGTCGCATTGACTGGCTGGAATCCAACAACGAATACTGGTTAGAGCGTGATGCAAAGCTTCGTACAGACTTTAACATCACTTCCGGTTTCCAGACTGCAGACATTCCTTATATTAAGTACAAGTCCAAAATGAAGACCAATTATATCAAGGCAGGTATCCCGGTTGCTCGTTACCACCTTGCTGATACCTTAGAAGCAGCTTTGGAATTTATCAAAGAAGTAGGCTATCCGATAGTAGCTAAGCCGGACAATGGAGTTGGTGCTTCCCATACCTTCAAAATTTCCAGTGACGAGGAAATGGCAGCATTTTTTGACCAGAAATGGGATGGCGTTCCTTACATCATGGAAGAATTTATTAACGCAGAAGTAAACTCCTACGATGCTATTATTGACTCCAATGGCGAGCCGATTTTTGAGACCGGTAACGTTACACCAAACTCTATCATGGACGTTGTAAACAACATGGATAACTCCATTTACTACATAGTAAAAGACCTTCCGGAAGACACACGTGCTGCCGGCCGTGCTACCGTAAAGAGCTTCGGTGTAAAGAGCCGCTTTGTTCACTTTGAATTTTTCCGTCTGTTAGAAGACCACGAAGGTCTTGGCAAAAAAGGCGATGTAATGGCACTGGAAGTAAATATGCGTCCTTGCGGTGGCTTTACTCCTGACATGATTAATTTTGCCCACAGCACAGACGTATACAAAATCTGGGCTGATATGATTGCTTTTGACAAATCTACTATGCCGGTCGGCGAGCATGCTTACTGTGCATTTGCAGGTCTTCGTGACGGCAAGAACTTTGCCATGAGCCATGACGACATTATGTGGAAATACGGAAGCCAGATGAAGATGGTAGAACGTATTCCGGACGTACTTTCCGGAGCAATGGGCAACCAGATGTACGTTGCAACCTTCCCAACTAAGGAAGATATGGATGCATTCTACGCAGATGTTTTAAGAGAAAAGAATTAATATACATAGTTAAAATGGGTGGCAGAATTTAACCTCTGCCACCCAAAATTATTTGCGACAAGTGATTTAAGAGTGCCTGCATCTGCGCAGATACCCATTTATCCCGGTGGTGCAGCACCTGCTTCCACACCTCGACCTTACAATCCTTTACTTCAAGTCGTACGATTTTCCCTTCTTTTACTGCTGCTTCCGTCACATAGTCCGGCAAAAAAGACAGCGCCATATTTTCAGAAACCAGTTTGCAAATCAAATCTGCACTTCCGATTTCCAGTACCGGCTGAAGTTCCCTGTTATCACGAGCCAAATTTTCATCCAAAAGCCTGCGATAGCTCATCCCCTTCTCCGTGAGAAAAAAAGGATACTCCATTAAATCTCCAATAGTAAGCCCAGGCTTTCCAACCAATGGATTTTCTGCAGAGCATATAAAATGCACACCGATTTTTTCCTCATTAAAAATAATATATGTAGTATTATAAATGTGACTGTCCAGTGTACATACAATATCCACTTCATTATGGTCTAAAAGACGAAACATCTCATCGGTACCCGCTGTCGTTACATGAAGGGAAACCTTCGGATATAATTCTCGAAATGCTGCAAACTCCTTGATAATCAAAGGCGTACACAAGGAATCCGCCATGGCAAGGCGAATAATCCCACTTGGTTCATACTGCTTTGCCGCTCCCTGTACCATTTCCTCGGACAAATGACATATCCGCTGTGCGTAGACAAGCGCCTCTCTGCCACCATCTGTCAGACTTACCGTGTGTCCGATGCGGTCAAATAACTGCACTCCCAATCCACTTTCCAACTGTTTTATCTGGAGAGAAACTGTAGGCTGGGAATAGCCCAGCTTTTCCCCTGCACGAGTAAAACTATTCAATTCTGCCACTTGAATAAAGGTCTGTAAACTTCGTAAATCCATAACATCCACCATTAAACTTTCCAATGCTATTTATAAGAACTATCTATTTTACAAATGCTTATTTATATTATATAGTATTGGTATATTATTGCAAGAGGTATATACAAATGAAAGTTATTTATGCGATTTACAACTTCCTTTGGGGAGACTTATTCACACTTCCGTTACCGGGCGGTTCTTCTATCGGTATTTCACTTTTAGTGCTGTTACTGATTCCTTCCGGTATTTATTTTACAGTTCGTACCAAATTTCTTCCGATTCGTTGTTTTCCGGAAATGCTTCGTATTTCTGTGGAAAAGAAAACCGGCGAGAAAAAAGGTGCTATTTCCGGCTTACAGGCATTAATTGTTGCTACTGCTACCCGTGTTGGTATGGGCAACATGGTGGGTGTTGTGGCTGCCATTTCTGCCGGTGGTGCAGGCGCAGTATTCTGGATGTGGGTAACTGCTTTGATTGGTTCTTCCACCGCATACATTGAGGCTACACTTGCCCAATTACATAAACAGGAAGACCCTCTGTACGGAGGCTACCGCGGTGGTCCTGCCTACTATATTCACGATTTTTTTGCCAAGGGCAAAACCAAACGTTACAGCATCATTGCAGTGCTTTTTGCTTTGTCCGGTTTACTCTGCTGGTGCGGTGTCAGCCAGGTAATCAGTAATTCCGTATCTGACGCATTTTATAATGCATTTCATATTCCGCCAATTGTTTCTACAGTTGTTTTAGTTGCACTGGCAGCCATTATTGTTTTACGTAAAAATACTACCGTTAAGGTATTGGATATCATGGTTCCGATTATGGCAGCTTTCTACTTTGTGATTGCTCTTTGGGTTATATTCACAAACTTAGGTGCCCTGCCTGCAGTGTTTACCAGAATTTTTGAAGAAGCCTTTGGTCTTCGTCAAATGGTTGCCGGCGGCTTCGGTGCTGCACTTATGAACGGTGTAAAGCGTGGTCTTTTCTCCAACGAAGCCGGAAGCGGTTCTGCTCCATGTGCTGCAGCAGCGGCTGACGTAAGCCACCCTGCCAAGTCCGGTTTATTCCAGGCATTCGGCGTATTTATTGATACCATTATCCTTTGCAGCTGTACTGCATTTATCATGCTTTTAGCACCTGCAGAGACTTTAGCCGGTTTGGAAGGCATGGCACTGTTACAGGCTGCTATGGGTTATCACTTTGGTGACATAGGTGTCATTTTCATTGCTGTTACCCTGTGGCTCTTCTGCTTCTCTACCTTTATCGGATGTTTATACTACGCACGTCCAAACGTAGCATATTTATTTGGCGACAACTGGACCTCTCAGACTGCATACAAAATTCTTGCTTTGGCAATGTTATTTATCGGCGGTCTTGCAACCTACACCTTCGTATGGGACTTAGGCGACATCGGCGTTGGTCTTATGACCGTATTTAATATCATTGTAATCCTCCCAATGGGCGGCAAGGCAGTCAAGGCTCTGGATGAGTACACAAAGCTTCGCAAGGAAGGGAAAATGTAATACAATATAAGCACAAAAATTTTAGGGAACTTTTTCATGACACTATCTCACTAAAAAGTTCCCTAATTTTCTCTTCTTTTATTTGCTACACCTTACGCCACGTATATACTGTACACTTTTTGTAGCCAGAACTGTAAATAATACAACCCGTACCCACTGACAAACAATAGCACATATGTAATACACTCCAAACATCTTCCGTTCTATCGTCCACTGCAATAGCCACGGCATTGGGATATTTAATACAATAAATACGACCCAGCTTGCCAAAATGCCATATAGGTTTCTCTTCGATGTAGAGCCAGGCTTCCGTGAAAATCTTAAAACCGTAACAGCAATTAGCGCAAGAAGTGCTAAGAAAGCCAATAAGGATACCATTAATATTATAGTCAAATTCAACTTTATTTCAGAGCCATATCTAAAAAAACGATAGATAGTTCTCCAAGCCACGCTCCATGGATAACCGGTCATATAACGGCTTGCCACATCCCCAATAGCAAAAACCATCCATCCGCACCAAAGACCTACATTTTTCTTACATATAAAACATACAATACCACATGCCAGGAACGGTAATGAAATAATAAGCCCTTCCAAGAATCCACCTATTACGCTGCATACCAGTACCACTAAAAATGCCATACAGAATAAAATGGTACCGGCTATTTTGCGTGGTGGCATATTGGGACTCTGCTCGCCATGAGATATTGCAGGTGTTTTAACATTATCCGATGGTATGGACGTTTTATCGTCGTCCTTCCCCAGCACCAGCTCATCTAACGTCACATTGAAAATACTGCTGAGTTTTATAATCTTATCTAAATCCGGCACAGAACCATTGGTCTCCCATTTAGAGATGGACTGCCTGGATACCTCCAGCATTTCTGCCAAGTCCCCCTGTGACAAATTACGCTCCGTTCTTAGTTTATAAATTTTCTCTCCCAGATTCACATGTAGTCCTCCTCGATGTCTTTTCTTGCTTTAAGTATACCTTGTAAGCCCCAAAAAGTCCACCAAGTCGCCTTGGAACATTAGCAACTGACAGTTGCATGTGTAAAACAGAAGCCTTACGCCTGTTCTACCTGCACAAAGGGAAATCTTTTTGTTAGATTATTGTCCAATTCCATCATATTCAAAATACGACTTGCTGTTCCATTTGGTCGATTAATACCTGCTTCCCACGCTTCCACAGTCTTAACAGAAACCCCCATATAACTTGCAAATAATTTTTGTGACAGTCCTGTATTATTCCTAATTTTTTTTACTTCTTGGGAACTATACTCTTTGACAGGTACAATTGCTACCATACGTCTTTTTAATGTTTTCTTTTCTGCCACACTGTCATCAATAGCTTCTTGTAAACCGGACAAAATATTTTCATATATGTTTGACATATTATTACCTCCAAAATTACAAATTCTTTTCTAAAACATCAATATACCTTCGTATATTATTGCACTCTTCTTTGCTTAACGTATCCTTCTCGCTTTTAGGATATGCGGTTATTAGATAAACTATATTGTTTTTCTCAAAATCAACATAGCATACCCTGACACTACCACTTTTTCCTTCACCTTCGAAAGCAAAGCGTATTTTTCTAAGCCTTCCGGTTCCCCGAATTACCTTCCCAACCTTGGGCTCTCTTAAAATCATCAATTCCAAGCGCCTCAAATCATCATCTGTAAGATTCATTCTTTCCCAATCCTTTACAAATTGATTAGTTTGAATAAAAGTTCTGTACATTTTTCTCCTCTCCGGCTTATTATACCCCATTTAATAGGGCTTTTCAAGCCATTTAAATATATTATGAGAAAATTATACAAAATTTTTAAGTTACATTCGGACATTATATCGTCTTTTTATAAAAAAAGACTCTCCCATGTGGCATGGAGTATACATTAGGAAACTTCTCCCGTAAATACGATATGTACCTATCTGAAACGCTGTATATCTTAAAATCTTCCATAATTCCCTTTCTTTCGCACTTTTAAAGAAAAAACAAGGGAGCTTTTCAGCTCCCTTAGAATTTAAAATCTCCCACTGTCTGGCAGGGACTCTCCCGAAGATAGTTTCCTATTTAAGCATAGTATATGCTAATTACAGCGAAAATGCAATGAATTTTTCAAAAAAACATATTACAAGAAAGGGATACTCTTTACTTTTTAACTATTTGTCATCATATGCTTGCATATGTTTGCAATTTTGAATATAATAATGTTAGAAAGAAGGGAGGATGTTATCATGGCTAATTCATTAATCCAATTCCGTACAGAAGAAGCTTCAAGAATCAAAGCAATCAATATCTGCGAAAAACTGGGGATTGACCTGCAGACTTATATGAGAATGTGCATTGCAAGACTTATACAAGAAAACGGCATACCCTTCAGCATGAATCTGAATGACCTATCTGAAAACCGAGCAATCAGGGCTATGAAAGCTGCCAGCAGAATTGCCGAAGAACATGGTATTTCTGATATGACACTGGATGAGATTAATGCTGAAATCTCAGAGACAAGAAAGCAAGGGCATTCCCGTTGAGTCGAAAGAACTTGACACCATACTTCCTGATCCCAAAGATCGGGTATTTTACGAAGTGGTTTTCGAAAAACGCAAAACCGAGGATGCTTATCTGGTCACCGGAAACCTAAAACATTTTCCGGTTGAAACCTTTATTGTTACTCCGAGAGAAATGCTGGATATCGTATTTTCCACAAAAGAATTTGAATAATACGTATAAAAAGACGCGCCTGTACCGAATTCCAAACTCGATACGGCGTCTCATCTTCAATCTCATATGCATAGAAATAGCCACTTGAATCACCTGCATCCAAGTGGCTATTTTTTATCTAATCTCCAAAAACCCAAATGCATCTTCCTTCATCTGTAAATACTGCATCATCAGGTACGCGCCTCGTAAGGAGACCTTTTCCTTTTCCAAGATGTGGCGAACCATTTCCTTATCTGCCAGGAGTACTTCAATATCTTCGCTGCTTTCTCGCTCCGGGCAGCAGTCCTCTAAATCCACATAGCCAAACACGGCACTGCTGGCTTCGTCGGTAAAGCCCGGTCCCATTAAAAACGGTCTGCGGAAACACGCCTCGCCACCGGTATACTCTATAAAAGCATAGCCGGTCTCTTCTAACATCTCCCTTGCAGCCGCTTCTCCCGGTGTCTCTCCGGCATCCACCAATCCTGCCGGAAGCGCATAGATATAATCGTCCAAAGGATAACGATATTCCTTAATCAATACCAGCCTCGACTTTTCCTCTCTGGTTACTGCATATATCACAATACCTTCCGGGTCCAGCTTGCGCGTTTTGATTTTCAGATTCTCCATATCATTTCTGGATACAAAATAATAATTAAACTGCTTACCCTTTGTATCATTTACATCCATATGATATAAATTTAAAAAGCAATTATCTGTAACCTTTTTAATACTATTAATCTTCTTCATTGTCTACACCAATGCCTTTACAGCTTCCGTAAGTGCTTCCAATTGTACCTTGGCATCTGCCAAGGAGCTTCCTTTAACGCCCATGTAAAACTTGATTTTCGGTTCTGTACCGGACGGTCTTGCACAGCACCATGCACCGTCTGTCAGTTCAAAATACAATACATTGGATGCAGGAAGTCCGGTTTCGGACTCTGTTCCGGTCGACATATCGACCACTTTACCGGTCTTGTAGTCACGCACCGCAAGTACCAACTTGTCCCCAAAAGCCTTTGGAGGATTATTACGAAGCTTGTCCATAATGGCCACAATCTGCTTGCTTCCTTCGATACCCTTTAAGGTAATGGTATACTGGGTTTCTTTGAAATAGCCATACTGCTCATACATCTCAAGCATCATATCCCAAAGGGAAATACCTTGTACCTTACACCATGCAGCCACTTCGCACAAACACATAACTGCCACAATAGCATCCTTGTCTCTTGCATGGGTACCGGCCAGACATCCGTAGGATTCTTCCAGACCAAATACGTAGTTGTTAGAGCCTGTCTGCTCAAAAAACTTAATCTGTTCACCAATAAATTTAAAACCGGTCAATACCTCCACAAAACGTATATCATATGCCTTGGCAATTACCTTTGCCATATCGGTAGTAACAATGGTGGATACCACAGCCGGATGTTCCGGCATAGTCTCTGTCCTGGTTCTTTCCCGTAAAATATACTCACAAATCAACATACCGGACATATTACCTGTAAACGCAATATATTCACCGGTTCTAATATCCTTTGCATAAATACCCAGTCTGTCTGCATCCGGGTCTGTTGCCAGTACTACGTCCGCATCCACTTTCTTTGCTAATTCAAGTGCCAGTGTAAACGCTTTTGGGTCTTCCGGATTTGGGTATTCCAGTGTAGTAAAGTTTGGATCCGGCATCTGCTGCTCCGGTACCACATACACCTGCTCAAAGCCCAATTCCTTCAACACACGGCAAACCGGTACGTTTCCGGTACCATTAAAAGGAGAGTACACAATCTTTAAATCCTTGCAAGCCTCTTTAATCACCTCAGCGTGAATGATTTGCTTCTTCAACTCTTCCATATAAGCATCATCCATTTCTGTGCCAATGCTATGATATAAGCCTGCGGCAATCGCCGCCTCTTTCTCCATGGTCTTTACGGTATAATAATCGGTAATGGCATTTACCTCTGCAATAATTTCCTTGTCCTTTGGTGCTGTAATCTGGGCACCATCCTCCCAATATACCTTATATCCATTGTACTCCGGCGGATTGTGAGAAGCTGTAATGACTACGCCGGAAATACAGCCAAGCTTACGAAGTGCAAAACTAAGCTCCGGTGTAGGACGAAGACTGTCAAATATGTATGCATGAATGCCATTGGCTGCCATACAAAGTGCGGTTTCCTCCGCAAACCCCGGTGAATAGCGTCTGGAATCAAAAGCAATGGCAACGCCTTTGTCTGCGCCGCCATTCTTTAAAATGTAATTAGCAAGGCCCTGAGATGCCTTGCGAACAGTATAAATGTTCATACGGTTCGTTCCCGCACCGATTACACCTCGAAGTCCTCCTGTTCCAAACTCTAAATCACGATAAAAGCGGTCCTCGATTTCCTTCTCGTCCCCACGGATTGCTTCTAACTCTGCCTTGATCGATGCATCAAAATAAGCATCCGTAGTCCAAAAATTATACTGCTCTTTATAATTATTCATGCTATTCTTAACTCCTAATAGTTGTTACAAGTGCTTCACAGCTCCCGCATACTTCATAGACACCACTTTCGGCTGTAAGGAAGAAACTGTCACCTTTTCTGTAAGGAAGCACTTCTCCACCACAGGATATCTGTCCTTCCCCTTCCATAAACAGTATACTTACAAAAGAGGATTTATCAACAGTACCTTTTACACTGCCCATAAGAGTACCGTCTAAATATAATTTATCTACGGTAAAATATTCGCAGTCCGCCACATGAGGATATGCCTCTGTATTTTTTGCAACTGGGAAGCGGTCTGTTACTTTCAGTGCCTTTTCTACATGGAGCTCACGCTTTTTGCCGTCTGCTCCCACGCGTCCGTAGTCATAAATGCGATAGGTAAGATTGGAATTCTGCTGAATCTCTGCAATTAAAATTCCTTTGCAAATAGCATGTAAGGTGCGTGCTTCAATAAACAACACATCGCCTTTATGTACTTCTACCTTATTCAGTACCTCTTCCAACGTTTCATTTTCGATACGCTCTGCAAATTCTTCCGCAGATACTTCACGGTTAAAACCATAATACAAATATGCTCCCGGCTCACAGTCCATCACATACCACATTTCCGTCTTACCATACTGACCTTCATTCTTCAGTGCGTACGCATCATCCGGATGCACCTGAATGGAAAGGCTGTCTCTTGCGTCAATAAACTTGGCAAGAATCGGGAAGTCCTCAAAACGCTCACAATTTGCGCCTAATGCTTCCTTACCTTCTGATTCAATAAATTCTCTCAAGGTTTTGCCGGCATGCTCCCCGTTGGTAATGAAAGAAGGTCCATCCGGGTGACAGGATAACTCCCAGCTTTCTGCCAGAATCTCTCCTTCATACTCTTTTTGGTAGTCATCGACCAAGCGATGTCCACCCCATAAATAGTCTTTAAAACTTGGTTTTAATTTTAATAACGCCATAATAACTCCTAGCTTAAATATGCAGCACCAATAATACCTGCATCATTCTTTAATTCACTTGTTACAATTGGGGCTACTTCACAAATAGTACCGCCATAGCACATGCCGTTAACTTTTTCCTGCAATGCGTCAGTAAGGTACTTTTCCTGTGCAGATACACCGCCGCCCAAAATAATCACTTCCGGACGGAACATATTAATGACATTGGCAATACCAACACTTAAATCTTCTTCATACTGCTCTACTACCAACTTCGCTGCCTTATCGCCGGCCTTTTCTGCATCGAAAACAATACGTCCGTCAATCTTAGATGCATCGCCGTCTGCCATGGTATTCATTAAAGATTCCGGATTTGCTGCTGCCGTTTCTCTTGCCAGCTCCATCAAAGCAGTTGCAGATGCATAAACCTCAAAGCACCCTCTTCTACCGCAGGTACAAGGTTTACCTCCATGTTTGATCACCACATGCCCCAGCTCACAACCACCACGAAGAGGACCTGTAAAAATCTTGCCGTTAATGATTACGCCACCGCCTACACCGGTGCCCAGTGTCAGAAGTACAGCATTTTCCTTGTCCTTTGCTGCACCGGCAATTACCTCAGCTAATGCTGCTGCATCGGCATCATTTGCCAAAAACATCGGAACAGGCAATTTTTCTCGGAGGATGTCCAACATAGGAACGTTCTCCCATCTAATGTTGTTGGAATATAAAACCACGCCGGTTCGTCCATCTACAGTACCCGGGCAAGCAACACCAATACTTTCGCACTGCTCCACAGCCAAATTATTTTCTTCCAATAATGTTATGATTGCTTCTGCAATATTTGCTACAACACCCTCTGCAGGTAATACATCTGACTGGGTAGGAATTACTTTTTTGGCTACAATTTTCTTACTATCATCCACCAAGCCAATCTTAATAGACATACCACCGATATCCACGCCTACTCTCATAAAAAAACCTCTCTTTATCACTTATAATGGACTTTATTTTCTATTCTTCCAACTCATTATTTTCGCAAATCATCATCACTTTGTCAATGATAATATTTTAACTAAATCTCACAGAGCAACGCAATTGGATAATGGTCGGACAGGCAAATGCGTCCTTCTTCAGATTCCCACGTATCGCAGCTTATTACCTTTACCATATCGTTTACATAAATGTAATCAATTTTCTCGGTTGGTTCCTTGAAAAAACCATGGTAGGTCACAGTGAAATGATTGGTAACGTCTTTGTAATCTGCTCTATCGTCCATTGCTGCAAGTTCCGGCCAGCCCGGCTCTGCGTTAAAGTCACCCATAATAAAAATAGGCATCTTTTCTCCTGCAAGGAATTCATCACCCTTTGCAAGCATAAGTTCCATGGATTTTTTGCGCGCATCCGCACTTCTATTACACAAATGTGTGTTAAATACACCGATTGTCTTGTTATCCTCCATGCTATATAAAAGTAACATATTGCAAATTCTTGGGTGATAACCCTGATCTTCAAATTTGCTGCCCGGAACGTTTGGTGTGTCAGACAACCAGAAACACTGGAAGTTTCTTAATTTAAACTTGTCCTTGCGATAAACAACCGGACAGTGCTCGCCGTCTAACTGAGCGGTGCGTCCATGACCTACCCATGCATATTCCGGAAGTTGCTCTTCCATCCAAGCCTGCACCTCGTCTCTTATTTCCTGAAATCCAATCACATCCGGCTGTTCAGCCTGAATGCGACGGATAATTTCTTCTTTACGATGTTCAAAAGAAAATTCACCATCGTTAGGATTATTAAATCTAATATTAAATGTAACTATCTTCATATTTTTATTCCTTTCGTATTACACTGTATACTTCGTCACGATACTGAGGATAACGGTCTTCATAAACAACTTCATCAAAGCTTATATTACCTTCATAGTCAATGTAATAAATGCTGCAGCCCTGCATCAGCTTATCAGACGCCTTTTTGGTAAGAGCATTGTAAGAAGAATATCCGCTGGCACGATTATAAATAAGTCGAATTCCTTTATAAAGAGCATGATAGTCATTTACATGGTCATGACCGGTTACATAGCCAATGGTCTTTCCGGACTCCACCATTGCATCAAACATACCGCTGTTATAACTTGCACAACTTACTCGCTCGCCTTTAATGCCACATAACACCTCGCCCTTTTCAAAAGCGTCGTTATATTCCGGAAGCGGAATATGACAAAAAATCATAGATGGGCAGGTATCGTTTTTTATCGTTTCTTTATACCATGCAATCTGACTTTCCTTTAACCACTCATATTCATTATTATGCGCTCTGGTAAGACCCACTTCTGCCAAGTCCTCATCCGTTGCATGACTTCCGCCGTCCATCATAATAAGACGGAAGCACAATTCTCCCTTATCATTATAAAGAGGCACAGAATAATTAGCATTGCCCCAAACCGGGGTTCCGTCCTGCAACACAGGCTCTTTTTCTGGAATCAAACAATACGGAGACTCCTTAAACATATCGATGCCGTCTTTTCTCGGTACTCTGCCTTCCATGTCCCCTTCATGGTTACCCAATACCGGCGCCCATGGCATCTTAAGTTCTGTCATAAGGGCTGCAAGTGCTCTGGTACGCTCTTCTCCGTCATGACCCACCACATTATCGCCTATCATCGTAACCAAATCCGGCTTTTCTGTTTCTATGGTTTCACGAAATGCTTTCAAAGTTGCGATACGCTGTCCCTCGTCTCGGTCCAGATGCATATCGGTAAAACTTAATATTTTCAAAGGTCGGTCCTTTGTAATCTTTCTGATCATATAATTTGCTTCCTTTATTCTTTTCTAATAACACTATAAATCTCGTCGCGATACTGTGGATAACGGTCTTCGTAAATTACGTCATCAAAGGAAATCTTGCCATCTGCATCAATATAATAAATGGTTGCACCCTGCATCAGCTTCGTATCCACCTTCTTGCTGATGGTGTTGTAAGAAGACATACCGCTCATTCGATTATACATCAGCATCATACCCTTGTATAATACCCTTGCACAATTAATATGATCATGACCTACTACAAAGGTCTTAGTCTTTCCTTCCTCTAATAGCACATCAAACATACCACTGTTGTAAGGGGATGTAGCAACACCTTCATAATTGACACCTGCTGCGATTTCACCCTTCTCGAAAGCCTCACGGAACTCCATAAGCGGGATATGGCAAAATACAGTAGATTCGCAAATACCATTCTTTACCTGTTCGCGATACCATGTAATCTGGCTTTCTTTTAAAAATCCGTCCGGATTCTTTTTTTCCGTCACAATCCCATACTTTAAAAGTTCTTCCGGATTGGTGTCCGGTCCGCAGTCTATAAAAATTAATTTATGCACCACTTCGTCTGCTTCGTTTTTAAGCTCCAGCACATAATTGGTCTCGCCATACACCTCTGTGCCATCTGCTAAAGTTGCCTTTTTCTCAGGAACCAGGCACAAAGGAGACTTTCGGAAGCAATCAATCATCTCACCGCGCAGCATAGACATTGGATTGTCGCCTTCGTGATTTCCAAGCACCGGTGCCCAAGGCACACCAAGCTCCGTCAAGGTCTTTTGGAAACGGTCTGCACGGGCTCTGTTGTCTCCACCTGTTACATTGTCACCCACAAAAACAACTAAGTCCGGCTGCTCTGCCTGAATGGTTTCCACCATCAGCTTCATCGTCACTTCCAGACGCTCTGCCCAGTCATCGATGTGGGTATCGGTGAAACCCAAAATCTTAAACGGACGGTCGCTTGTTATTTTTCTAATCATACGTGTGTCCTCCACATAATACGTTATACTTTATATATATTTGCAAACTTTTACTTCTTCATTATTCTCTGTACAAAAGAACTGATTTCACGAAGGCACGCTCTCGCTCTAATCCGCTGGCAACGGTACATAAGGCGCTGTAAACACCGCCTAAGTACCGGCCGCGGATAAAAGGCCTTCTTAGAAATCGTTCATTTTGCACAGAGAATGCTAAATACATGCAATTTTATCAAAAAATGCTCCGCCATCCGCACAAATGTGCATTTTAGCGGAGCCAACATATACTTATCTATGTTACTGTCCATGCGTGCTGCCTGGCACTGGTGCGAGTGACCATGCTTTAGAAGCCTTCAAGCGAGCGTCGGTCCTTAGCGAGACAAGGCTCTAGCCGAAGTCGAGCTTAGTACCGCTACGCGAGCTTAGAGCGAGAGCGTGCTTCGAAAGCATGGTCACTCGCACCAGTGTAGAACAGCACGCCAGAACAGTTACTTATCTCTTCTGCTGTGTTGGACCATAGTTTGCAGCACCCGTAAATACTACATCTTCCGGTGACGGCTCTTCAAATGGTACATCCAGATTTCTCTGGTACAGTCTCTGGTGGTCGCCGTGTGGTAAAATATCCACAACATCACAACCTCTCCAAACAATCTGGTATTCTTCGCCACGAACAATTTCCGGCTTGGTAATGGTTTCGATGGCATGTTCAAGCACTACCACATCGTCTGCTTTTGCATTAACAACTGCAACGCCATCTTCTACCACATATTCTACTGCTTCACCATTTAAGGTAACCTTAACCTCTTCGCCCATCCAGTCATATAAACGGATACCAATTTCTGTATCTGCTGTAGCAGTTACTTCGATAGCACCTTCATTTGGATAGAAGCTTCTTACATAAGCTTTCTTTACTTCTTTATTTAAAGGAATATTTACGGTTACTCTTGTATCTGTTTCTTCCACAGATACGGTCCATGCTCTCCAAAGACCGATTGGTGCAAAACCTGCACAGCAGCCAGCAATGGAGCGGAAACGTGTTAAACTCATGGAGTTTGGTAATGTACCACCGGAGAAACCACCAATCATTCTCTTGTTTAAGAATTTGTATGTAAGACCTGCAGCCTTATCATCCTCCTTGGTATCGTCTGTTACTACGTAACCTGTGCTGATAACCTGGTTTTCTACTAACTGGTTACGTACAAAAGAGTTCAAATCCTTCCAATATTCGGTATAACCAGCTAAGATTAATTCATGTGTACATTCGATTAAGTCCTTAATACAGCATGTTTCGCAGTTTTCTTCGTTCATCGGATGCCACTTCGCATATTCCGGAACCCAACCGAAATCAGATGTCATAGAACGTGTGTAATCGTAAATCTGCTTACCTTTTTCTACATAATACTTGTCATTTGTCACACGACCGAGCATTACCAAACCACTTGCTACCCATAATGCAGAGTGTACATGTCCATAGTATTCCATGTTGTAGGAGAAATATCTGGATGGACCAAGTAAGAAGTTTGCATAACCAATTGCAAGGTCAAGCGCATTTTCATCGCCTGTAATCGCATATCTCTGTACTAACGGATAAAGGATTACGCCGTTACGGATTGGCTGCTCACCACGACCTGTATGATATTGTAAATCAAATCCCTTATCCTGTAAATAAATATCATTAGGGAATTCATAAACCTTCTGTGCTTCTTCACTATCACCGGACCAGAAAACTTTGGTCTTTCTCTGGATTACCACGCCTAACATACCCTTTACCAGATTTGCTGCTCTTTCTTCTGCTTCTGCATCGTTAGGATCTAATACTAAACAGCGATTTAATGCAGAAAGTACATAGCCCATTTCATGAAAAGATGCATGCATAGTGTGTGTCCATGGATACTTTTCATGATAACGAAGACCATGCTCACCCCAGGACTTCATTAAATGTCTGCGGAAAGCTGCCTGCTGCTCTGCACCATCTCCTGTGCCAACAATTTCTCTTGCACAAGACATACCTTCAAACCAAGATGCAACTAACTCTGCATCGTCTACCTTACAGTGTGCTGCTTCTGCAGGTTTTTTGTGTGGTAATACCAACCAATATGGTAAATAATCATTTGCATCATCTGTCATATTTTTCAGATAGTTGATTGCCAGTTCTGCTACGCGAACCGGGTCAAATGCTTTAAAATTTGCTTTGCTCATATCAAGTCTCCTTGTATTTCTTTTTTAAATTTATAATTAGTCCAGCCAGATAGGGTTAGTGTAAGCACTTCTGCCTGCCGCATCCATAACCTCTGCGCGAACAAATTTTTCTTTTCCTTTTAATTTGGTAACAAACTCGGTAACGTGTCTGCCAATCTTGCGCTGGTGGCATCTGTGCTGACCGCCAATGTAAATACGCTCACACGGTGAACAAACTACATGTACCTCATCACCTTCTACATAAAAATCATAAATAGCAGGACCTGTGGAAGTATAAAAGCTTCCGGTCTTTAATGCTTCAATAATAGAATTTGCAGAACGATCCTTTGCCTTTACTACTGTCCAGCCTCCAAAAGAACCGCTGTACATAGAATCTATCGGATCACCATTGTGGTTGTCATCTGCACCACCGCCCCAAAGTCTTGCACCTTTAAAGAGCATTTCTGTCCAAAAAACGGTACCATCGCCTACGTTTTCCAACCATTCTGATTCATAATTTATAATTTCAACAGCATGGTAAAAACTATCCACTTCTACTTCCGCACTGGTAAGCATTGACCAATGTGGGTGATTTAACATGATGTAGGCTCCCTTACTGCGCATTTCTTCACAAAACGTCTTAGTTGCTACACCGGTTCTCTCCGGTAGATGGATATACTGTCCATGCTCGAATTCGTCAAAGTTATCATCAAATAAAATGTGTATATGAATATCTTTGTCATTTGTTGCATTACCATATAATTCAAAGCCCTGAACCATGGTAAAGTCTTCTTCTGTCATATTTTTTGTATTTGTGTATCTGTCATGGTCACTGATTACCAAAAAGTCATAGCCATGATGCTTGTAAGCCTCTTTCATCTCTTCCGGTGTCAGTTTACCATCAGACATGGTGCTGTGACTATGAAGGTTTCCCTTAAGCCAAACTGCATTTTCATCCTGTAAAAAAATTGTTCTTCTCATAGTCGAATATCCTCCTATTAGGGTTTCCTCTATATCGAGGACTGATTGAATTATTAGGAACGAATACTTCCTAATAAATGAATTACCAACCCCGTCGGGAGTTCGCCGCCGGAGTTGGTAACCAGTTTATGACGGTTGCCCTATAAAGCAAACACCATCTTATATTTCATTATTTGCTTGCTAATTTACACCTTTACGTAAGTTATTTTGCAATGTTTTTGTCGTACCATTCAGCACGTTCATCTAAAACATCCTGTAAATGGTTGTCTAAGAGAATCTGATATTCTGCAGCATAAACCTCTTCAAACTTGCCTGCCGGAGCACTCATAACCTTGAAGATAAATTCACAAATCTTTGTCTGAAGGTTTGGAACGTATTCGTCAGATTTTAATGCACCACCAATTAAAGAAGAATGGTAGTAGTTAGAGTACTGAACTGTCTTCTTCTGAGCTGCAACATCTGCCGGAACTTCTGGGTTAGATGCCTGATAATCTGCAATCAGAGTTTCAAGGGATGTAGGATAGTTACCCCACATAAAACCGTTATCACCAGGATTAGAAGATGTACCGTTTGCAATTCTGGTTGCACGGTCAAAACCTACCTTCTTACCATCAACAACTTCATAACCTAAACCTTCAAGACCGCTGTCTACATCCTGAGCAACTTCTGGGTCAGATAAGAAAGCGATGTACTTACCAACTGCTTCTAATCTGTCTTTAGCTGTAGCCGGAACGTATACATAGAAGTTGAAAGCACCCTGAGAAGGAACTTCATAGCTGCCGTCTAAGTTCTTAAGAACGTCAATTTCGATCATGTGGTAGTTAGGATCAGAAACTGTACCGTATGCATCAGAGATACATGAATCAGAGCCATTTAAGATGAAAGCGTATTTACCATTTGCAACGTTTTCTTCATACTTAGCATCATCGATATCTAATACGAAGTTAGGATCGATAATACCATCTAATACGAACTGATTTAACTGTTTTAAACCATCCTTGTGACCCGGTTTTAATACCATTGTGAAAGTAGGTTCATAGATGTAGTTATCTCTTTCATTTGCACGGCTTACGTAAGCAAGAAGGAAGTTGAACACTTTACCGTCTGTTGTCTTACCACCCATACCGTAAGGGATGATGTCAGGATATTTTTCTTTAACAGCATATAAGAACTTGATTAACTCTTCTTTATTTGTAGGAGTCTTCATACCAAGAGCTTCTACTAAATCCTGACGGATGTATGTTTCGTGAGACTTACCAGAGTAAGAGTATACGTTTGGAAGAGCGTATAAACCACCGTCAAACTTACACATATCTAAGTATGGCTCAGCTTTTTCTAAGTAGTCTGGGTGTAAGCCATCAACAATGCTGGATAATTCAGCAAGACCACCCTGAGAAGCGTATGTAGCAACACGCTGTCTGTCGTATGTTCTGATAAGGTCAGGAGCTGTACCACCTGTTAACATTAAGTTAACCTTATCGTCAGCACCGGAACGTGGAACCGGAACATAGGTAACACGAACACCCTGTGGCTCCATCTGTTCGTTAATCCACTGAGTAAATTTATTGTTTGTTAAAGAATGACCACCTGTATATTCATGACCACGGTCATAAACCATAACAGTAATGTCAACAATTTCGCCATTATTCTTATTTGATGGTTTAGTTTCAGCACCACAAGCTGTTAATGTCATAATACCAGCTAATGCTAAAGCAACAAGTCTTGAAAACTTTTTCATTTTTACCCTCCATTGATTTGGTTTTTGTAAAGCTGTGGACTATGAGAAAGCTGTAATTTTGTCAGTCCGTGGCAAGGAACTCCTCAAACACTTGACTTACCACCGAACCGAGGATACGGTTTTAAATTCATATTTCCACTTTATAGACACTTTACAACACTTTTTATAATTAATTTTACAGCTTTTAAAATAATAAATTGCGTAAGGATTTATTCCTTAACACCACCGATATTTACACCCTTTGTGAAATACTTCTGTACGAAAGGATATACAATTAAAATCGGAACCATAGAGAATAGAATGGTTGCAGATTTTACGTTTTCAGCAGAAATAGACATCTCTTCTACAATTTCACCCGGCTGGTATACAATTGTAAAGGA
>JAZQUB010000030.1:0-3641 GCA_045631045.1 Lachnospiraceae bacterium
ATGTAATAAAAACGCTCCGCGAGGAGGCACACTCCGCGGAATTGAAATTAATGCTTCGCATTCCGCTCCGGCGCGAAAGAGTCGCAAGCGACACTTTTTTTCGTAACATATAAAAAGCCCTATGGTGTTCACTTTGGTAAAACCATAGGGCAGTTGTTTTTATTTGTCTTCGTTGTGTTTATTATACTCAGCCAAAACCTTGCGGATATTTTCAGCCGGTTCAATAACATTGGACATACTTACAGCATGGTTCATGAAATCAATAACACTTGCGGTAAATTCACTCATATCTGCACAGGAGAAGTATTTACGGTTATGGATTTCAGGCGGAAGGTAAGTAAGATTTGTAGTGATAACGCGGTCAAAGTAACCGGCTTCATAGCTCTTATCAAATACCTCCAGACCATTTGTGAACAGACCAAAGGTACAGCAGATAAATACGCGTTTGGCACCCATTCCTTTTAACTGGCGTGCGGTATCAATCATACTTTCACCGGAAGAAATCATATCATCAATGATGATGATATCCTTTCCATGGATATCACTTCCAAGGAATTCGTGTGCAACAATCGGGTTTTTGCCGTTTACGATTGTAGAGTAGTCGCGGCGCTTATAAAACATACCGGTATCTACACCCATAACAGTGGCAAAGTAAATCGCACGATCTAAAGCCCCTTCGTCAGGAGAAATAACAAGCGTATGTTTTTTGTCAATAATCAAATCCTTTTCGTCCTGAATCAAAGCCTGAATAAACTGGGCAAACGGTTGGTAGTTGTCAAAGCCGCAAAGTGGTACAGAGTTCTGAACACGTGGGTCATGTGCATCAAAAGTAATGATGTTGGAAACGCCCATTTCATGAAGCTCTTCTAAGGCATAAGCACAGTCTAAAGATTCAATGCCGGAACGATGATGCTGTCTGCTTTCATACATAAATGGCATAATAACATTGATGCGGTGAGCATGACCGGAGCAAGCAGCGATAATACGCTTTAAGTCTTGGTAATGGTCATCCGGAGACATATGATTTACATAGCCATTCATTTTGTAGGTAAGAGAGTGATTACATATATCTACTAAAATATATAAGTCCTTACCGCGGACACTATCCATAATGTGTCCTTTGCCTTCACCGCTGCCAAAACGTGGAGTGGCATGGTTGATTAAGTAGTTGTCTTTCAGGTAGCCTTCAAAGGCCGGATCATTTTGAAAGGTGTTGTGACCGTTTTTACGAAATTCAACAAGATAGTCGTTGATTTTCATACCGGTTTCTTTCATAGACTCTAATGCAATGACTCCTAATGGTGCAATAGGCATTGCGTTCTCTAATTCATGTAAATTTGGCATAATACCCTCCATAATAGGAAATGTAAATTAAAATCATACATATTTTAAAACATTTCCTAGTGACACGTCAAGGAATTTAAGGTAAGATAAAAAGAAAAAACACAGGAAAAGTGAAAAAGATGAAAAAAATGGATCATATTATAAAGAAAGTGTTGCCGGGAAGCATTGCAGAAGAGCTGGGAATGGAACCTGGTGACAAGTTGCTACAGATTTCAGATACCGATATTGAAGATATTTTTGATTATCAATTTTTAGTGCAGGATGAGTATATTGAGGTTTTAATTGAAAAGCAGGATGGGGAGCAGTGGCTTTTGGAAATAGACAAGGAGTTTGATGAGGATTTGGGAATTGAGTTTGAAAACGGACTGATGGACCAGTATCGCTCTTGCCATAACAAATGTATTTTCTGCTTTATTGACCAAATGCCAAAGGGTATGCGAAACACTCTGTATTTTAAAGATGATGACAGCCGCCTTAGTTTTTTGCAGGGCAATTATGTTACCCTGACAAATATGTCTGACCATGATATTGACAGAATAATTCGGTATAATTTATCGCCGATTAATATTTCCTTCCAGACCACGAATCCGGAGTTACGATGCAAGATGCTTCGAAATCGTTTTGCGGGAGAGGCTTTAAAAAAGGTGGATAAGCTATATGAAGCCGGCATTTTGATGAATGGTCAGATTGTACTGTGTAAAGGTGTAAATGATGGGGAGGAACTGGAGCGCAGTATTTCTGATTTGGCAAAGTATCTGCCATATTTGGAAAGTGTGTCTGTAGTGCCGGTAGGTCTTTCTAAGTATCGGGAAGGATTGTATCCTTTGGAGCCTTTTACGAAAGAGGACGCAGAGAAGGTTTTGGAAACGATTCATAAGTGGCAGGATAAGCTCTATCCGGAATATGGACTTCATTTTATTCATGCATCTGATGAATGGTATATTTTGGCCGGTAAAGAGCTTCCTGAGGCAGATAATTACGATGGCTATATTCAGTATGAAAATGGTGTGGGAATGCTTCGCATGCTGATAGATGAGGTGGACGATGCACGGACCATTGCAGAGAAAAAAGGTGTGCTTCCGTGCACCATGAATCGTGAGATTTCCATGGCAACCGGCAAGCTGGCATATCCGTATATAAAGCAGTTTGCAGACCGGCTTATGGCTCTTTGTGAAGGATTAAAAGTACATGTTTATGAAATTACCAATGAATTTTTCGGGGAGAAGATTACGGTTTCCGGTCTTATTACCGGTCAGGACATTATAAAGCAGTTAAAGGAACAGCCTTTAGGTGAGATGCTATATTTACCGGAGAATATTTTACGTAGCGGTGAAGAGGTTTTTCTGGATGATTTAACCATCTCTGATGTGCAAAACTCTTTACAAGTGCCGTTGGATATTGTAAAATCAAATGGTTATGAACTTATAAGCAGTATGTTAGGAATTGACAGTGCGGTGTTAATACCGGCTGTTTCAGAAGATTAAAAGTGAGGAAATTATGGCAAAAAAGAAAAATAAGCCGATTGTTGCAGTAGTAGGCAGACCAAATGTAGGTAAGTCCACATTGTTTAATGTTTTGGCAGGGGAAAATATTTCCATCGTAAAGGATACACCGGGTATTACACGCGATAGAATTTATGCAGATGTAACTTGGTTAAATCATAATTTTACATTGATTGATACCGGCGGTATTGAGCCGGACAGCAGCGATATTATTTTGTCTCAGATGAGAGAGCAGGCTGAAATTGCCATTGAAACGGCAGATGTTATTATGTTTATGGTAGACGTAAAGCAGGGGCTCGTGGATGCGGACTCTAAGGTGGCTGATATGCTTCGTCGTTCTCATAAGCCGGTTGTTTTAGTAGTCAATAAAGTAGACAGTTTTGACAAAATGATGGCGGATGTATATGAATTTTACAATTTAGGTATTGGTGACCCACATCCGATTTCTTCCGTAAACCGTATGGGTATCGGTGATATGCTGGATGAAGTGACTTCTTATTTTCCTGAGACAGATGAGGAAGAGGAAGAAGATGACCGTGTTAAGGTTGCTATTGTAGGTAAGCCAAACGTAGGTAAATCTTCCCTGATAAATAAATTATTAGGCGAAAACAGACTGATTGTGTCTGATATTGCAGGCACAACCCGTGATGCGGTAGATACTGAGGTTACCTACAACGGTAAGGAATATGTATTTATTGATACGGCAGGTCTTCGCCGCAAGAACAAGATCAAAGAAGAATTAGAGCGTTTTATGATTATTCGTACCGTATCTGCTGTGGAACGTGCAGATGTGGC
>JAZQUB010000031.1:0-59898 GCA_045631045.1 Lachnospiraceae bacterium
ACCGTGGTATAATACATCATCAGTAAATAGCAGCCGAAAATACAGAACCAACCATGAATATGCCATTTGCTTTTCGGCTTTTCCAGTGCTTTATAGCCCAAAACAGCACTCTTACGGCTGGCACGGCCTACTGCAAGCTCCATCGTAAGTACCGGTACCCCCATACACAAAAGAAACAGCAGATAAAATAATACAAACACGCTGCCGCCATTTTGACCTGCAACGTATGGAAACTTCCAGACATTACCGATACCAATTGCACAGCCGGCACTTACCAACAAAAATCCAAGTCTGGATCCAAAACCTTCTCTTTTCATAATAACTCCTCCCTCAGTCCACCTTTCTGGCAATAACCACAATTCTGCATATTTATACGTCTTTCTAATTTTATTTTGTCTTACGCTCTTTACGAAGCATTTTATACAATTCTTCTGCTGCCAGACGAGTCTTAGCAACTACATTTCCGGCATTCTTAGGGAAACAATAATATTGTATCTTATCATCCCCTACACAAATCATATCACCGATTTCATACCAATAAAAATCTGCATTTAAGCTATGAGATGTATGCGGACTCTGTTTATAATCCAGCTGGCCATCACAACCTACTAAACGGAATCCCTCCGTGGTATGGCTTAAGTGACCGGTTCCAACCTTATATAAGCACTTTGTATTAACAAGCATACAAATATCCACATCCACTTCCAGCTTGTAGCTTCCTTCTTCCAGTTCTTTTCGCACGCATTCCCGTTCCCACCGGTACCAGTCCGGAACATGATTTATTAAAGTTTCACCGGTAACGGACTGCAAAAAGCCATCTTCTGTAAGCTCATACTTTGCACCACAGGCGTGACAGGTAAGGGAAATGCCAAGTCCCTCTGTCTGACCTTCTGCGTGACAATGCGGACATTTGTAAAGAACTCTATGTAAACCATCTGCACGGAATTTTTCTTTTACCAAAATGCCCTTTTCCTGCTGGGTTTTGAAATTATCAAAGGCAAAACTGTTTGCCAATATGTCATTTAACTCATCCACAGATTTTGCTTTGATATCCTCCGGAGAAAGCAAGTATTCCATGGTTGCAGAAACCTTCACCTTCCGGGTCTGCAGGCAATTATATAACGGGTCTCGTAAAAAAGCACCATCCGTACGAATCATCACCACCGGTACATTTAAAAGCTTCAGACATTTGCCCAGACTTTCCGGCAACGTGGTTGAGGTACCGTCAAAACTATATCCCGCTTCCGGGAACATGATTACGGATTCCTTTAACTCCTTCACTGTATGACGCATATCACGTACCAAATTCACATCATTCATAAATTTCTTGGTTGGAATACATCCCGCCAAAGGTAAAATCCAGTTCAGCCCCACAAATGCATCGTATGTAGCAACAATATGATATGCCCGGTCGCTCATTAAAAATGCGGCAATTTCCAAATCAATAAAGCTGGAATGGTTCATTAGCACAAGACAGGGTTCCCCCTTGCCCAGCTTTTCCATTCCCATTTTCTTGTACCCGGTAAAACCAGCTAATTTTAACAACACATAGCAAACCGGCTTTAATATCCAACGTAAAATTGTCCATTGTTTTCTTGGCTTCTTATGAGTAGGCTTCGGAAGCTTCTGTACCTCTTCGTAGCTTTTTTTTACAATTTTTATTTTCACAAAATAACCCTCAAAACATTATCTCTGAGCAAGAGCCTGTGCAATGTCAGCCTGCATATCCAGTACTGCCTGACGAGATGCTTCTGCAAAGTTTTCAGCACCGAACTTAGCATATGCTTCCTGCTGGTATGCTGCAATAATACCTCTGGAAGAGTTAATAATTGCACCAAGGCCATCTTCATTGAAGAAGTGTACTAAGTCCTTGCCTTTACCACCTTGTGCACCATAACCAGGTACCAAAATATAACTCTTTGGCATAACCTTACGAAGTGCCTTACCCATTTCCGGATAGGTAGCACCAACTACGGCACCGATATAGCTATAACCGCAGCTTCCCATATGGTCAGCGCCCCACTCAGCAATCTTCTCTGCCACTATTTCATACAACGGCTTTCCGTCTACCAATCTGTCCTGGAACTCGCCGCTGCTTGGATTAGATGTCTTTGCCAAAATAAAAAGACCTTTGTTTTCTTCCTTACAAACATTTACAAACGGCTTAATACCATCAGAACCAAGGTAAGGATTTACCGTTGCAAAGTCTTCGTCAAAACCATAATACTGATTGCTTCCAACCGTAACCTTGCCCAAATGACCTACCGCATATGCTTCAGAAGTAGAACCGATGTCGCCACGTTTTACGTCACCGATAATTACCAAATCCTTAGACTTACAGTAATCTACGGTCTTCTTGAATGCGATTAAACCTTCGATGCCAAACTGCTCATACATAGCAATCTGTGGCTTTACTGCAGGAATCAAATCATAGGTGGCATCTACGATAGCCTTATTGTACTGCCAGATTGCTTCGCCGGCTCCTGCTAACGTTTCACCATATTCCTTAAAAGCTGCTACTTTGATATGCTCAGGAATAAACTTCATCATTGGGTCTAAGCCTACAACGATTGGTGCCTGTGTTTTGGTAATCTTATCAACTAATTTATTAATCATCACAATTCTCCCATCTTAAAATATTTATAAAAATTTTATCATTTGGACGATAAAATGTCAACAAAGTAAGATGTATATTGATATAATATCAGCAGTTACTTTATTCTTTCATAACAGGTGGCATCTTTATACTTATTGCAGTACAGGTTCGAATAATATCTTTTCTTCATCGCAATTTGACCAAAGCAGCTCCGAAAATCGCGCAGACGTTACTGCACGATTTTTACCGGAGCAGTTGGCACAAATTTTATTCAGAAAAATATTATTCGAGACCTGTATTTTACCATAACAATAAGCCACCTGTCATCCAAACGACAAAGCAACGGCTAATTTAATATCACTATAAAAAAAGGGGAATTTTATGAGGTATATATTTTCATCGCGTCTTGCGAAGCTGCGTGCAAAGGCGGGTTTGTCGCAAAAGGAGTTTGCGGGTAGTTTAAGCATCGCTCCGGGCAGTATGTCCAATTATGAGAATGGTATTTATCTGCCGCCTTTGGAGAAGGCCGCAGCTATGGCAGAAGAATTACATACATCCTTGGATTACTTAACCGGTCTTACGGATGTGAGTTTAGAGCCGGATCTTCTATCAAAACCAATTTCTGAAAAGGTTACGTTTGCACACTTGATAAAGCTTCTGTGCTCGCTGGAAAGAAAAGACCTGGCAGAGATTATGCGCTATGCTGAGTATTTGAAATATAAAAGAAAACGGAATGCCTATAGCGAGGAGCCAAGGCCATTGTTGGTGGCGGAGGATGTTTCGGCCGAACATGGATAATGGAATAGGAATCTTAATAATTATTTTAAGAGTGTAATTCCCATTGAGTTATCGAAAGGAATTACACTCTTTTTTGTCACAAACAAATAGTCATATATATCGGTAAATACAAAATACCATCTTCAAAGTGTAAGTCTTTTGTATAAATTATATACTTATCTTCCACCCCAATTGAATACTTCTTTGTAAACAAATCAAAAGATTTATGACTTTTATAGGAAGAAGATTTCACTTCTATAGGGCATATTTTCCTCTTTTTTACAATCAAAAAGTCAATTTCATATTTCTTCTCTTTTGCGGCATCTTCAGACTGTGCAATAAATTCATGAAAAAACAAATCATATCCTCTGGCTCTCAGCATTTGTGCCACCATATTTTCAATCACCATCCCCTGATTAATTCCTAATTTATCAAAAATGATAGCTTTGTAAATATCCTCCGCAGTTTCATCACTATTTTTCATAATCTGCGTGACTAACAAACCGGTATCCCCCATGTAAAGCTTGAAATTACTTCGGTCTGCATAAGCTTCCATAGCTATCTCCGGCATTGTTACGTGAATACACTCATTTCCCATCATGGATTCTGCAACAAAATTAACCGCGTCAACATAGTTCTTATATCTGGCATTCTTATCTACCATAGAAAATTTAAAATGAGAATTATGGTTTGTTAATTGCTCCGGTATTGTTTTAAAAATAACAGAGGCTTTTTCTCTATTATCCTCATCGTATTTTTTTAAATCCTCTTCATATAGAGATAAGATATTACGTTTCATAAAGTCTATTTCCCTATAGCTTTTACCATCCACATATGACTGTACAGCCTGAGGCATTCCACCAACCACCATATAAGTACGAAATGTCTGCATTATTTTCCGATGTATTGCATCTCCCAACGGCTTTCTTTTGGCATATGCATCTCGAATGGCCATAATTGTTACATTATCGCCTCTCGCCCATAAAAATTCTTCAAAATCCATTGGATACATTTTAATTTTATACTCTTCAGATGGGATTAGTATGTGCTTCACATTTTTCTTAATCGAAATCAGCGAACCAGTTTCTATATAATCAAAGCGGCCATCCTGAACCAAATACTTTATTGCCTGTCTTGCCGGCGGAAAAAGCTGAACCTCATCAAAAACAATAACAGACTTCTTTTCCGGAATTACTTTTCCCTTCAGCAAAAAAAGATTTCTAAAAAAGGTATCTAAATCTCCTATATTGTCCTCAAAATTCTGCTTCATCTCTTTACTTTCCTTTGCAAAATCCAAAATAATGTAGTCGTCATATTCATTTTGTGCAAAGGATTCTACTATAGTACTTTTACCAATTCGTCTGGCACCTTCTATTAGTAAAGCAGACTGTCCATGTGAAATTTCTTTCCATTCTAACATTTTATCATATATTTTTCTTTTAAAGACCATTCTGCAAATACCTCCATCCATCTATAACATAACACATCTTCACGAATTTTTCAATTCTTACAGCATATTTTTTCCCGAATCTTCACTTTTTATTCATCCTCTTTTTCACGAATTTTTATTTTATTCCACGTCGCGTTGTACCAGTCAAGAAAAGTATAAAAGCAAAAAGCCCCGGAAAACCGGGACCCCTGCCTTTATAACACATAGGAAATTTTATTTACCGTAGTATGCATTTAAGAACATTTCCTTGATTTCGCTCATAAGCGGATATCTTGGGTTTGCACCTGTACACTGGTCGTCGAATGCCTGTTCAACCATGTCATCTAATCTGTCAAGGAAGTCTTTTTCGTCGATGCCGTAAGCCTGGATAGATTCCTTTACGCCTACTGCAGCTTTTAATTCATCAATCTTTGCAATTAACTTCGCTACTGCTTCTTCGTCTGTGCTTGCTGTGATACCACAGAAACGAGCACATTCTGCATAACGAGCCATGGTGTGTGGATACTGATACTGAGAGAAGGTACCCATCTTACGTGGATTTTCGTCTGCATTGAACTTAATAACTTCGTTAATCATTAACGCATTTGCAATACCGTGTGGTAAGTGGTGGAATGCACCTAACTTGTGTGCCATGGAGTGACATACACCAAGGAATGCATTTGCAAAGGACATACCAGCCATACAAGAAGCGTCTGCCATCTTCTGACGAGCTTCTACGTTTGTAGGTTCGTTGTATGCGGTTGGTAAATATTCAAATACGTTCTTCATTGCCTTAAGAGCAAGACCATCTGTGTAGTCTGTTGCCATTACAGATGCATATGCCTCTAAAGCATGTGTTAATACGTCAATACCGGAAGCACTTGTTAAGCCTCTTGGCTGGCTCATCATGTTGTCTGTATCAACAATAGCCATGTTTGGTAATAACTGATAGTCAGCTAATGGATACTTAACGCCTGTTTCCTGGTCGGTAATAACTGCGAAAGGTGTTACTTCAGAACCTGTACCGGAAGAGGTAGGAACAGCGATGAAGTATGCCTTTTCACCCATCTTAGGGAAGGTGTAAACTCTCTTACGAATATCAATGAAGCGCATTGCCATATCCTGGAAGTCTGCTTCCGGATGTTCGTAAAGAACCCACATAATCTTTGCAGCGTCCATTGCGGAACCACCACCCATAGCGATGATTACGTCCGGCTCAAATGCTGCCATTGCCTTTGCACCAGCCTGTGCATTTGCAAGTGTTGGGTCCGGCTGTACATCAGAGAATACTGTGTATGTGATACCCATTTCATTTAATCTGTTTGTGATTACATTGGTGTAACCATTCTTGTAAAGGAAGGAGTCTGTTACGATGAATGCACGCTTCTTGCCCAATACATCCTTTAATTCTCTTAAAGCAACCGGCAGACAACCCTTCTTGAAGTATACCTTTTCAGGTGCACGGAACCATAACATATTTTCTCTCCTCTCAGCAACAACCTTATAGTTTAATAAATGCTTAACGCCTACGTTCTCGGATACGGAGTTGCCGCCCCAGGAACCACAACCAAGTGTAAGAGATGGTGCTAAGTTAAAGTTGTATAAGTCACCGATACCACCGTGAGCTGCAGGAGTATTTACTACGATACGGCAAGTCTTCATTCTGGAAGCGTGAGCCATGATTTTTTCTCTTTCATTTACATTGATGTAAAGAGAAGATGTATGACCATAACCACCATCTGCAACTAACTGCTCTGCCTTATCTAATGCTTCTTCAAAGCTTTCAGCCTTGTACATAGCAAGTACAGGAGATAATTTTTCATGAGCGAATTCTTCGCTGATATCTACAGATTCTACTTCACCAATTAAAATTTTTGCGTCAACAGGAACGTCTACACCTGCTAATTTTGCAATTGTGTGAGCGCTCTGACCTACGATTTTTGCATTTAATGCACCATTGATGATAATGGTCTTACGAACCTTCTCAATTTCGTCACCCTGTAAGAAGTAGCAGCCTCTGTAAGCAAATTCTTTCTTTACTTCTTCGTAGATAGGTGCTAAAACAGTTACAGACTGTTCAGAAGCACAAATCATACCATTGTCAAAGGTCTTGGAATGAATGATAGAGCTTACTGCCATCTTAATGTCTGCTGTAGTGTCAATGATAACAGGTGTATTACCTGCACCTACACCTAATGCAGGCTTACCGGAAGAGTAAGCAGCCTTAACCATACCAGGACCACCTGTTGCAAGGATTAAGTCCGCATTCTGCATAACAGCGTTTGTTAACTCTAAGCTTGGAACATCAATCCAGCTGATGATGCCTTCCGGAGCACCGGCTTTTACTGCTGCATCAAGAACAAGCTTTGCTGCTGCAATAGTGCTGTTCTTTGCACGTGGATGTGGACTGATGATAATTGCGTTTCTGGTCTTTAAGCAAAGTAATGTCTTAAAGATTGCGGTAGAAGTAGGGTTTGTAGTAGGAATTACTGCTGCGATCAAACCGATCGGCTCTGCAATCTTTGTGGTACCGAATTCTTTGTCCTCTTCGATAACACCTACGGTTTTTGTATCTTTAAATGCATTGTAGATGTGCTCGGAAGCATAGTTGTTCTTGATCACCTTATCTTCTACAACACCCATGCCTGTTTCTGCTACTGCCATCTTTGCAAGCGGAATACGCATCTTATTTGCTGCACTTGCTGCTGCGTGGAAAATAGCATCTACCTGCTCCTGTGTGTAGGTAGCAAAGATTTCCTGTGCTTTACGCATTTCAGTCATTCTTGCAAGTAATGCATCTACATTATCAATAACGGTTGCTACTGTCTGTTCAGCCTTTTTTGCCATTGTTACATCCTCCAAAAATAAATTTCCTCATGTGTTTATTTGATTGTTATTTTTTTATCAATCACTGCTATTAGTATATGCTATTGTTAAAAATATGTCAATATAATTTTTCAATAAATTTACTATTACCAGCTTATTCTTTTTATGCATTTTGTCTAATCCCCTTAATAAAAGAGCTTATTCAGATACCTTCACGGCTTCAGAATAAGCTCTTGCTTTTATACTTTATTACATTTCATTGGACAATTACCTGCAGCCGGACATCCAATGCATTTGGTCCCACGCTTTTTCTCTTTAATTATGTAAAAAATTGCAGATCCAATAATAAGAAACAGGGCTATTATAATTAAAATATCCGCTATCATACAGGTTAACCTCCTATCTTAAATATCTCAACTAAAAATTTTTTAATCACTTAATTTTTATTATTTCTTCGAATCAGTACAATAACCATCAATGCCAAAGATGCCACAGCAATCAATCCCGGAACAAAGCCTGCACCAACGGTTCCTTCCGTAATCAATGTGCCAATCTGGTATACCAAAAATGCCACGGTATAACCGGTTGCCATTTGCAGTGCAATTCCGCCCCAAAACCACTTTCTATCCTGCATTTCGGAGCTCATTGCACCAAGGGCTGCAAAACAAGGCGGTGAAAACAAGTTAAACATCATATACGCTAAGGCTGCAGCCTTAGTAAGTGCCATGGTAGCAGCTACTACATTACCATCACCAACCAATGCAAGTTCCTCATTGTCAATAAATGTGCTTAATCCATAGCAAACCGCCAATGTACCAACCACATTTTCCTTGGCAATAAAGCCGGTAATCGCCGCTGCTGCCAACTGCCAAGCTGCAATGCCTACGATTGGTACCAATAAAACTGCAATCGGGGAAGCAATTGTAGCAAGGATAGATATACTTTCCATACCTTCTTCCACCACCTGCAGCTTCCATGTAAAGTTCTGCATCATCTGTACTACTGCATTACATACCAAAATAACAGTACCGGCCTTAATAATATAGGCTTTGCCGCGGTCCAGCATAGAAAGAGTTGCTCTCTTTAAGCTCGGAACTTTATATTCCGGAAGCTCAATTATAAAGAAGGATTTTTTGATTTTATGTCCGGTAATTTTATTTACAAGCAATGCACCTAATAAAATTAGCAAAATGCCTACAAAGTACATTGCAGTCGAAATCCACTCAGAACCCGGGAAGAACGCACCTATAAATAATGCTATAACCGGAATCTTCGCACCACATGGCATAAAAGGTGCAAGCATAGCGGTTGCCCTGCGCTCTCTTTCATTGCGGATAGTTCTACAAGCCATAATGCCCGGAATGGCACATCCGGTACCCACTACCATCGGAATAACAGACTTACCGGAAAGACCAACTCTTTTGAAAATCGGGTCAAGCACAACGGTAGCACGTGCCATATAACCGCAGTCTTCCAATAAAGCAATCAAAAAATACATGACCATAACCAACGGAAGGAAACCGACAACTGCACCTACACCCCCGATAATACCATCAATTAACAATGACTGCAAAAACGGATTTGCTCCTTCCACAAGACCGGCCACCCATTCCTGGAACCATTCAATCAGTGTAACAAGCCCCGGAATCATTTTGCCGGATTCCAATTCATAGCCTTCTGCAATCCAGGTACCTAATGTGGACTGGGATATGTAAAATACCAAAAACATTACTACTGCAAAAATCGGAATACCCAAAATCGGACTGGTTAAAAAGGCATCTATTTTGTCCTGAGAATTTTTATCCTTTGTAAACACTTTGCGCTTTTCTACAGAAGAAACGATTTTATTTGTAAACGCAAAACGCTTTCTGTCAGCCTCTTCTACTGCCGCCTTATTTTGTAAATCAATATCTCCTTGCACATATGGAGCTTTCTGAACTTTGCCTACCAGTGACACAGCGGTCTTTATAAGCTCTGACAACCCATTATCATTAGAAGAAGTAGAAATGGTTTCTACTACAGGACAGCCCAGCTTTGCAGATAATGCAGACACATCAATATGTGTGTCCTTCTTTTCGTTAATATCACTCTTATTTAAAGCGATTACAACAGGCACCCCTAATTCCAAAAGCTGCGTTGTAAAAAATAAGCTTCTGCTTAAATTAGTGGCATCTACAATATTAATGATTGCATCCAGCTTTTCCTTTTGCACATATTCACTGGTTACACTTTCTTCCGCAGTGAATGGTGACATGGAATATGCTCCCGGCAAATCTACCACCATTAATTCTTCGGTACCATCGTAATATGTTTTTTTGATTGGGCTTTCTTTCTTATCAACAGTAACACCAGCCCAATTACCAACCTTTTCACTTTTTCCTGTCAGGGCATTGTACATGGTAGTCTTACCGCTGTTTGGATTCCCTGCTAATGCAATTCTCATAATGCATCCTCCTAAAATACTTCCCTTTTATCATTTGTTAGTTCAGACTAACTACCACTCATAAAAAATGGTGATAAAATCACCACTTTTTATTTTATTGTAATAGCCATAGCTAAATCTCTATCCACGTTATAACGTGCATCCTTAATGGAAACCACACAGCCACCTCTTTTTCGTGAAATAACTGTAATAGGCTCGCCGCTATAACAACCTAATGAAAAAAGGAAGGAATTTAACTCTTCGTCATCTGTCAAGATACTGTCAACAATATACTCTTCGCCAATAGTAGCATCTACTAAATTCATATATGCCGTAACTCCCTTTCCATTTATCACACCATCTGCAGTTAGATACTTCTAACTCCAAGTCAACTCTAATACAATTTATATTTTTTGTCAACTCTTTTTATGTAATTTTTGGAAAATTTTTCATGCTCTTTTATTAAAAATTTGCTCTTACTTTGTCTTTAATGCCCTCATCGCATTTAAAATAGCAAGGAATGCTACGCCAACGTCTGCAAATACTGCTGCCCACATGCCAACAAAACCGAGTGCTGTCAAAATCAATACTACCACCTTAATTCCAATTGCACCCACGATATTCTGTCGAACAATGCTGAGCGTTTTACGAGAAATCTTGATAGCACGAGCAATTTTACTAGGTTCATCCGTCATAATCACAATATCTGCCGCTTCAATTGCCGCATCAGAACCCATACCGCCCATGGCGATACCAATATCTGCTCTTGCAAGCACCGGAGCATCGTTCATGCCGTCGCCCACAAAGCAAATCTTGCCCGCAGCTTTCTTCTTTGCAAAAATCTCTTCAATTTTGGTCACTTTGTCCGCTGGGAGCAGCTCCGCATAAACCATATCCATACCGATTTCGGCTGCTACTGCTTCAGCGGTCTCTTTTTTATCACCGGTAAGCATAATCAAATCAGTCACGCCGCTGTCTTTCATGCCGGCCATAGCATCTTTGGTATCAGGCTTCAAACTGTCTGCCACAACGGCATAACCCAGATACTCCCCGTCCTTTGCCAAATGTACTATGGTTCCAAAACTGCTCTCTTTAAGATTGCAAAATCCCAAATCCTCCATCAAACGGTAATTGCCGCCGTAGCAGGTCACACCTGCCACATCCACCTGAATGCCTTTACCCGGAATCTCTTTCATATTGTAAAGAAGCTTCTCATCTATTTCTCCTTGATATGCTGCTACTACAGACTTTGCAATGGGATGATTAGAAAGACATTCTACATGAGCCAGAAGCTTTAAAAATTCTTCTTCAGAAATACTTGTCGGATGCAACTCTTGCAAGGAAAAAGTGCCCTTCGTCAGAGTTCCCGTCTTATCCATCACCACGGTGTCCACTTTCGCCAATGCCTCCAGGTAATTGCTGCCCTTAATCAGGATACCTTCCTTACCGGCACCGCCGATACCACCAAAAAAGCTCAGCGGTATACTGATAACCAGTGCACATGGACAGGATGTTACCAAAAATACCAGACCACGATAAACCCAGTCGCTCCAGCCCGCCTGCATTGTATCCCCCAAAAGTCCCAATGCATTGCCTAAGGTAATAAAAAGCGGCGGAACAAAAGCAAGCGCCATAGCGGAATACACTACAATCGGTGTGTATACCCTTGCAAACCTACTGATAAACTGCTCTGCATCTGCTTTATTGGCGGAAGCATTTTCTACCAAATCCAAAATCTTGGCAACGGTGGAATTCTCGTATACTTTGGTAACTTCTACCTCCAAAACCGCGCTCATATTCACACAACCACTGACAATCTGCTCTCCTGGCTTAATATCACGCGGCATGCTTTCCCCGGTAATTGCCTTGGTATCCAAACTGGAAAACCCTTCCCTAACAATACCATCTAATGGCACACGTTCTCCCGGCTTAATCACAATGATTTCACCCACTTGCACTTCATCCGGGTCCACTTCTTCCATACCGTCTGCTCTTTTTACGTTAGCATACTCCGGACAAATATCCATCAGCTCTTTAATCGACTTGCGGCTCTTTCCAACTGCATAGCTCTGAAACCATTCGCCCACTTGATAAAACAACATTACCGCACAGGCTTCCCCCAAATCTCCTAACAAAAATGCACCAAAGGTTGCAATGGTCATCAGGAAATTTTCATCCATCATCTGCTTACGGCGTACACCGCTCATAGCGTCTTTTACTACATCCAGACCGACTAGCAGGTAAGAAATAATAAACAATGGTATTGCCGTCAACTTTAATACTTCCGCCAAACCAAAACCATTTGCAGCGGTGGCCCAATGTAACAACTCCGGTATATGTTCTAAAACCATACCAGCGGCAAACAATGCGCCGCTGATACCAATTTTTTTTAATTCTCTTTTTAATTTCTTGCTCATATTATTTTGCAATGACCGTTACATCCGGCTCCCTTTTCTTTACAATATCAATAATCGCCTTTTCTACTGCTGTCGCCTTATCCTCAGCCACTTCAATGGTAAGCTTCTGGGTCAGGAATGCCAAAGAGCTCTTGGATACGCCCTCTAACTTGCCAACTTCCTCTTCAATAAGTGCTGCACAGTGTGCACAATCCAACTCCTCTAAAATGTATACCTTTTTCATCGTAAACTCTCCTTTAAAATAATATTTTATATAAAGGCCTGCGCCTTGCTTTATTCTTCAATATGCTCCAGTCCCTGGCTCAAAATAGACTTAATATGGTCATCTGCCAAAGAGTAAAAGACAGTTTTACCCTCTCTGCGGCTTCGCACCAAATCCATCTGTTTCAACGTCCGAAGCTGATGAGAAACTGCTGACTGGCTGACTCCCAACGTATTTGCCAAATCACACACGCACATCTCATGCATCAAAAGTACATACAGCATCTTAATTCTGGTAGAATCCGCAAATACCTTAAAAAAATCCGCCAAATCGTACAACGTATCCTCATCCGGCATATGACTCTTTACCTCTTCCACCACATCCTCATGCACATGCAAAAACTCACATACATCAATACTTTCGTGTTCCAAATGCATAGCCCGACTCCTTTCATATGAATAACTGTTCATATGTTCATATTATCATATCTATTAAAAAAGTCAAGAAATAATTCCTGTTTATATAAATTTAATAGAAAAAAGCTCAACGATAAAAGGTGTAAAGTCCATGGAATTATCAAGGACCTTACACCCTATATTTTTATATTTTAAATTCGGATAAGCGGCTTTAGATTGGCATGCGTCTTCGCCGTCCATGTCATATATACCTTGCCATCCAAATCCTTCCACGAAAACGTACCATTTTCCAAAATCATATAACCGTGAGCACTGCCTTCCTTTGGAATGGATACAGAACCCGGATTCAGATAACGGAAGGTTTCCGTCTCCACATTGGCCGGCACATGGGTATGACCATGCAGCAAAACATCTCCTTTTTGCAGCTTAGGCGGATTCTCTAAATTGTAAATATGACCGTGAGTCGCCATAATCAGCATCTTGCCTTCGGAAATCATACAAGACTCTGCCATTACCGGAAAGTCCAGTACCATCTGGTCTACTTCTGCTTCACAATTGCCTCGCACACAAATAATCACATCCTTGTATGCATTCAAAAGTTCAATCACCTTCTTTGGCGCATAGCCTTCCGGCAAATCGTTCCGCGGTCCATGATACAGCAAATCACCCAAAAGGATCAGTCTGTCAGCCTGCTCTTCCTTAAAGCGTGCAAGCATTTTTTCACAATAATATGCACTTCCGTGAATGTCAGAAGCAATCATATACTTCATGGTACGAAACCTCCATGTTACATCTTATCAGGAGCACTAAAGCCCAATACGTCAATTGCAGCTTCTAATACACCCTTTGTCAAAGTTAACAGTGCAATCCAGCCGGCTTTCTTTGCTTCGTCCTCTTCTGCCAAAATCTTGGTTTCATGATAGAACTTATTGAAGGCATTGGCCAAATCATAAATATATGCACAAACCTTGTGTGGAGCTGTTTCTGCACATGCATTTTCCATCATGGCATTGAACCCCGCAATTTCTAACATCAGAGCCTTTTCACTGGCATTCTGTGCGGCACCGATTGTCACATTGTCAAGGCAGCCACCCTGCTCAACGTATTTTGCCAAAATGGACTTGATACGTACAATAGTGTATAAAATGTATGGACCGGTATCCCCTTCAAAAGAGGTAAATCTGTCAATATCGAAAATATAATCCTTGCTTGCCTGATTGGATAAATCTCCATACTTAATTGCAGAAAGACCAACAATAGCAGCAGTTTCTCTTGCTTCCTCCTCAGAAACCTCACGACCACTGATAATCTTCTGGTACATTTCTTCATTAATCTCGGAAATCAGTCTTTCCAAACGCATAACGCCACCTTCACGGGTTTTGTATGGCTTGCCGTCTTTACCATTCATGGTACCAAAGCCTACAAACTTAAGTGTCATGTCCTCCGGTGCAATACCGGTCTTACGTGCACAACGGAACACCTGGTCAAAGTGTAATTCCTGACGCTTGTCAACTACATAAATAATATCGTCCGGCTGATACTCTCTTACACGCTCTTTAATCGTAGCGATATCGGTAGTTGTATAAAGCGCTGCGCCGTCAGATTTTAAAATCATACAAGGAGGTACTTCCTTGGTGTCGGTGTCTAACTTCACATCAACAACCAAAGCGCCTTCGCTTTCATAAGCATAGCCCTGCCCCTTCATCTCGGCTGCCATGCCCGGAATAACATCCTGTACATCGGACTCGCCTTTCCATAATTCAAACTCTACGTTTAAATTTGCATAGTTTTTCTTTAAGTCCGCAACAGATACTGCCATAATATGATTCCAAATCGCACGATACCCCGGCTTGCCATTCTGCAACGCCTTAGTTGCTTCCATAGCACGGTTTTTGAATTCTTCATCCACTTTGGACTTTCCACTGGCAGTTGGATAAATTTCTTCCAGTTCAGAAATAGTAAATGGTGCCTCTGTAGGATATTCCCCTGTGAATGTATCATCAAAATACACTAACTCCAGCTGTCTTTCCTGAAGCTCGGTAATAATAAGCCCCATCTGTAAGCCCCAGTCACCAAGATGAATATCACCAATCACTTCATGACCGCAATATTTACAAATGCGCTTAATGCTTTCACCGATAATAGCGCTTCGCAAATGTCCTACATGC
Organism: Lachnospiraceae bacterium; assembly: GCA_045631045.1. Classification (GTDB taxonomy): domain Bacteria; phylum Bacillota; class Clostridia; order Lachnospirales; family Lachnospiraceae; genus RGIG6307. The sequence continues at coordinate 15,254 of JAZQUB010000031.1, forward strand.
AAAGGCTTTGCTACGTTCGGTCCGCCGTAATCAATCATAATACGGTGCGTTTGCTCCGGCTTCTCTAAACCAAACTTGTCTGCTTCTGCCATGCCTCGCATATACTCTGCTACAAATTCTTCACTTACATTCATATTTAAAAAGCCCGGCATTACGGCATTTACTGCGGAAAACACCTTGCTTTCTGCCAACTTTTCTACTACTGCATTTGCAATGGCAATGGGAGCACACTTATACTGCTTGGCACCTGCCATAGCACCATTACACTGGAATTCACAAAGGTCCGGTCTGTTGGATACCGTTACCTTACCCAGTTCTTTATTGTAACCGGCCGCTTCAAAGGCCTGCTTTACTTCTTCGGAAATGATATCTAAAAATTTCTGCATTTCTTTTCTCTCTTTCTTGTATCATAAACTGTTTTAAACAAAGCTATATAATTAACAGTATTATACCTTTTTTTGCCATATATATCAACTAGGAAATTTACTGTGTTTCCTCTGTGGCTCTCTCGCTTTTTTCTTTTTCCAGCTTAGAAAATACGCAGCCACAGTAATCCTGTCTGTAAAGTTCATGTTCTGCTGACAATTCTACACTTCGTTTATAACCGTTTTTCTTTTTAAAGTCACTTGGAAGCCAGGTTAAACCAGCCTCTAACGCCAGCCTTTCACCAATGGCATTCAGTAACGGCGCGTTTTTCAAAGGGCTGATAGTCAGCGTGGTAGTCACAAAATCTGCGCCTGCCTCTTTGGCTTTTTCCATCGTTTTACTAAGACGTAAATCGAAGCACTTTTCACATCTGGCACCGCCTTCCGGCTCTTTTTCCATTCCTCTTGTCACTGCAAAAAACTGCTCCGGCTCATAATCCCCCTCTACATATTCAATAGGGTACGCATCACCTGCTGCCACATCCTCCTTAGCGTTAAACCACGCAATCAGACGAATCTGCTCCGCCACTCGCAGCTTGTACTCCTCTTCCCATGAAACATTGGGATTATAATAAAACACTGTAATTTTAAAATAAGTCCTCAAACGCTCTAATACTGCACTGCTGCACGGTGCACAGCAGCTATGCAAAAATAAATGCTTCCCTTTATTGGAGGGATGAAACATAATCCGTTCCATTTCCAAATTATAATTTACTTGATTCATAGTGTCTTCTTTCCATTAAAATTTCTCTTATATTTGCCTTGCTCCAACTAAAAGCTATGGTTTTCCATTATAGTCGGAGCATCAAATTGACTCTCCCCCGACCCCAATTGCTACTTTTCTATTCAGGTCGGGGATTTTACGCCACCTTCCCCCGACTGTCAATGTTTTTTCTTCACATCAGTGGGGGGATTTTGCCACTTGCCACCCGACCGATGCCGTGCTTCCTCTCTATCAGGTCGGGGATTTTCACCACTTTCCCCCGACTGTCAGTGTTTTTTCTTCTCATCAGTCGGGGGATTTTGCCACTTGCTACCCGACCGATGCCGTGCTTCCTCTCTATCAGGTCGGGGATTTCACCATTTTCACCCCGACTGATACCATGCTTCCTTTCCATCAGTCGGGAAAGCGTAAATTTATTTTTTCTCATTATAGCAGTTTACGTAAAATTTTGATATAATATTTTTAAATTTGGAACAGCAAAATTTTCCCATAGCTTCAAATAAAAAAGCCCACATCAGCGGCAGCAAGGAGTTAATATGCAAAAAACAATAAAAATATATGACCGTGATTCTCATCTTACTACCTGTGAAGCAATGGTTCTTCACTGTGAATTTGACGAAGCACGTGACACCCACGCCGTTATTTTAGACCAAACTGTTTTCTTCCCGGAAGGCGGCGGCCAATTTGCAGACTTGGGATATATTTGTGAAAACGCATCAGAAGCAGAAAGCAACATCTTGGATGTCCAAATTTCAGATGATATTATCACACATTATACCGACAGACCACTGGAGGTCGGTACCAGAGTCACCTGTCATATTGACTGGAACCGCAGGTTTGATTTTATGCAGCAGCATTCTGCGGAACACATTTTGTCCGGGTTGGTGTATCGTACCTTTGGTTATCATAACGTGGGCTTTCATCTGGGCATGACTGAAACCACACTGGATTTTGATGGCCATCTTACCACAGAACAAATAACATGGCTGGAACTCGAAGCCAATAAAGCCATTTGGCAAAATATTGCCTTTGAAATCACGTTCCCGGACAAGGATACTCTGGCAAACTTAGATTACCGCAGCAAAAAAGAACTATCCGGTGAAGTACGTATTGTAACTCTGCCGGGTTACGATATCTGCGCGTGCTGTGCGCCTCATGTATACCATACCGGTGAAATCGGACTTGTAAAAATCGTCAGCTACATGGTTCACCGCGGCGGCATGCGCCTGACGATCCTTTGCGGTGGCCGCGCCCTTTGGGATTATCAGACCAAACAGACCAGCGTGGAGCAGATTTCTGCCCTGCTTTCTGCCAAACAGCCGGAAGTGGCTGCTGCCGTTTCCAAAACCAAAGAAGACCAGCAAGCACTCATTTACCGCGTTAATGACTTGCAAAAAAAAGTGCTGGAAGCAGAACTTAAAAGCTTGCCTGCCCCAGACACCACAGAAAATGTATTTTTATTTCAAAAAGATTTAGATACCAAAGCTATTCGCAACGCAGTCAATGACCTGTGTACACGTTACACCGGCTACTGCGGCATCTTCGTAGGCGATAGCGAAACCGGTTATAATTTTGTCCTTGGCAGTGCCACAAAAGACTGCCGAGAAGCTGCAACGGCTCTCCGAGAGGCATTTGGCGCCAAAGGCGGTGGGTCTGCAAAAATGATTCAGGGCAGTGTTACAGCAAATGAAACAGCGATTCGTGCATGCCTTACATCTTAAAATACTTTTTAAATAGAGGGGTTCTTCCATTGATAGCAGACCACTATCCGGAAGAACCCTCATTAATCCCATAATGTTTACATTTTACTATAACAATTGAGCACAACTATAATAAATGTGACTTTAGCTCTTGCAAAATCTCACTTTTGCTCTGTTCTTTCTTTTTTAGGTTATATAAAATATTGTCTATATTTTGTGCATTCAGCACCCCTGGATAATCTTGCTCGAAACCTACTAATATTTCTTTAGAATGCTTTTCTTCAGATTTGATTAAAGTATATACCTCTTCCAAATTATCCAATAGCATCGCATCCTCAATAAACTTTTGTGAATCGGCTGAAATATATTCCCATTTACCATAAAGATTTGTTACTGCTTGCCTTATTTTATTCATTGTTATCGGTATATTCTGCTTTTCATGCTCATACAAGATGCCAATAATATCCGACAAATCATTTTTATATTTTCTTCCGGAGCATAGTTTCATCGCAATGAGATACTCGGCTGAAATGGTACGTACATTTAACACACCATAAAAACTCTTGTAGTAAACAGAATACTGCTCCAATTTAGGGGAATAGGATAATGTATGCATAAAATCAGCATTTAACCATCCTATTGGCAAATTCAATCTCTCTCCAACATTATTGATTGCATCCTTCATTACGGATGCTGCATGAATAACTGCATCTATATCTGTGGTCATATTTCTGAAACCATAATTAGCTATAATAGCAGCTCCTCCAATTAATATAATTTCAGCAGGCATCGCTTTGCCACCCAGTTTACGATACTCCTTTGCTAACTCTTTTAAGTAAGAGTCAAGATTTTCTTTTCTGAATGTATTTAGAGTCTCATACGACATCCCGCACCTCACCTTCTATAATATTAAACTGTAAAAACTCTGGAATAGCATCCTTCATTGCCTGTTCTTTTATTGCTTCTTTGTCTGATACAGAAGCTAGAGCAATAATACTATTAGGATATAAAGGCTCCTGTAGCTTTTGACTGCGAATGTCATTGTATTCTATGCACTTCGGCACATTATTAACGCGGCTGATATAGTCAAGCATTGCAAGCAAATAAAAACTTTCACGGTACCATTGTCTATCATAGAACTCTCGGATAGTATCTTTCTCCAAAGTATCTATAATAAATTCAACATCGCCAAGCATTTTCACACTATGACATACATTGCTTTTGAAAAGCTCAAAATCACATCGCTCTGTGAGATAAGGTTCAAGCAACTCCTCCATGGATACATCTAGCGCCTTAGCTAATTTATAAATAGTTTCTGCACTGCACTTTCCTAATTGGGCTTTACCACTGACAATATCATTAAGTGTGGTGTATGGTATACCACTTTCTTTAGCCAAACGATAGATTGAAATATTTTTTTGTTTTAACAAATTTAGTATCATCATAAAATTACACCTCACAAACATTATATCGGTCAGCCGTTATAATGTCAATATTTTTGTAAACTCCGAACTCCAAAAAGACCGCCGGTTTTTTACCCGACGGCCTTTTTCTTATTCTTTGAAGTATCTCCTTAATAATTCTCTGCATGAATCTCAAAGTAGCTCTTTGGATGTGCGCAAACCGGGCAAACTTCCGGAGCCTTTGTGCCAACTACGATGTGTCCGCAGTTGCGGCATTCCCAAACCTGAACGGTGCTCTTTTCAAAAACTGCTTTTGTTTCTACGTTGTTTAATAATGCACGGTATCTTTCTTCATGCATTTTTTCAATTGCTGCAACGCCGCGGAATTTTGCTGCAAGTGCAGGAAAGCCTTCTTCCTCTGCTGTTTTTGCAAATTCATCATACATTTCCGTCCACTCGTAATTTTCGCCGGCAGCAGCAGCCTCTAAATTTGCTGCAGTATCGCCCAAAAGCTGCAATTCTTTAAACCATAACTTTGCGTGCTCTTTTTCGTTATTTGCAGTATCTAAAAATAAAGCTGCAATCTGTTCGTAGCCTTCCTTCTTAGCCACAGAAGCAAAATAAGTATATTTATTTCTTGCTTCAGATTCTCCTGCAAATGCTGCAACTAAGTTTTGCTCTGTTTTGGTTCCTGCATATTTGTTTGCCATAATAAAATCCTCCGTTTTATGAAATTTTTACAGAATATATTTTGTACTAATTTCTGTAAATTATGTTCTAGTCGTTTATAACCTGCACCTGACAGGTACGCATGGATGTCAAAGCAGTACGATGGCTATCAGGAGTAACACCTGCACAGCACGCTGCATCTACGACAATCGGCACCTCAGGCAAAAACGCCTTGGCAATCATCACATTGGAAATCACACAAATATCCGTGCAAAGCCCAACAAACGTAATAGACGATATCTCGTCCTCTTCATGCATCTGCTGTAATACCGGTCCTAACTCCATAGAACCGAAGGTCACTTTATCAATCACCGGCTTGCCTTCCGTAAAGGCCAAAAGTTCCTTGCAAATCTGCCAGCCTTCGGAGCCTCGAATACAATGAGGTACCGGAAGATTGTGTCCTTCCTGTGTCTCCATGTAGTTTTCAAAATGGGTATCTCTGGTAAATATAATATCTCCCAGAAAATGTTGCACCTTCTCTACTACCGCCGGTACAATCGCCACCGCTTCTGCAGTACCCAGTGCTCCGTCAATAAAATCCTTCTGCATATCCACTACAATCAAAACATCTCTCATCTGCTTCTCTCCTCTGTCCCCCTTCTCTAACCATAAATTTCAATGAAATTGTCCCGGTGTCTTTCCATTAACTAAAAGAACTCATGCCATGCTCTCTAAGCACTCCAAATTCATATCCGAATGCTCCAGTTCTCTGGAATATCGATATACCACGCGCTCTACATCTTTCATGGACAGTTTTTTGTCCTGCTCAGTCCACTTTGCCGTAAGCATTTCATATATATTATACACGCTGGTAAGGGACATGTCCACTTTACCAAGTACATTGTAATCATACACCGCACCGCAAAAATAGGTAAATACAAAATAGACTAACAACTGCTCCAAAATAATGTCCGCTTCAAACTCTGCCTTTGCCAAATCACCGGCACACCATTCTGCAAACTCCAAATGCTTTGTCAAGTATGCTTCTGCACCGCCTTGATACAGCGTTTCCCAACACTGCTCCAGATAGCCATCCCAATCATCGCTTAAATACTCCAGTTCATACAACCGGCCAAACATCGCTTTTGAATAAGAAAAAGCCTCTCCTGCATTTTTATAAAAAGCCGTACATTCTTTCTCAATTGCCCGCACAGCATTTGCAAGATAACTTGCATCTTCATACTTCTCAAATACATCTACTAACTCAAAAAGGTCCGCATTTTCGATGATTTCCTGCATTTCCTCTGCAAACCTTTTTATCAGAGCAAAACGCACGGAAACACTCCATGCTCTATTTTGAAGAAGCTTCAAAAGTATCTCCCTGGCATCCTCCAAATAAGAAAAGAAAAATGGGTCGAAGTCTTCAAACTCTTCCTCCTCACTTTCCACTTCTTCCTCCAAAAACGTGACCGGTGCCTTTTGGTTTAAAATAATGTGTGCAACCTCGGGACAAGAAATCGCAAGGGTAATCTCACGAATATTTTCAAATTCTTCGATATGCCTTGGATAATTCGTGCAAGTCATACACAAACTGTCTTCTCCAAGATGCTTGTACATATCACACAAATTGTCCGAATTTAAAAATGCGCAGCGCTTGCAACTATCCTGCTTGAAAACGCCTTCCGCCCAGTCAATACGCTCATGAAGCACATTGCCATAAGTACTTTGCTCCTTCTCATAACGCTCCAAGGATGCATCGTCAATCACAATCTGCCAGCCGGCGCAGCAAGTTGCCTCGCATTTGTCGGCTGTGCATTTAAATTTATTATAATAATCAGGTCTAATGTATAACATGGTGTTTTCTTACATATCTAAAAAGCCCATAATCGCAATACCGATTACAACCAGTAAAATCATAGCATAGTGCTTCTTAGACAATTTTTCCTTTAAGAAAATGCGGCTCCACAACACGGACGCTGCACAGTAAGAAGAAATAATCGGTGCAGACATCGCCAAATGCTCTGTATCTGCAATAGCATAAATATAAGCAAACTGACCTGCTGTTTCACAAATAGCACCGATATACTTAGGAGCTTCCATCTTAGGAATAAGCTTGTCCTTTTTGATAAGAACCACATAAATAAAGCAGATAATACCTACAAACAAGAAGGTCAACTCATATGCCACATTGGCACTGTCTTCATTCAATGTCTCAAGCACACGATTGTCTGCAAAGGTTCCTACTGCATCCAAAATACAGTACATAACCGGAAGCGCCAACGCAAGAAAGCTCTTGGAATATTTGAAATTGCTTGCCTTCTGACGCTCTGCACGAAGTGCATCATCTTCCCGAAAATCTACCACACCAAGACCGATTGCACCAATACATACAAGTGCTACCGCTCCTAAAGCCAGTGGAGAATACTCAGAAAATCCCACCATAAAAAGTGTCATTACTGCAACCAATGCTCCTGAAGAGTTGCAAATCGGTGATGAAATAGAAAGTTCAATATAACGAAGCCCCAAATATCCCATTGCCATAGAAGCAATATAAAGTAAAGATACCGGTAAATATGTAAGAATAATATCTACGGAAATTTCTGTGCCGCCCACAAAAATCTCATACATTGCGTGAAGACCCATTACCACGCCAACCGCCATAACCATCTTCAAATGACTGTTTTTATCCTCTGCATCTCGACAGCCAATTTTAGAAAAAAGGTCAGAACCTGACCAGCAAATTAAAGTAATTAATGATAACCAAAACCACATAAAATTTTTCTCCTTTGTTTTCTTTCGTAAATACTGTATTAAATTATATTGTCGTTTCGGTCGTCTTCGGAGGCTTAATCATAGAAACCAACCATATTGGCTTGCCAAAATGTGTTCCTACAGCTTTCTGTAAATTTCTACGCATGTTAATATAACCTCCTTTGCTTATGATATTTTCATGATATTCTTATTTGGGTTGGATGTCAAGAAAAAGACCCCGGGGAAATTTCTTCCCGAGGTCAACTTGCTTCAAAAATCTTTTTTGTTTTGTTGTTTCTTCTTTAATGTTTCATTGAGCCGTTCTGTATTCCTCTTGTTTATGGAATAAATAATCGCCCAAACCACCAAATAGCCAAGAATAAAAATACCGGAAAAAACTAAAATTGGAGACCGCCCCCATTCCAGCCAATCGTTGAGCAAATAAGTGCCCAAATAGCTGATATATAAAACGCCGCCATGAATTAAAATTGCCACCATCAGGGGCAGTCGTTCCATTTGATAGACAACATTCATGCCGCCCGCAATAAAGGCAAGTGCAGCTAATGAAAATATCCCAGTGCAGACCTGATTTACCGTTAGGGTCTCTATGACAGCTTGACGCTGCAAAATCAAATAAAATACCGCTAAAACAATCGGGCCAAAACCGCAGGCAACCAAACCACGGCGAAAAAATTCCAAAATAATTTTTTTCATAAGCCTTCATACCTCCTTCTGATTTCCGCAAAACAACGTCTGGAAACATATTCCCGATAGCCACACCTGAATATGGCATCCACGCCGCCGCTAAACGCTGCATCAAATTGCAGAATACGATGTTCATTGGCAAGGGTAGATTTGTTAATGCGTATAAAATAAGAGGGCAGAACATCCTCTAAATCACGAAGTCTATCTTGAATGCGATAGTGGGTGCCATTCGCATCAATGGCAATCACTTTTCTGTCAAGGATGGTAATACACTCTATTTCCTCAAATCCCAATTTACGCATCTCATCATCCCTATATCCCATAACGCTGTCCGCACCGGAAAAGCTACAGACAAGATTCTCTATCTGTTGTGTCAGAGAGGAAGGTGCATGAACAATTGCTATTATTTCTTCTTCTGCATTTTTGTCGATAATAAGTTTATATTTCATCACCGTGGCTCCTTACTGTTTTTTTCTTTGTCCAAGGAAGCAGAACACAGCCACGGCTGTTGTAAATACACTGTACAAAACAATCGGCAAAATGTGAGACACTGCCACTTCAAAGTTTCCGTTAAACAACGCTTTTTCCATTTCTGCCGCATGAACAAAAGGAAGCGCATTGGCTATTTTTCTGAAAGAACCTCCCACAAGATTCAAATCAAACCACACGCCGGAAAACCATGCAGAAAGATTGGTCAGCAAAGCGCCGCAAATACCGCCAACCTGCTTCACGCCAAAAACACTGCCGCACAAAAGGCCCAACGCAATATTAAAAATCGCCATGGGAATGATTCCAATGATTGCATAAATTACATTTACGCTAACGGTCAGCCCTAATGGGATTGCAAACAGATAACAAATAATGATTTGTCCCAGCGCAATAGGTAAAAGCGGAAGCATATACCCTATAATAAAGTCAAATCCTGTAAGGGGAGTTGTGTACAGCCTCTGCAGAAGAGCACTTTCCCGGTCTTTGGAAATCAAGGTTGCAGAAAAAAGGGTCATAAACGACAGTCCGAATACGGTAATGCCCGGAGTCAGCGTGTCGATTTCAAACAGACTTACCGGAATATTTGCCTGAATCGCACTAAGCAGCAATAATAAAACCAACGGAAAACCCAGGCCAAAACTAAGATTAAGCGGATCGCGCAAAATCTCTTTTGCACATCTTTTTGCAAAAGTCATCATTCTCATACCGTAACCTCCTTCACAATAGAAACGAAAGCAGTTTCAAAGTCATTGGTTCCAGCCTTCTTGTTTAATTCTTCGACCGTTCCTACCGCAAGAAGTCTGCCACTTTTCATAATACCGATTCTGTCAGAAAGCGCCTCTGCTTCTTCCATGTAATGTGTGGTCAAGATAATAGTTACGATACCTTTCAAAGAGCGAATTACCTCCCAGAGGTCATGTCTTGCAATGACATCCAAGCCAAGAGTAGGTTCATCCAGGAATAGAATTCCCGGTTCGCTAATCAGTGCCATGGCAATGCTGACACGACGTTGCCAACCTCCGGATAACTTGCCGGCTTTTTTTGCAAGTACACTTTGCAAACCAAACTGTTCGGAAAGTTCCTTTATTTTGGCCTGCCTTTTTTCTTTTGAAAACTGATGAATCCCACATATAAGTTCCAAATTCTCTTCAACAGATAAATTCGGTGCAACTGCTGTTTCTTGTGGAGAAACACCAATAATATCCTTCACCTTTGCCTCGTCATCCATAATACTGTGACCACCTACAAATGCATCTCCACTTGTTGGCTTTGTAAGGCAAGAAAGCATTTTTATCGTTGTGGTTTTGCCTGCACCATTAATACCAAGCAACGAAAACAACTCTCCCTGCTTGATTTCTAAATGTAACCGGTCTACCGCAGTTGTGTCTTTATACGTTTTTGTCAAATCCACTATTTTAATAGCTTCCATACTGCATTTCCTCCGTATAACAAATTTACCATTTTCATTATAGCATTTTAATTTGCAAAAGTCTTATAATTTGTCTTATCGGTAGGTTTTCATGTCTTAACGGCAGTTAATATATCATTACTGCTCCCCCTATCCTCCAATTCTATTTGAAAAATAGTATTTTTACGTCCAATAAAAAGAAAAATAGGCAGCTACTTATCATAACTGCCTACCCGCCAATGGAATATTTGTATTCGGGCATTACCCATGCCTTCCTACGGTCTATAATTATACTGCCACAACTCTCAGAGAAATTCAATAGTTTTAAGAAACATTAACTTATCCTACAGGCTTTCTGAGTATTTTTAGTAAGCCGGAATGTACAGATATCTATCCCCCCAAGAACCCGAACAGCTAGTTCCATCCGTTCTCCAACTGCAAGCAACTACAAACGCTGTTGCATCCGTCGTATTTGTAGGAATTGTTAACCAATTGGAAGCTACAGTAACTGTTTCGTTATGCCATGGACCATTCTGACCATAGTACGGCCATTTGGAACCAGAAACAATCTGTACATCACCGGTGACAGCTAACGCTACACCGTTTTGCCAAAAGCTACAAAAGTAATACTGATTAAATCCAAATGCAGCTCCCGTAATTGTTTGCTTCCAAACAATTCGTACTTGTACGCTATCAGCTGTTCTATTTTGATACTCAGCATAAGCCAAAAAGGTTACCCCTGTACCCGGATTATTGGCTTGGTACCATGTACCACTTTGCAGCAACTGACTCGTTGTAACACCATTAGGTGTATATACAAACGTAATAGTCTTTGCAGATGTAGAATCCCACGCAACGCTTTGGGCAGATGGAGATACATATCCCCTTCCGGTAAAGTCTACCGGTGTAATCGTGTTAACTGTTCCATACTTATACGTAGCAGTCGATGTCCCTAATGTAATTCCACTGCTGGACATATAAACAATATTATAAGTATAACTGTTTACCGATGCTATTGCATATATTTGGTCAGATGTCACATCACTAGTCACGGTAATAACAGTATTTCCATTTTCGCTGATTGAATACCCCGTACTTGCAGTATAGCTAATGCTCAGTTCATCTCCATAAAACACAGTATCCCCAACATTTAATACACCTAAAGTTGCGTTCTTGTTAGGAGAGCCAATTCTGTTTACCTCTATTGAATATCCTTCGCCAGTGCTCCAACTAACAGAATAAGTATTCACTGTTGCTGATGCATATACATCCGCAGATGTAATATCTCTATCAACTGTAATTACTGTGCTACCATTACTATCAATCGTATAACCTTCTGTGGCAGTATATGTAACCTCTAGTTTATCACCATAATATATTACATCTCCACTATTCAAGCTACCTGTAACTGCACCTGCATAAGGTGAATCTGTTCTGTTGACGGTAATAACACAACCTGTTCCATTCTCCCAACTTAATGCATACTCTAGTACGTTCCATTTTGCATAAAGGGTTATATCACCGTGATTACCTAATACGCTATCCGTTTTTACTAATTCGCCATTCTCAGTATACCATCCTGCAAATATATATCCCGTTCTTACAGGTTTAGGTAATTCACCGATTGCAGAACCATAAAAAGCAGTTATGCTCTGTTCTAAAACCTCACCGCCGTTTGCATCAAACATTACTGTAAAAGCACCTTTTATATACTTAGAATATTCTTCATCCGAGATAGTAATGACCTCACCATTTTCCACAGTCAAATAACTTGAATTCTTGAACTGGTTAATCTTTTCCGATGTTCCATTGACATATACATTACCATTTATGGTAATTACACCAACAGCCATATCCAACTTTTTAGATATAATTTCAGGCACTTTGCATACAACTGCTTCTCCCGTTTCCGAAGTTAATCTGTTATCTCGAAGTAATGTAATTCTAGGCACTGCATTAGACAACAACAGTGTATATGTTGTACTTTCAATATCTACAACTTCCAGAGTCAAATCTTTAGATGCAATTTCTAATGGTATTCTACTGCTTTCTCGAACTTTTAATTCTCTAAGTACTGTAGAATTCGCACTAGACTTCACACGCAAATCTTTATAGGTTTTATTTCCTCCCAGCAATTCAAAAGATGAAATTTCTCCTATTTCCATCGAGAATACCGTGTCATTAAGTGTCTCTGAAATATCTAAAATGATATTATGAGCACCTGAGTTTACTGCGGCATCTACAATTTCTCGTGTAATATCCATTGCATAAATGGTTCTTTTCTCTTCTACATTTTCTTCCGTTTCATCTATAGCTAATTTCGCTTGTGACAGCGCCGCATCGGATTTCAATACCTTAACTTTAAGACTAGACACATTCTTAAATGCATCTACACCAATTTTAGTTGTCAATGAAGATACTGTAAAATTCTCTAAACTAGTACATCCGCTAAACGCCTCATCTCCGATTACGGTGAATGATCCGGCAACCTGTTTTAATGATGAACAATCCTTAAATGCTCCATTAGGAATCTCTTTAATGTGGTCACTAAGAATAATAGCCTCAATTGATTTTCCTGCAAAAGCATTTTCAGAAATACTAGTCACCTTATATGCAGTATTTCCGGAAGAAATATAAGTAGGTATGATGACATCCCTCTCTGTATCGTTATCAAAACCGACAACTTTTGCTGTACCATTGCTAGAATTAGTAACAAATTCCAGGCCTTCACTACTTACAGTCTTTTCTAACACATATTCATGCACAAAATAAGGAATTTCAAAAGGAAGTGCACCATTCTCATAATCGTCAAACGATGAACTAGGAGAGTAATCCAAAAATTCCTTAGTTACGTCATCTAATACATTAAATGTATATGTGAAATAACTCTTAGTAGCCACATCATATCCTACAACACCAAAAACGTGAATGGTACCTGCAACAACCAATCTATAGTAGCCTTCACTCTTGCCGTCCGTCGAGTATGTCGTTGTAGTTGTTTTTGTTTCCGATGAGGAATAAGTTAATGTTGAAGATGTGTCTACACTTTTACTGTCAGTTGAACTGAATTCTTGAGACTCACTATTCTCTCCACCTTCTGAATATGACTTCCCATATCCCTTGGTATTACTAATAATTGTAGACAATGCCTTTGAAACACTTTCACTTGTACTTGCCTCACGTGTTGTGGAAGATGTAGTTGCTTTGTTCCAAGACGTGCTCCCCTCAGTAACCGTCGAATCAACCGTGGTTTCATCGGTTCCTGTATGTTCATTAATTTCGCCATTCGCTTTTAAACTACCGCCAATCTCAGCGCCAATTTCAATTCCTCCAGTAATTAGTCCGGAAACGCTCTTATTATTAGTATACTTTCCACTTATTTTGGTATTAATTTCTGCCGCAACACCTGTTATCTCATTTTTGCTATCATAATCAACAGTTGTTGTACCATCTGTGTGCGTGGTCGTGCTAGCAGAACCATTAGATTCAGTGACACTATATGTTCCCGACTCACCTTGCGTTCTGATATTTGCTTCTTCTTGAGTCATTCCATTTTCTACTGCCCACTCTTCGTCAACCTCTGTTACATCATTCCAATCCTTGGATAATGTCCAGGTTGCGGAATCAACGGTTGTACTGGAAATTGTTTTGGCTATTTCAGAAGCTTTTTCTGTGGAAATTGAAGTAGTATACGTCTCTGATTTTTGCTGTGCCAAACCAGCTACACTTTGAATCGTCCATAGTGCTTCTGAAAGAGGAACATTTTCAATTGTTCCAAGTTCATAGGTGAAATAAAATCTTCCATTATCAATATCTTCAAGGATAATAGGATCATCCAAAGAACTTACCGCCTTTGCCAGGTTTCGTTTACTTGTCCAATATGCATTTAACGTGATATCTCCGGTTGTTCCTATCGGAATCTCCTTGACTTCCGCACCATCATCTGTATACCAGCCCAAGAAAATGTAGTTATAGATCTCTGGATTCGGCAAATTCTTAAGTCCCTTGCTCACAGTATAATGCAGATATTTTTCCTCGTTAATCGCCCCTAATGGAGTCTGATATAGCTTGTATGTAACGTCATAAACAACTTCTTTCCAATATGCATAAAGAGTAATTTCACCAACTGATCCCTTAGATATCTCTGTTACACGCTTACCTCCAACAGACTGAGGTGCATCATACCATCCCAAGAATTCATATCCCGCTGGAGCATCCAAATCTTTTAACACAATTGATTCCTGTTCCGGATTATATTCCTCAGGATTCGGGTTAGCAATTGTCTGCTGTGCTAAATAAGAATCCGTTCCAACAATAGAGTAGGTAATTGCATATCCCTTAACTGGATCTAATTTTTTCTGTTCTACAAATACCTCACTACAGTTTCCGCAATGAGAACCCTCTGTCAGACCAGGCTTACTAAAAGTAGGTGCAACTGCCGGATCAATTATTACACTATGACCTGTTGCAGCCAGAACAGTAACGTCATGAGATATCTCTACAGAGCCTTTGCTGTCATTAAAGTATTTTTCACAGGTAGTACAGTAAGAGTACGAAATATTGCCGGGCTCCGTACAAGTAGGTGCCTTGTAGGCAACGGATTCCATAGTGTGCTTACACTTGGGCGTAGAGGGTTTCAGCGTCACATTATAACCATCAGGATTCGTTACACAGCCGTCAGAAACATACTGACAAATCAAAATTACATCCAGAAGATCCATTGCGCCATCGTCATTGACATCAGCTGCACTCTCATTCAGCGAGATATTAAATCCGTTAGGTTTTGTCATACAGTCATCGGAAACATACTGCACCAGAGTAATTACATCGAGAAGATCCACAGCAGCATCACCGTTAACATCGCCAGGTTCATAATCAACGACCTGAACACCGCCATTAATGCAGTTGACCTGAATGGGCTGCTTGTTTGTGTTAATGACCTGTTTCGCAACAATGTTAACAGCCAGATTCTTACCGCCCACTTCACCTTCGGCCACTTTAAAGGTCAAAGTCAGAATATCCCCATCCAAAATCTCCGAAATAGAATCACCGTACCATATAAAATTCGTTCCAGTACAATTATAACCACTAGGTTTCTGATAATTCAGCTCATCAAAAGCATCTTTTGTCTTCGCAGAAAGCAATTCCAGCTCTTCTGCCCAGGATACAGTAAATGTACCACCCAAGATCCCCGGGTTGTTTACAATGCTGATATCCACTTCAACTGTTTGGCCACGTATTCCCCATACTTGTTCCACAGAAACCACTGGGGTCCCAGTGACTTCTGTAGCAGCATAAACATTTAAAGGGAGCATGGTCAGAAAGAGAACAACTACGCATAGCATGCTAATTAATCTTCTCTTCACTTTCACTTCCTCCTCATCACATTTTATTCAACCGTGATGCTTCCGTTTACAATATGAACAACTTCAGAGACATTGCCATTACTGTAAGCATCCACAAATATCAGCTTAATAGGGTAAGTTCCTGCAAGCGCATCCTCTGCCACATCAAATCGAATATAGAAGGCATCCCCATCCATAATTTCTTCCACCTCAGCTGTATAGAACATCAGCTTGCAACCGCTGTTCCAGTTGGAAGGATCAACTCGATTAAGCTCATCAAAAGCTTCGTCAACGCGCATTCTTGTTGCAGTCAAAACTGAATCATCATACTCAAGGTACACAGTCAGACCAATCAGACCCGGATTATTTTCTAGTGCAACCATAACATCAATCTTGGTGTCACCAGCTTCAGCAGTCTCATTACCTACAATCAGTGTAGGTACTTTGGCCGCTTCGTAAGTTGCGGTAACAGTCAATTCACTGGTAACATTGTCAAACGCCTTATCCCAACCAATAAATTCATAACCATCACGAACCGGATCAGTAGGTGCTGTTGCACTCTTACCTTCTTCAACTACCTGTGTCTTTAAAACTGTACCATCATAGTCCACGAACTTAATGGTATAAGTAATCACTTCAGGTTCATTTTCTACATACTGAGCAGTTACTTTTACATCTGCAGTTACATTGCTATAACTTCCACTCCAACCGACAAAAGTATATCCCTCACGAATCGGATTTGTCGGTGGTGTTGCATCATTACCACACTTTACAGTTTCTGTCTTTAGAACGGCTCCATCATAATTAACAAATGATACCGTGTAGGACACTTCAGGTTCTTCGCTAGAAACTGTTCCTACACAACCTGCATCGATTTCTTTATCATCACTCAATAGTAAGAACAGATGTAATTCACCATTAACTTCCTTGATATATGCATCAACAACGCCCACACCGTCTGCTCCTCGTTCTCCTTGAGGACCCTGTGGTCCGGTTGCACCCTGAGGTCCCTGCGGTCCGGTTGCACCGGTCTCACCCTGAGGTCCCTGTGGTCCGATTGCGCCGGTCTCACCTTGAGGTCCCTGTGGTCCGGTTTCACCTTTTGCACCAATTAAAGATGCCAACCATGCAGTTACATCTCCTTCAAAGCCATTTTCTACTGCAAGTTCATATGCAGATTTTCCATCTACTCCGGCTGCACCAGTAGAACCAATGAGAGATTCTAACCATTCAACTTCTGTTCCCTTATAGCCATTTGCAACTGCAATTTCATATGCTGACTTGCCATTTGCTCCCTCCTTACCTGCAACACCATCTGCACCGGTAGGACCAATCAAAGTTGCCAACCATTCTGTTTCTGTTCCTTTATAGCCATTTGCAACTGCTAATTCATATGCAGACTTTCCATTTTTACCATCTTTACCTGCTAAGCTTTCCAACCAAGAACTCAAATCGCCTTCGTAACCATTATCTACTGCAAGTTCGTATGCTGATTTTCCATTTGCACCAGCCAGAGAACGAAGCCATTCAACTTCTGTTCCCTTATAACCGTTTGCCACTGCCACTTCGTATGCAGACTTTCCATCTTTACCGTCTTCACCTGCAGCACCAGCTGAACCTACCAGGCTTCCTAACCAGTCCTGAACGTTGCCCTCATATCCATTCTCTACTGCTAATTCATACGCAGTCTTACCATTTTTACCATCTTGACCAGCAGCTCCGGCAGTTCCCTTGAGGGACTCTACCCATTCTGATTCACTGCCTCTATATCCGTTTTCCACAGCAATTTCATATGCTGACTTGCCATCTGCACCGTCTTCACCTGCAGCACCGACTAAGTTTGAAAGCCAATCCTGTAATGTGCCCTCGTATCCATTTTCCTGTGCCAATTCATATGCTGATTTGCCATTGGCACCATCTGTACCGTTCTTACCATCAGCACCTACCAGCGATGCCAACCATTCGGTTACAGTACCTTTATATCCATTTTCTACCGCCAAATCATAGGCAGTTTTTCCATCCACACCATCTTTACCGTTAACACCGTTCTGACCGTCTTTACCCTTTAAAGATTCTATCCATTCTATAGCTGAACCATTAAAGCCATTTTCTACAGCGATTTCATATGCTGACTTTCCATTAACTCCACTTGTAGAACTAGTTCCTTTTAAAGATTCCAACCACTGTTCTTCGGTTCCAATATAGCCATATTCTACAGCGATTTCATATGCTGATTTTCCGTCTGCTCCATCTTGGCCTGCTGCTCCTGTTTTTCCAACTAAACTCGCAAGCCACTCTTGAACAGTTCCCTGGAATCCATTTTCCTGTGCCAATTCGTATGCGGACTGTCCATCAACGCCATCCTGACCATTTGTGCCTACTAGAGATACCAACCATTCTGTAACAGATCCTATAAAACCATTCTCAATAGCAATTTCATATGCTGATTTACCATTGACACCATTGATACCGGCAATTCCGTCAACACCATCTTGACCAACCAAGGAATCCAACCAAGATGTCAAGTCACCTTCATAACCGTTTTCTACTGCCAATTCATATGCCGACTTACCTGCAGCACCATCAATACCTGCCACACCTACAAGACTTGTAAGCCATTCTTCCTCAGTTCCGATATAGCCTGTTGCAACAGCCAGCTCATACGCAGACTGACCATCTGCACCAGTTTCTCCAACCAGTGATGCCAGCCATTCCACTTCAGATCCAATGTAACCATTATCTATGGCCAACTCATAAGCTGACTTTCCGTCTGCTCCGTCTTCACGGATAAGAGAATCAAGCCATTGGGCCAAAGTACCAGTGAACCCTAGTTCCTGCGCTAATTCATATGCAGACTTACCATCTACACCATCTGCACCATCTTTACCGTCTTTTCCATCCTTGCCAGCAGCACCATCCATGCCATCTTTTCCGGCAGCACCGGTTGCTCCTGCAACACCGGGTTCGCCGACCAAGCTGGTCAGCCACTGTTTTTCAGTACCTGTGTAACCATTCTCCACCGCCAACTCATAAGCAGACTTACCATTATTGCCACTTTTTCCTGCTTCACCTACAAGACTCGCCAGCCACTCAATTTCTGTACCCTCATATCCATTTTCTACGGCCAGTTCATAGGCTGATTTTCCGTCTGCACCTGTCAAAACTTCTCCTCCGGACTGAGTTCTGTTAGAATCACTCTCAACACTTGCGCAGCCGGACAACAAGACTGTACACAGTACTACTAACATTGCAACCACTGAATTAATAGTACGTTTGTAATGTTTTAATCTTTTCATTTCCATGATTTTTCCTCCATCATTTATGTATTTTCTTATTTGAATACATGATCATGAGTTACCGAAACAAGCCACTCAATAAATGTTCCGGAATACCCATATTCACACGCGAGTTCATACTCTGTTTTTATACCTTTTTTTGGGGATTGTCCCAACTTCTCCGGTTTATCGGCAATATAAGTTAGCCATTCCACCAATGACCCCTTAAAACCATTTTTGCAGGAAATCTCATACGTGCTTGCATTCACAGAATAAAATCCCCCCTCGGTAAGTAGTTCAATCCATTCCGTCTCAGACCCTTTATAGTTGTTTGCCACAGCCAATTCATATGCGCTTTCCGCATTTGTATCTACTTCCTCACCAACCAAAGAAGCCAACCATTGTTCCTGTGTTCCTGTATAACCATTGCGCACTATTATTTGATAAATACTTCGATCTTTCAAACCACAAATCAAGAACACGGCACAAAATAAAAGAATCATTATAATTCCAATAAATAACACCATTACAGCAGTTTCCTCTTTTTTCCTCTGCTTTGATCGACATGCCGCTTTCAGGCATTGCTCTTTTTTCATCGTTTTCACATCTGACATTTTCTCACCTCCTCTTTTTAGCCTACTGACTCCAAGACGCCATTGTAGCTCTACTACATAATGTCAATTATGTGGTTATATTATATTTGATTAATAGAAAAAAAGAGAATTTATACAAAAATCTGTTTTAAAAAAGCTTATGGATACTGAAAAGAAGCACACAAAAAAGAAGTCGGATAAAATTTCTGATTCCGGCTTACTTTTTATGGAATTAAAAAGTTTTTTTAATTCATCATATTGAAAAAAATGTAATTGTATGGTATGTTAGCTATGTATATTTGGGTATTAAATGTACTGCTTACCACATAATTGACATTATGTTGTAAGCAGTGCGTTTACTTTATCCATACTACGTAAATGCTGTGTTCCGCATTCAACGGTGTAGATGCGGCTCGTGTTGATACTGCTATGTCCCAGCAAATCTGCAAGACGCACGATGTCCTTCTCGATGCTGTAAAAGGTTCTTGCAAACAAATGCCTAAGATTATGCGGAAATACTTTCTTTTTATTGACTCCTGCCTTATAGCAAAGCGCTTTCATTTCTTTCCATATATTGCTCCGGTCAAGAGGCTTCCCGCCCTTTGTCACGAACACACTGCCCTCAGTGATACCATATTTTTCTATATACGCTTTTAATATCTTTTGTAGCTGGCAAGGAATAAAGATAATCCTTGTCTTGTTCTTGCATCTGACTGTTGCTTTTCCAACTCTTACTGCTTCTACGGTAATATAAGACAGCTCGCTAACTCGTATCCCTGTTCCACAGATTGTCTGTATGACTGCCCAGATTCTAGTACCCTTTGCGGCTTTTAACAGCTGATGATACTCCTCCTTCGTCAGTTCCTTTTCTTCCTGTGCAAAGAGCTGCCTTTGAACTTTAATCTGCTTTACCTTACAATCACTTCGGTTAATAAATTCAAGATAACAGTTAATCGCCGCCAACATAGAATTCACACTGGCAGGAGCATAAGCTTCTATCAACTTCTGTTTATATTCTAATACCAATGTTTTATTCAATTTCTTCCCATCAACAAAACATAAAAACGAACCCACATCACGGGTATACTTTTCCACTGTCGCTGAACTCTTTTCCTCTTCAATAAGATACTGATAAAATTCCTTTTGTTTATTCATTCCCATTCACCATCCTTTTTCTTTTAGTATGACAGCATTATCATTCAATATCCATTTAAAAAAAAGAGACAATCCTGTCCTTGCAAGTCCTTCCATTTCCTTGTCGCATATGATAAATACTTAAAGGCATTGTAAAAAAGCCATTAGCTTCGGTTATTTACCATAGCTAATGGCTCTTTTGTAAGATTCCTCAAATTAACGTAAGCTTCATTCCGGATTCATACTCCATAAATTCACAGATAAAAGTAAAACCTTCTAAACATCCCATACCGGAAAAGGAATTTTAAACAAATCTTGTATTTCTTTGTTTCAACGCCAACTAAAAGCACAAAAGGTGACTATCTCAGCCACCCCTTGCACAAATCATTATATATTTAATCCCCTTTTTTACCTACAAACAGCTGTGACTTCCAATTCCAATCGGTCTGCCGCTGTACCATTATTACTATAGGCATAGCCGGCAAAGGTTGCGGTATAGGTCTCTCCCATAACTCCCGGATAAGTAAATTCTGCACCGATAGGCTTTTCATAGTCACTTACAGACCATATCTGCAAACAGGTTCCTTCGGAATCAAACAATTTAACCAAACCACTTACACCGGAGCCATGGGTGTAGGTTGCAATACTAAGGCCAACATAAACGGTATAGTTGCTGTCAAAATCCATAAGCAATTTTGCCGAACTAACATTGTTAAATCGCGGTGTTGCTGCAGATACCGGAATGGTAAACATTACCATCACCAAAACCACAGTTAAAACCTTTAAAATACGCTTTTTCACTTATTTTCTCCTTTGTACTGAATGCCATTCATTACAGAGTTCAACTCATTCTTATCTACATTTCCATATACATTATAAAACAAACCTTTGGAATCTTCCCAACTATACGCCAGTTCATTTTTACGTTCAATAAACAGGCATTCGTATCCATCTTCATTTAGAAATATTTCCCTTGTAATTTCTTCATTATCCTGCTGAGGAGTAACTTCGGCTTTACTCACATATATAGAAAAATGAGTACCCACGGCATTTTCATATTTGTATTCGACATAAGTAAAATTCTTATTTTCTCCAGTTTTTATGAATCCTTCCGGAATATATGTTATCTGTGCCTCATCAAATATAAGTTCACCGTCTTTGGAATCAGCCATTCCTTTATTAAACTCAAAATGGTCATCCAACCAGTCCAGAATATCTATAGAAGGTAACGTTGCTTTCGTGGATGTAGCAGATGCAGATATAATACCCACCACAACAAGCATCGTTGCTGCCATGGCAACTGCATATTTGAAACCTTTTGTCCATTCAGTCTTTTTCTTGCGAACTACCAAAAGTTTCTTCATCCCTGCTTCGAATTCATCAGAAAAAATATAGTCTTCCTGCTGTTCTTCTTCTTCGTCAATCATTGCACTTTTTAAATGCACACATTCTTGAAGACATTCTCTTAATATTTGGTCAGATGTTTTTCTGGCATTCATATAAATTCTCCATCTTTGTTATCATAGTTGCTCTGGAACTTTCCAGTTCCTTTAATAATTCTTGATGTGATAATCCGAGCAGGGCATTTACAACATGTGCATCAAGTCCGTAGGCATATTTCAGCGTCAAAACACACTTTTCATCCTCCGGCATCTCGGCCAGCACCTGTAATAATAAATTACCGCCACATTTACATATCAATGCAAGGAAATGTTCCTCATTGCTGATACCCTCGTTTTTCACATCTTCTCTGTTTATTTCTTTGACTAAGCTCAAATTTGTACCACACAGATAATGAATAACCGTCTGACCAATGCACACCAAAGCATCATAACTTCTTCTGCTCAAGTCAGGGTATACTTCTATCATGCGTTCTAGTACAATGCTACTTACCTTCTCTGCTTCATTTTCATTGCCCAGTAACTTATAAGCCTCAAAATACAGTATCGGCTCTTTGCATAACCTGCGGAGTAACTTTTCTTTGTTTTTCAGCATTGCTGCTACCATCCAGACCTTGGCCTGTCCTTTCTTACAAATATTGTTTCTCCGAGAATATGCTTGACTTAGCTTATCATAATCAGAGACTATTTGCTTTAATAATGACGCGCGCTTTCCATTATCAAAACCACGCTTAGCCCCTCATATATTAAACGAAAAATGTCGAATTTTGTTCCTTATTTTCGCCAAAAAATATACTTGTTTTTTGAGTGTTTGTATACGCCCCGAAAAGTCTCCAATTCTTCTTTTCAAAAATTTCTATCATGTATCTTTTTAAGAAAAAAAGGACAGCATTACTGCTGTCCATAAAAGATTATCGTACACTTCGTATCAGCCATTTATCCTCCTCCGAAGATTTGAGAACACTTCCTCATGTGTATATCTTCTCTTTTCTTCCATCGCTGCTCTGTCGGCTTCGTCAAGTGCTGTTTCTACTCCATCTGTCAATCTTGAGTATGCTTCTAGACTTAAAACAACCATAGCACCATAGCCATTCTTGGTTAAATACACCGACACCCTCCTTATCAAAACTTTATCATAGTTTTATCCACATTTTTTATAACCGAATATAGCTTATTTTATAATTCCCTCGTAATAAAACAAAACGCCCATTGAATATGGTTTCATTACAAGTAATCCTGCGACGCCTTAATATATTCACCAAGCGTTGGTGGCAGTCCATGCCTTTTAATTACATCCGCACAGTACTTTTTATACATCGACTTTAGTCCTTTGCTGTTAGAATTATCGCTTTTCTTCGCATAATATATATACGCAGAAAGCAAAATAATATCAAAAGTAATAATATCGATGTCCTTTAAATCTTCAAGCTCATGAGCTACATTATCAACCATGATTTCCTTTGAGCAAAAATAATTCATATTGTAATATGCTGCATAAGCAAGACTATATACCTCACCACAGTCTTTGGAACGTCCACGGACATAATTTACCAGTTCATGCCCAGCAATATTATTAAAAATAGTCGTGTACTGTGGATCTCTACCATACAAATCCCCTTCGTTTACAAGCGTAACATTTCTTCCAACATATGTATCTACAAATTTTCTGGATTCATCATCTAATTCCTTATAGACCTCTTCGTGGATATAAATGTCTGTGAAGCTTTCAAACAAAGGTTCAATATAAAGTTTTTTCATGTTTTCAAACGAACAATTTTTATCTGAAATACGATCCGAAATCCCTACCATAAAAATGTTTGCATCAAACAATATCGGTTTATTAAGCAAATCATGCAAAGCAGTTTTCTTCAGTGGTGTTATCATAGGCACTTACCCCCGCTTCGCATTTATTATTGAAAACAGTTCGTCATCATCATCGTCATCTTCCACTTCATCTTCTTCTGCAAGGAAATCATTAATCACATTCATATCCAATTCCAGCTTTGCAGCATCCTCAAGAATGTTTTCTTTGGAGGCATTACCGGTAACAAACGCTTTTTCCATATCTTGATACGTTGAACTATACGGAAGAACATAGTTATTTTCAGTACCATATAATATTTTTACAGGTTTTCTGAAAATATTGATTTCCTTCAAAATCTGCTTAATAAAATCATAATTTTTAATAAACTCATCTATATTATCGATATGATGTTCTTCATAGAAACGATAAATGACCGCTTTCAAAGGAATCTGATATCTTACCGTCAGAAAAATAATCATTGCAGCAAAATCTCCGAAATCAAGCTCCTCTCTTTTCATATTTTTCAAGCAAAGATAATCCTGTATTTCTCGTGATATAGCTTCTTCTGGCAACAATAACTCCGCTGCAAATCTACTTGCTTTCATTTCGTTAACATCCTTAAGCATACCGAAATCACAGATATATGGCATTTTCTGAAATTTTTGATAATCCATTATATAATGATAATACTCATGTGCTGCCGTAAAAACTTGATTAATCAGCGGTTTATTAGAATTCAGAATTATATACGCACGTTCTTTACCTGTTGTTGGAATATATAACAGACCATCAATCTTTTCCGACTCAAAACTTACTCGTTCAAATCGAATATTACTGTTCTGTTTTAATATCCAATCAAAAATCCCTACACCTAACGGAGCCAAATTATAATCAACTCGCTTTTCACGCACTATTTTTTTAAGATCAGCAATGTCGGCAAGTGAAAGTGAACCTGTATTAAAATCATATTCATTTTGATAATATTGTTCAAATAATTCATTATGATCAATCGATGACATAGCTACCTCTCTTCGCCAGCAATTCATATTTTTCCTTTATACGAATACGCTCAGCCATCTCTTTTATCTTCACTTTATCGGATTCTTCCAAACTTCCCATAAGATAAACCAATGCATCTGTTGTTGACTCAATAAAATACGCATCCGTACTATTTCCAGACAAATTGCAAAAACGACTCAATATATCAATAGTAGGCATCTGCTTACCATTTTCCAATAAAGACAATGTAGGCCTTTTTATACCTAGTTTCTGAGCAAAGTTATCTTGGGACTCTTTTCCGCGCAAAGTAATCAAATCTTCACAAAACTTTTTCTCATTAAACTCTTTCATGGTCAACCTCCTAAAACACATGTTAGATATTTTAACAAAACTGTTCTCTAAAGTCAAGATGGTTGTTAACTTATTTAACATTATAATATCACTAGTATGCCCTTTTGACAATAATTTTAACGCTTTTTCTTTTAATATTTATTTTTATACTGTTCCAGATATTCCTCCACCATAATCTCTGCCTGCTTTCTTGCTTTGGCAGCTTCTTCCAAGGTATTAAATCTGCCCAAATAGTAATGCTTCTTACGAAAGGTTAATGCAGCCTGATATTTTCCATCCTTTTTTAAGGTAACTCCCCGTACTCCTGTTGTGTTTAGCTTGGTTGGAACGGATATCTTTTCCAAAAATTCAATACAGGTATCATCCTGATAAGTCAGGTTATTCAATAGCTTTGTTTTATCCTGTTCCGCCTTGATGCATCCACAGCTTTCCACATGGCCGCTCTGCAAGGAAGTTGCCCGTGTTTCACAGGTGTTGCCACAGTCGCAGCGGCACTTCCAAACAACCGATTTTGCACTTCTTTTCGTGGTGGGTTCCATTGCAACCAGCCGCCCAAACCTGTCACCGGCCTTAATGGTTGGCTGTCTCCATGTACATCCGCAGCTTGTTGCAAAACCGGAATTCAGTTCCGTAGTAGGCTTTAGGCAAATATTTCCGCAATCACACTGACACTCCCATAAGACAGAGCCGTTCCTTCTTTTTGCAGTTGCATGTAAAACTACCAGCTTTCCAAATCGACGGGAGCTTAAATCTTTTTGTTTTTCCCATTGCATGCAGCCACAGCTCTTGGTAGTTCCGGCATTCAAATGCCCGGTTCTTGCATATGTAATATTTCCACAGTCACACTGACATTTCCATATGGAATTTCCGGATTTATCTTTTGTTTTCTCTGTTACGGTAAGCCGTCCAAAACGCTTCCCTATTAAATCATGCATGCTTCGAGCACTCCTAATCCGGGTCTACTTCAAACAGGGCACTCAGCATACTCAGCTGCTCTTTCAGCGCTTCCATTTCCTTCATCATTTTGGCAAGCATCAACTGATATTCCTCCTCTTTCCATATCCGAGTATCTTCCTCCACAACTTCCTTACCCATTTCCAAAAGCAAGGCATTTCTCTCATAGGTTTCCTTCCAATTTGCCACAGCTCTTTCAATGCGTTTATAACCTAGTACCTTCGTATCAAATCCTGCCTCACGAAAAATCTGCGTAGGCCTCTTTCCCTTCCGGTACTCATCCACCAAATGCACCTTGAATGCTCTTGTATAAGTAATGCGGTTATCAGAAACCCTAAGGACGTTTGGATTTTCTCTTAGAACTTGTACTTCCTCGGGGGTAAAATTGGTTTTTTTCATGGTTTGCTCCTTTATTCCGCAATTGTATCCGTTGCTTGAATCTCCTCCGTCGTCTCAGTTGCTGCTTCCTCGCTGGATTCTTCTGTTGGTTCACTTGACAATTCCGTTGGCTCACTTACAGCCGCCTCGCTTGCTTTGGTCTCTTTGGTCGTGTTTTCCGCCTCTTTTGCGTCTATCACATAGTCCTCTCCGCTTATCAACACCGCACCCGCCGGTACATCAAAAACACCCCAATGAGATACAAACCTTACGGTATCCCCTGCATCTGCTTTTACTACAACCATTCCGGAACTTCCGGCTTCCATGCGGCGCGTATAGTAAGACTGTTCCTC
Source organism: Lachnospiraceae bacterium (assembly GCA_045631045.1). Classification (GTDB taxonomy): domain Bacteria; phylum Bacillota; class Clostridia; order Lachnospirales; family Lachnospiraceae; genus RGIG6307. The sequence continues at coordinate 42,114 of JAZQUB010000031.1, forward strand.
TAAAACAATTTCACAATATCCGACGGCAGTTTCCGTCCCCGCAGCAGTTAAGCTAAAAGTAACCCCTTCCTCTCCTTCGGAACCGGAAAAGGTGTAACTCGTCAGATTGCTCTCTGCTTCTTTGTTCGGTATGCTGACACGCACAGCATATTCCGCGGTCTGAATAGCCGATACATCCACTCCATAGTTGTACGCATAGTACGCAAAAGCCGTTATGGACATGGAACATACACCTAACAGGACTATCATTAACATAGGTATTTTTCGAAAAATTCTATTCAAAATACATGCCCACCTTTCACGCTTATTCCGTTGCTGTGCTTTCCTGTTCCGGAATAATCTGCGTTGCATTCACAATAATCTGCAAACCGGAAAGTTCCAGACCTGCATACTCTATGCCTGCCTCTTCATCCATCGTTACCTGAATCACAATTGCCTTGGATGTCTCATTTTGGGAAGCTTCTAATATACCGGTAATCAAGTTCTCATTGCTCTCTGTCCCCGCAGCGATTTCCGCAACATTCTCCTGTCCTACACGTGCCACGGTCAGTGGAATCGGACCTTGTAAGGTCTCTGTCTGTGCAGTTTCTGCATTCTCACTTGCTGCATCTACCGCCTTATCCTCTACCACATAGGCACTAAATTTCAATACATCATAAAGGCTCAATGCTTTTGTTTCGCCATTCCCCATAAGAATGCTTGCTTCAGTTTCCGTATCAACATAGACTGCTTCACTCTTCGTAGGATCATGTGCCAAAGCTACTGTGAAGCTTAAATCAATGTCGCCGGTATTCTGAACATAAATTGCCGGCAAACAGTACGTTCTGCCCGGCTGGAATACGGTGCTTCCGCTTCCCGTATTACTTTCGATATCATATTCACGGAAAATCAGATTGTTTCCGGTGCTTTCACCATTGACATCTACCTGCTCACCTGCATTTATAAAACCTGCTGTATCTGCAACAACCAAATTTACATTCATGCTTCCGGTCTGAATCACTGATACCGGTGTAGCAACCGTCTGTGTAAACCATGCGTAAGTACTTTCAAACAGCATTGCACAGCTTAAAACTAACGCAAAGAGACTGGCATACAATGCCTTCTCCGTAACCCTTATTTTTGTTTCTTTCCTTCTCTTCATTGTCCTGCTCCTTATCTCCATTTTTATAAACGCCTTGCTTGCATCATTCCTTCATATTCATCTGGTTTGCTTTTATAATCACGCCCAGCTCTACACGCGGTATTACGCTTCCACGATAATTTGCTTGGTTGCCTACCTCTTCCGGCATACGTACAATCAACGCCATATACGCTTCTTTTCCGGCTCCCAGCACAGCCTTCTCGGAAGCATAATTATTTAAATACATAACTGCTTTTTCCTTTGCTAAATCTCTGGTCTTTAGCGTATCCATAAGTTCTTTTTCCGTGTTTGCAGTCACAATTCCAAACCGCAGATAATCCTGTAGTAAAAATTCATTGCCAAATACATTTACAGAGGTTGTATAATCCGTGACGCTGACCGCAGTACTATACTGAAAATCTACTGTTCCTTTATTTTCAATCTTTAAATACACAACCTGTGTATAACCCGGCTCATAAATGGCAGCATCATCAAAAATTGCTGTCTCTGATGTTATCTCCTTGTAAGTGCCATCCCCCGTTTTGTAGGAAACCACTAAATCAAACTCTGCTATATGAAAAATATTTTTCACCTCAGGAGAGGTATCCGTAAACCAAGCCAGCGATGTTCCTGTCCCCAAAATCCCCCATATTATCAGCATGCACATACTAAGGGACAAAGCCAGCCTGTTATAGTTTTTCCTTTTTTTATTCAAGCCTTCCCCTCCCGGAAACTTCATTCTTTCTCTTTTCGTTAACATATAGTGTCAGCCAAAGCACACCCAATATCAAACTGACTACGCAGCACAACACACTACTTTGCCATGCTTCCCACAGCACATCCCCCGTAGTGGGAGTTGTTACCGTACTATCCTTTTGGTCTTCCGGTGTCTGCGATTCATCCTCTTCTATCGGAAATTCTTCTACTTTAAATTCCCAATCCAGTTTACCAATCTGATTACTATAAGAATTATCCAGCTCCACCGGCACCTCCAAAATTACCTGAAGCACAGCCTCACTTCCATGAGAAAAGCTTCCCAGACACACCCAGTCGATTAACTGTGCCTTTTCTGATGCCATTGCGTCAAATATCAGGACATTGCCATTCTCCACTTTCTTTTCCACCCGCAAACGAAGTTGGGAAAGAAAGTCCTCAGAATCCTCATGTGCACCCAATGCACGCATATATATTTTGACCTCCACATCCTTAGATGCAGTGTTTTTTACCAAAATTTCCTGCACCAGACGGTCTCCCGGCATTACACCCTTAAATTCCGTAAATAAGTCCGTTGGAGAATAATCACTTCCCGGTGCAAAAATAAATTCCTGCGCATTGCCGTCATAGGTCACATTCCCCCCTGCCGCACAAACCGGCAAAGCCATGGACCACACCAATAGCCATACAAATATCCAAGCACTAAATCTCTTCATATGCTCCCCCTTACTCCATCGGCCAGCCGGAGGCGGTATATGTATCGGTGCCACTCACCGGATTATTCTTACTTTGCACTGCATGCGCTACCACCGATAAGGTAAGCGTCTTACCAATATAGCTGTTATCCACCTTATTGCCTACAATCTCCACCTTGGAAAAAATACATGGCGTAGTCTCCCCCGGATCCACAATCCCCTTGTAATAATACCAGCCATCGTGAAGCTGCCAGTTTTCTTCATCAATATTTAACTTGAAACAATCCTCTGCAGAAAGCTCTACAGAATTCACACCATACACAATCTTTACACGCAGATAAAATGGCTGATCGCAATCGCTTTCGATACTCACCTGCTTACTGACGATATCTCCCGGAACGATATAAACACCGTCTTTGGGAAACTCTGTACCTGCATCCGTTCTCTCGTGAATAATAAAACGAATGTTGCCGGAGGTCACAACGTTGGTGGCAGTACCGACTGTAGAGTAATATGCAAGTGTAGATGTGCTGATAAAAGTCATGAGCGCTGCCACTAAAGCAACGACAAATATTTTTATCTTGATTTTGCCCAACATAATATCCTCCTTTTTCAAGATTTTGCTATTCAGCAATCAAAAGGCACAAAGATAACTTTATGCTTTTTGATTGCCGCCCAACCCCGCAAAAGGCTTGGGTAGCAATTTTGTTTATTTTATAGCGTCTTTGGGTGATAGCATTGCAAACATTTCTTCTATAGTAATGCAGCCCTTAGCTACCGCAATCTTAAGGTAGTGTCCGTTAGATGCCACAAAAGCATCAAACTCATCCCTTGTCATATAATCAGAAAGGTCTTCGTATGTAAATACTCCATACGTTTCGATATCCTCCTGTAACTTTTCCAAATCGTACTGCATATTATCTCCCATTGCAAGGAAACTAAAGAATGCATCACTGTCAATACCATCTACCGGTGTCAACGACAGCATTCCGTTTGCAAACACGTTATTGCATGCAATAGATGCCATAGAATATGAACCGGTATATTCTTCTGTAACAGTATATCCTACAAGTGTTACGTCTTCAAAGCCGTTGCCATCTTGTTGCGCAAAATGATGTCCTACAAAAGAAGATACGTTCTCTTCACTAATAAACACGAAGCGGTTCAATCCACAATCATAAAAACCATGCTCACCAATAATCTTGACAGATGTACCATCACTAAATTCCAGGTTAACTACTGTGTAATTATCATCACCGTGATAAACAATGTAAGACGCAGGAACCGCAACATATTCACCAGTAAACATGTTCCATGCAAGCAATACATCTTCATATCCTACTTGATCCGCACGCTTCTGAGCGCCATCTGCAAGGGTTACAAGTGTGTCGGAAGTGACGCAGCTTTGAGCACTCTCTTCGTTGCAATAGTATCCAATTCTATAATAGTACACATCTCCGTTTCCTGCATTAAAACAGTATTCTACCCATACAATACGTTCATAACCATTTGCATCATTACCGTTACTTGCACTGGTATTACCGGACTTCAAATAAGTACCACCATACTTTGTATTATATCCAGCACCTTGCCATCCCGAACTGCTATTTCCTGCTGGATTACCTGACTGTCCAGAGGTCTTGACATAATCTCCACAACTTGTCTGACTGCTATTTTGAGGAATAATAAACTTTGAATCTTTTGAAGACCCAACAATCGTTGTATAATCTACATCTTTTGTATAAGTGGTGCCGGTCGTATCACCCACAACAGTATAATCGATTATATTAATTCCACTAAACAAAGGATAGTAACGATTGAAATTTGAACCGCTTCTCACGGTATAACCTTCAGCAATCGGGAAATATACAGTCGTTCCATCTATGGAAACACTACCAATATTAATGCTATTCATAAAATTATTAGTAGTGGAATCTGCCTCTGTCACGTTAGGCATTACGTAAATTTTGTCTCCAGCCTTTACAGTTGTCGATTCATATTTGTTGCCATTTTGATCTATAAATGTAAATTTCGGAGCCAAAATTGCTGCATCTTTTGCAACAGCAGTTACCGTAACTGACACATTATGAGTTACTGTTGTTGTGCTTGTATCTAAATTATAATTGTACGGATCGACAACAGAATAAACAATATCATACACGCCGCCTTCTGTTAATACGATCTTATCGCCATATTTGTAGGTATTACCATTCATTGTAACAGAAGAAATATCAAGTTTATTACCCCATTTTTCCGCCGAAAAAACTGAAGTATCAAAATAATATGTTTCACCCTTTGTGAATTCGACTGTCTGTGCCGCATTTCCTGTGTAATTCGGAATCACAGGATATTGTTCTGGTTTATACGTAACAGATTCGATTGCACAGCTTTCATTAAACCAATCAGTATGTTTACCATTACTGTAAGTCATAACCCATGCCTCTCGTCCAGAAACTTTTTGGTAATATCTATCATTCAATCCAGTTACAACATCACTATTAAGGTCTTTACTTAAACAAAGAATACCTGTATTGATATAGCGATCGCCATCCTTGCTAAAGTAAATTGTATTGTTATTGCTAGAATTGAAGATCAAAGCATATGCTTGGGTAAGATATGTATCTCCTGAAAGAATCGATTTATGTTTCTTTTCACCTACCCAGTTATACTGCTTCAATCCATCACCGTTCACCAAAATAGATGCATTGGTCGCCTCATCATGAATTACAATACCAAAACCAATTACATCCGTTGTTCCATCAGATCCTTTACGAGCAGTATTAATTGTTGTCACGCCATCAAGCGTCAACTTTCCAAAACGAAGCTCAATATTCGCATATCTACCGCCGTCCACAACGGTATCCACAAGAGTAGTATTTCCTTGCACGCGGACTGGAACACGGGTATTCGAAATGTACGATTTTACAATATGGCAATCACCTTCTGTTCGAATTGCAGCATTTCCATAAGCCGAATCAGCCGTCATGCCTACCTCAGGATAAACACTACCCACAATCTTAATATTGTTAAATACAGAATCTATCATCCAAATATTACAATATGCAGACTTGTTGGAGGCTGTATCAGAAGGATCTTTTAAATCACTATGCTCTGCATTTGTGATATCAAGTGTAAATCCATTACCATATAAGGTCATATTCCTATAGTACAGATAACCACCACTAAAAGTCACATTGTTTAACAAAACAATATTCTTGCCTGTAGCACCCACCGCATTAATAACATTTTCCGCATCTACCACCTCAAGATAGAGCACTGTAGGTGTACAGAAATTGTAGTCCTGGATTGTAACCTTAACTACACCTGTTCCCTCAAACTTAATTGTCCCCATAGTCCATTCACTAGGCTCTGCAGTAAATGTACCGGAAACATTCATATTGTCATCTACTTTATCGATAGTTACAACAACACCTGAGCTGTTGATTACTGCACCATCTTTTGTATCAAACAAAGTGCTAAGAGATACTGTATTTTTATTACCTACACGGTAGAGGAAATCACCAGTAAATTTGGTTTCAAACTTCTCAACAGAATTACCTTCTTTTCTATCAAGAATGGTAACTCCGGCCATGTCACCAACACCTTTTGAGGTAACACCCCAACCATAACCTGTCACAAGATTATTAAACTCAAGGTAAACATGCTGCTTATCTTCTTTGAGAACTTCAACACCATTCACCATTTCTGTTCCAGCATCTTTATGAACCCAAATTTCTCCATCAACAAAGTGATAACATGTTGCATTTTCTGTTGCATGTTCCCATTTACCATTTTCGTCTTTCGTTTTAACAACAATATAGTTATAACGTCCGGATGTAGGGATATCAACAGTCGCACCTGTTAAACTTGTATAAGTTTTATTTTCAACATCAACCATTTGAACCTGTTCAAGACGGCTAAACTGATGGTCGTGTGTGTATGATGCAAGGGTATTGGCAACAAGTTCACAGTAGTAATAATCATTCCAATCACCAAAGTGGACTGTACAGTTGTCTGCTGTGATTCCATCCATCTTAGGATAAGCATGACCATCTGCGGTTACGTTTTCACGCACAGAACCGATCAGCATACCGGTGTATCGATATGCGTAATACTGATAATTTGCACATACGTCGTTATAAACATCCATCTGTGCAGCCACATGGCAGTTTTCAAAGTGAATACCTGCATTCTGAGGATAATTCGCTGAAGACTGTCCGCTGGTTGGATAATACTGACCAACGATACCTCCACAAGCAACGTCGTAAGATCCCCACAGAGCAGAAATCTTGTTAGAGTTATCAACGGTGATATTTTTAAATGTAACTTTATCAGTAGTAGCTCCCTTTGTATACCAACCAACACAGCCTACAATACCACCGTTCCCAATATTGTATACACGTGGGTTACAGTTGGTGATCGCAATATTTTCAAAAGTTGCACCAAAATCTGCATAAGCCGCGATAACACCGGTAGTCGTAATCTCACCATCGGATTTAAAGTTATCAACGGTAAGATTTTTGATAGTACCGCCGTATACTCTACCAAAGATGCCCATACCATCACGGTAGTGTTGATCTTCCGGTGCATACCAATCATGGTCACCCTTCATTTCCCAAGTATTCTGATAGATATTGGAAATGGTATGTCCGTTACCATCGAAGGTACCTTTAAATGTTTCAAAACCACTACTGATGCCTTTGTTAGTTTTATCGTCGTAATGATCAGCGCCTTCGCTGTTATAATAGCCTATAGGATAGAATATTTTCGTAATTCCATCCTCTACAACAGTACCATGGTTTAAATCAATATCAGAAAGGAGTTTTACTGTTTTGCCGGCAAATGAATTCTGCTCAATGCCGTTTGCCATTCCTCCAACGATCTTAGCAAAAGAATACAACTGGTCTGCATTGGCAATATACAATTCGGTTTCCTCGACGTTATACCAATCAGGATTTTCTCCGCCGTTCCATTTTGCATCAGTGTCAGCTAAGAGCGTAACCTCCGAAAAAGATGCCATAGCTACACTTACTTCACCGGTCAAGGGATCATAAGTAAACTGATTGTGCGCTGCAAGTGCTTCCTTATCCGAAACAAGTGTCATAACATTATCAGTACCATCTTCTACGTGATACAGATAATAGTTACCCATGTTGAGGTATTTTGGCAACACCACACCCAGATCAATAATGATCGGAACAGTATTGTCCTCAGCCACACCTTCGATATGAACATCCACAGGAATCAGAATTTCGTCATTTACGGCAACTATATCACTGGTGGTGTTTTCAAGCGGCGTAACTGTAATTGTCAATTTTGTAGTACCGTCTTTCAATACAACACCTTCGGGTACATAAGCAGCGATAGTACTGCCACTTAATGTAACACCGCCTGCAGGTACCTTTCCATCAACTGGGCTAACCGCAGCGGAAGCAGAGCTACTTGTCAGGATTGCAGGATATTTTGCTTCTGTATCGTAATCACTTCCAAAAGAATCCTTCTCAAATGGAGCCTGAGTAGCGAGCGCTGTAATAGTAAACTCTCCGGTCTCCTGATTCTGGTACTCATTACCGGCGGAAGTAATCATATTCATAGCTACTGTCACAATTACTTCGCCTGACGGGTGTAACGGGCTAATCTGATCTGCTGCAAGAAGTGTTCCATCAGCAGTCACTCCGCCATTTAATACACTATCTAATAAGCCGATTGCTCTTAAATTCTGCAAGTCAGAACGCTGTTCTACTGCTACACCGCCTTCTGCAAAGTATACATTAATAACTTCTGCCAACTTGCCCACCTCATTTTGAGGGGTAAGTGACAACTTATAGTTCAACGCCAAATCACCGGCATTAACTAATTTTATATATTTAACGTCGGTATAACCCGGCTCCCAATTATCATAACTGAAAATCGTATTTTTCCCATTTTCTTCGATATTGTACCAGTTGCCACTATCGATATCGTCGGTCCAATACATTTCCAAGTCCAGGTTCCCGGCAGTAATAATATTCTCGTTACTTGAAACTTGTTCGTTGAACCATGCAAATGTCGAACCGATGAGCATAGAAAAGCTCAACAGCAACGCTATTACGCTATGGAACAACGCAGTTTTTGTTCTCTTCATCTATATATCCTCCTATCTCAAAGATTGCCATATCAGCAATCAAAAGACACAAAGGAAATTCTTTATGCCCTTTGATTGCCGCCATCCCTCACAGGAGGGATAGGACGGACTTAGTTATCTCTTCAAAAATAGTATTTGTGTCCTAAATTATTCAATCACATTACCACTAAGATCATAGTAAGTAGAATTACTGAAACCAAAACGAACTGGTTTTGCATTATCAGAAGTATTGTTATTGCCGTAGATGTTCAAATTTAAAGTAGAATTATCCTTACCTTCTGCTGTATAGTTGTGAACCCAGAACATTCTGCCACCGTGGAAGTCAGTGTTTTCGATTGTAATAGTGTTCATGTCATAACCAGAGTTGAAAGCACGAACTGCTACATAAGTGGTTGTAAAATCACAATTGTTCACATTAAGTGTAGCTGTACCCCAGTTGTTAAGATGAGCAATAAAGTTCATATCAGTACCACTAACCTCTGCAGTTACGCCTTCCATGTTAAGAACACCACCTGCAGTTACATCAAAAAGTGTAGCCATAGAGTTCCATCCCTGATTATTTTCAGCAACGAATTCTAAAGAACCATTCTTAACAGTCATTTCACCTTTAACAAGGAAGAGTTCCTGGTTACCGGTTTTATCTGCAGTAGCTGAAATCTTATGACCATTCAGATCCAGAGTAACATCTACGCCCGCAGGAATTGTAACAGCGGTGTTAGCATCTACATCGTTGATATCTGCTGTCAAAATATAATTTCCGCCCTTAGCAATAGCAGTTTCTAATTCATCTAAACCAGTGATTTTCTTTGCTCCGAAAGTGTAAGAATAGCTACCGATAGTAATATATTCACCAGTCTCTATGTTCGCAGAACCGGAATTAGCATTAGGATCAATGGTGGTTTCGTAGAGACGCAGTTCAACGGTCATAGTTTTACCATCCATAGCTGCCTGATCTACAGCAAATGTACCACACTGGAATTTCTTAACAATTGAGCAAAGTTCTTCATAGTTCATAAAGATTTCTGTTCCGATTTCTTCATTGTAAAGCATACGAACAGGTGTATTTGCAGCAATAGTCATACCATCAAGTTCGAATGCGAGCCAGTCTGCTAAGAATGAATCGTACTGACCAGCAAGACCAACATCAGCGCCATCTACATCCTGATCAAAGGTTGCAACGAAATCTGCATGCCAATAACGATACTCGTTCTGCTGAGCCTGCTCATAGGTCTCAGTGGTATTGAACACGTATGCTGCATCAAGGGTATAGAAATTACTTGTAAGAATAGACTGAACTACCGGCATCTTTGATACAACGGTAGTGCCGGCAGCAGGAACGCCATCGAATTTAGCATCCGCATCATACTGATTGTCGAAAGAGTCTTCTTCGGAGGTATACTGAGTAGCCATCAAATTGATACCGAGCTCAATTTGAGGTGCAACTTCGCCGGTGCGATAGTTAGCTTCGTTACCAACAGTCTCAGGCATGTAAACTACAAGCGCAACGTACTGTGCATCAGCACCTGCTTCAATACTTCCAGCCTTGGTATAACCGGTAGAAAGAACGGTTGAATCAGTAATTGCCGCACGTGCAGCATCACGGTCAGCATAAGGAGTTTCAACATCTTCAATCACGCCAAATTCAATATAGTCAGAAAGACGAAGTTTCTCTCCGGCAACATTAATGGATTCGATTTCGCTAACGATGTTAATACCTAAATTGTATTTCAGTGCAAGAGTGCCAAGGTTAGAAACCTTCAAGTAAACAGTTTCCGTATGACCTGGCTCCCAAAGAGTGTTTTCTTCAAACACATTTGTAGTAGCGGTAACCTTTTCCCAGCTATCGCCGTCGTAGTATTCCAGCTCAACATCCAAGTTACCGGACTGGATAATGTTGTTTGTACTGGTAACACTGTCAGTGAACCAAGCAAATGTGCTACCAATGAGCATAGACACACACATAAGGAGTGACAAAGTGCTCATAAGGAGGGCACGCTTAGTGCTTTTTGTTTTAGTCATTGTTATGACCTCCTTTTCATAATTTGTCGGCACTATTTGAAACTGCATTTCTCGAATGCCGACAAGCGAGTGCAGTTTGGTTTTTGGCTTTTATGTAATCCGGTCTTTTATAAAGCCAATCAATTCAAGACCTTCTGTTTTCGCATTTCAGCGTTTACTCACCGATGGTCATACCAACGGTATTGAATGCTGCCCACGCAGCATCTGCAACAGCAGTGCCTTCAGGAACAACATTCTCAGTCTGAACGGCCTGTGCTTTTACGTCAATGGAGAAGCTTCCACCAAAAGCAACAGCCTGAGCTTGAGTCAAGGATGTAGGAATCTTCACATTGTTGAAGACATTGATAACATCACCGCTGTTAACGATGTCCTTGTAGTACAGCACATAAACAATATTTTCAGGAACGGAAGTAGCGCCGTTCATATTGTTCCAAATGTGAGTCCACTTGGTAGCATCAAAACCATCAAATACATCTGTGACATTAAACTCAGTGCCAAGAGCGTTCACCCAAGCCTGTGCATCAGAAATGGTTACGATTACGCGGACATACTGTTCATAATGACCGGTGTTTTCCACGCGCACTTCCTTCTTCAGCGTATCGCCAGGGAGAATGTTGTCATACTCATAGCCATCCTGATCCTTATCACCGTCGGGAGTATTTTCCCAAACGTCAATAGAAAAAATCTCTTCAGGAGTATCGTCCTCAGAATCAGCAACATAGAAGTTATTGGTTACGGAATCAGAATCACTGAACCAAGCCAATGTACCCATAGAGATAGTCGCAATGAGGCAAACAGCCAGAGCAGAGACAAACACTTTTTTCTTAGTAAGTTTCATTTCATTTTCTCCTTTCCTCATAGTCTATATTTCAAACTCATGCCTATTGAAATTCTTTTATAAGCATAAATCAGAAACCTTAATTATTCTGCATTATCCAACTTGATAGACGCTATTTCTGCGCAAAATCAGACATATAACCTAATTTCAGAGCTGAAAACTGCGGCACAAAGCACCATAAATACTACACGAGCTGTAGATACGATATTCCATATCATTTTAATATATTCCTCATACCGCTACTCTCCATTATTGCCTTATCAGCAACCAAAAGACACAAAGAATCTTCTTTATGTCCTTTGATTGCCGCCTATTCCTCATACGAGGGATAGAGCAAGCATTTGTTTAATCAATTATTCTTCGGTCTTTGACTCATTGTAAGAGGGTCTTTCGTACTCGCCTGATACCCAATCCCAACTATCGTCTTGCTTCTTACTACCACTAAAGATACTTGAATATTTACCATTCAGCACATAATAACCGGCAGGATCTTCTCTTTTACAAACAACTACACTTGAAATGCCAACATAGCGATCCCAATTTTCATCGCTCTTAGCGATAAGCTCATCCCACTCTGCTTTTGTACCATCAAAGAATATTTGAATGGTTTCATAATGATATTGTCCCCAAGACTTTTCTTCATCTGCAAAAGCATCTGCGCCAATGTATTCAATAGTGTTAGGAATATCGATATCTCTAATGTCGCTAAAGTCAGCAAAGGCATCTCCGGAAATCTGTGTGATTGGAATACCATTCAAGTATGCAGGAATATCCACATCGGCATTACCATTCTGGTCAACACCTACAATATAATATTTATTCGTTATACCGTCATTATCATCGTCAACAGGCAATAATTTAATTTGAGCATTTTCAAGACTATAAATAGGCTTGATGGTAATACCAAATTCACCTTCTACAGCTGCCGAAAGTTTAGATTGAAACTCCTCCCATTCGCCTTCAAAACCTTCAACTTTGGGTACTGCAGGAACATCGGTAATTGTTGGGTTTTCTTTTGTGAACGTTGCAGTATATACAACGTTACCAAACTGGTCAACGAATCTTGCTATCAACGGGTTGGTCCAAGATTCAAATAACACTATGTTGTTTCTATTGCCCGCAGGGATGCTGCTCACACCAACGGAACCAGCATTAACCCAACCTTTAAAAGTTGTGTTTGTACCAGTAGGGGTAGAAATTGCTCCTTTGTCGATTTTATACTCATCAGCCCAAAGTTTACTATCGCTTCTTTCTCCATCGGTTACGTATTCAACATCGAGAATATTCTTACCATCTGCAGTCATATAGGTTACGCTATAAAACTGATATTCAACGGTTACACCTTGTGCCGATTTCACAGGGCTTGCACCCCAACCATAGCCGGTATAAAGCTGATTGAATGGGAGATATACCGCCAATTTATCTTCGGTGCCTTGATGAGCATGGGTGCAACTCTTAGGAAGATTAGTTGTATCGTCAAACACAATTTCATTTTTCTCAACGCGACTAAACTGGAAATCATCTGTATAAGATCCCTGAGAATTCTTTTCAAACTCGCAGTAGTAATAATCCGCCCAATTGCCAATATAAACGTTTACGTTGCTGAAGTTGACCTTTTCAGCACCTGCTTTAGGATCACCATCACCCCCAACAGTACCGATGAGCATACCGCTATAACGGTACTGATAGTACTGGTAGTTACCGCAAACGTCATTATATACATCAATAACTGCACCAACTTCACATTGGTCCATATTCACAGTAGTAGCACCATTTACACGTCCAAGGATACCGCCGCAGCCTACATCCCAAGAACCCCAAAGAGCAGTGATCTTGTTGGATGGGTCAACATTAATATTCTTAAAATTAATTACATTGGTATATCCGTCTTCTGCATAAGCATAACCAACTACACCACCGTTAGGCACATTGTATGCTCTTGGATTAGAATTGATGACGCTAATATCTTCAAAAGTAGAAGTTCCGGCAGCATAAGCTGCAACACAACCGGTGGTGGAAAATTCACCGTCTGATTGGAAATTGTTCACGATCAGATTTTTAATTGTGCCATTGAAAACGAAACCAAAGATACCCATACCGTCCTTGTAATGGTTAGGAGTACCTTCGTAACCATTATTGTAATCACCGAACATATCCCATGTATTCTGATAGATATTGGAAATAGTATGATCCTGTCCATCGAATATACCCTCAAAGGATTCAAGTCCACTGGTTACAGAACCGCCTTCAACTTTATCATACTTTCCTGTGCTATTATGGTAACCAATTGGATACCATACTTTTCCTTGCTGACCACCAAGGTCAAGATCCTTTTTAAGCTTTATAGTCTTTCCTTTAAAGTTATCTTTCTCAATACCGGTAACCATGCCACCTACGATAGCAGCAAGACCTGCAAGCTCCTCTTCGGTATCAATGGTAAAGGTAGTATCGGTAGTGTTGTACCAAGAAGTATCAATTCCACCTGCCCAAGGGTCTCCTGCAGCAACAACTGCTGTTACCTCTGAGAAGGTTGCCATATTAACGATCATCTCACCATTATCAGCATTGTAAACGAACTGATTATGTGCTGTGAGACTATCCACAGCTGTCATCTGAACCGGAATATCGTTCTCCACGTGATAAATCTGAATGGAAGTGTCTTTAAGGTCTTTTGGCATTACTGTACCCAGATCCACGGTAACGGGAACAGTATTATTTTCGGCAATACCTTCGATATGTACATCTAAGCTTCGAGACACCTGTCCGGTGGTCATTTCGATGTTACCGGAACGGTTGATCGCATCTACATTTAAAACCAGCTGGGTAGTATTTGGCTCCACTACAGTTCCTTGTGGAACAATAGCATACATTCTGTCAGATTCACTGCCAATAGTCACCGCTTCAGTCAGCTGGTTATTGGCATCCACCTTACCGTCAATATTTGCAACGGCGCGGAAATGACTGCGAATAGCCGGAAAAGATGCATCTGCATCATAATCTGTACCAAAAGAATCTGCTTCAAATTGTTCCTGAGTCGCAACTAAATGAGCTCCCAATTCAATAGAAAGCACATCGCCTTCATTGAGAGTTTTTCCGTTATTCAGATTCCAACGATTATCGTTCACACCCGGTTCCCACCAAATGACAATGCCCCAGGTTTCATCAAAGTTGCCCGCATCTTTAGGTAACAGGCTGCCGCTACACCAAAAATCAGATAATGTTGTCCAATCGGAAGGTTCAACTGAATTCAATACATCTTCACGATCGGTCGCAGTAATACCGCCTTCTACAAATCCAAGCTTTAACGCTTCTGATAAACCATATTCTTCACCAGAGGGATCCTGCACATAATTTTCATTTTGAGCAATGATAGAAAGAGAATATGCCAACGCCAAATCTCCCGCATTGACGATTCGCAGATTTTCATAAGAAACCACACCTGGCTCCCAGAGAATCGGTTCTCCCTGCAAATCATTAAACAGTGTCACGGTAGAATCCACCTTTTCATCTCTTACCGCAGCATTGGAATGATACATCTCCACATCCAGATTTCCGGCAGCGATAATATTATTTCCACTAGAAACACTGTCCGTAAACCAGGCGAATGTACTGCCTACAAGCATGGAAACACACATTATCAAGGATAAGATGCTCATCATTAAGGCATGCTTGGTTGTTTTTCTTTTTGTCATATCACATGACCCCCTCTTCTAAATAGTAATAAATTTATTTTATATTCATTCCTCTTTCCCTTCCTTCTTTATATAGGTAAAGTCCGGAAGAAAGACGGCAATAATAAGAACAACCCCAATACCCAACGCAATATACGTACCCGGTGGTCTCTGCACAAAATCTGATACATAACCTAATAACGGAATGCGAAACTGCGGTACGCCAATTACATTGTTAAAATGCACCGGCATAGCATCTACGGTATCATTAGAGTCACCCTTGGTGTAAAATCTGCGGTTTTCCGCATCTACCTCTACCACTCGGTGGGTCGCTACCACCAAATTTTCATTTAAAACAAAAGTAATTGCAGTACCCGCCTCAATGGTTTCAGGGTCCACGTCTTTTACATATAATAAATCCCCCACGCTGTACGTCGGTTCCATACTGCCGGAAATAACATTGAATACGCGGTAACCCAGGATTCGGGTTCCCATTAGAAAAACCGCACTAAACACCAGGAGTATCACCACGCAGGTGGATGCCACATCCCATAATTTTTTTATTACTTTCAGACCGTTCAATTATGCTGCTCCTCCTCGTCTTCCTTTTTCACAAAGTTCATTTGTTGATTTTCTAACTGTGCTTTTAGTGCCTTCAGTTCTTCTAGCATACGTGCGTTTTCTTCGCGCTCCGCATCAATAGCATCCTTTTTAGCCTGTAATTCGTCCATCTGTTCTTTCTTGTAGCGGCGGAATAAAGTAATACAGTTTACACCCTGATATAAAATCAAAAGCATAAACGGCACAAAAATACACACTATATATCCCTGCGGAGTTTTTAGAAAATTAAAAAAGGTTCCGACTTTACCTAAATGTCCCTCATATCGGCCAACAACATATGGATATGTCACGATAGTAGGATCATCTACATTGGTTGTGGTACCGTATGTAATAAATCCCGGATTCCCCTGTTTATCCACAGTCATTCTACGAATTTTATGAGTAACATTTACCCCATAATTTTCACTGTCCTGTGATATGTAAGTAATAATATCCCCTTCTTTTAATTCGGACGGATCCACCTGCTTCACAAAAATCAATGAGCCGGCATCAAAATCGGTCTTTGCCATGGAATCACTGTTTACAATATAAGCTCTGTAACCAAATAGCGTTCGATCATTTCGGTTAAATGTATTTACCGAAATCACCGTGAATACCATCATAAATACAGCAAGCCCCATCACAAGCCATACAATTATTGTTTTTATCAATTCAAATATTTTTTTCACCTTTGCTCCCCCTAAGGCACTGTCTATCAAGTACTATCATTGCCTTCCAGCTTGTATGCTAACACAATAATATATGATAACTAAATCACATAATATTCATTATGTTGTATAAAACAACTGCCTCCGCCACTACTTTCTTTTATAACCCCGAGTTGTTCATTATAAGCACGACAAAAAAACCTTTTCTTTGTTGAAAACCAGCGAAAAGGTTCCTTTCTTGTGTCCAAATTCCGTTTTATCTCGAATGGGAATCAAAAATATTAGAAAAAGTCTTGAAATTACGAAGTCAAAGTGCTATCTTAATGATGTATGTAGTAGTATATATACAACGTAATGAATATTATGTTGTTTGGCATCGGTTTTTGCACCGGTGCTTTTTTATATTATTAATCTCATGCTCTCCATTTTGCGCTTGTGTTCTGCAAATGTGGTCATAATGTAGATACGTGTTGTGTTGATGTTAGAGTGACCAAGGATATCTGCCAGTTTCGCAATATCCTTTTCAATACTATAAAATGTCCGTGCAAATAAATGTCGTAAATTGTGCGGAAATACCTTTTCCGTCGGAATGCCTGCCAATTCACACAGCCCTTTCATTTCCCGCCAAATATTACTACGGTCAAGAGCCTTTCCGGTCTTGGTTGTAAATAGCATACCGGAATCAATATGGTTCCTTTTGGCATAGTCCAGTAGTTTCTTCCGCAATTTACTTACCATAAATATTTTTCTTGTTTTTCCTTTGCATGAAACGGTAGCCTCACCTTTTTTCACTGCTTCTACTGTCAGATACGGAAGTTCACTGACACGAATACCGGTACCGCAGATGGTTTGAATGACAAGTGACAGTCTCTCCTTTTTGTGATTTTCCGCAGTTTTGACCAGCCTTTGAAATTCCACAGCAGAAAGTTCTTTTTCCTCCGGACTGTAAGCCTCCTTCTGTATCTTAAACTGTTTGATACAAAGCTCACACCAACCGACATAACGCAGAAAAGAGTTTACCGCGGCAATCATAGAATTCGCACTGGTCGCGGCATATTCTTTTTCCAATTCTGCCTTATAGTCCAAAAGCACTCCTTTGTCAACCTCCTTACCCCCTGCAAACTCTGCAAAATGATTTACATCCCTCACGTATTTTTCACAAGTCGCTTTGCTTTTTTCATTTTCCCTCAAATAAACTTTATATGCTTCCAGCATTTTTGTTTCTATAATTTTATTCTTCATGTGAAATACCTCCGTTTTTTTATGATTATCATACTCTTTTTTATTTTGCCAATATTACATACCAACTTATTCAAAAAAAACGAAGTTTGAAACA
>JAZQUB010000032.1:0-31226 GCA_045631045.1 Lachnospiraceae bacterium
ACTAATGTTTCACGGCAGATTGCAAGGTTTGCTTGATTGTAATCCGGTACGTCACAGGAAACAACTTCCTTACCTACCCAACGATTACCGGTCTGGCTGATAACATTTACATAACCAACGAACTTTTCGTTTTCACGAATCGGTAAGTTAAACGGAGCCATCTTCTTGCCATAGAGAGCACTCATATCCTCTACTACCTGGCGGAAACTTGCATTATCCACGTCCATAGCCGTTACGAAAACAAGACGTGGTAATTTGTACTTTTCACACAGATCCCATGCTCTCTTTGTACCAGCTTCCACGCCGGCTTTACCGTTTACTACGATAATAGCACCATCTGCTGCGCTGACTGCTTCTTCTACCTCACCTACAAAATCCATGTAGCCCGGAGTATCAAGAACATTAATCTTATACTCACCCCATTCAATTGGTACTACGGAAGTAGAAAGGGAAATACCTCTCTTCTGCTCTTCCTTACCAAAATCGCTGACTGTGCTGCCGTCTGCAACATTACCCAGTCTGCTTGTGATACCGGACAGATAAGCCATAGCCTCCACTAAACTGGTCTTACCTGCCCCGCCGTGCCCCAAGAGCACTACATTGCGGATTTTGTCCGTTGTATAAGTCTTCATATAAAAGATACCTCCACGATATATTTTTAGATTTTTCGTAATATTAACTATGGATTAGTTAATTTTCTAAATCTTAATATACATAATACACAATTTCCGTACATTTATCAATATATTTTTCATAAATTTTCTAAAATTTATATTTATTTTCAAAAAATTCCGACATTTATAGCATCTTCCCTTTTGACAACACATGGAATGTTGTATATAATCTAAGAAAAACGATATATTTCAGGTGATTATTATGCATACTATTACTTGTTCCTTTATAGGCTTAGGCTTAATCGGCGGATCCATTGCCCGTGCACTTCATGAATATTTTCCGGAAGTAAAAATCAAAGTATTTGATAAAGATATTCCTTCTTTATCGCTGGCAGTCAAAGAGCGTGTTGCCACTTCCATATATACAGAAATTACGCCGGATTTGTGCGATGCAGATTACATATTTTTATGCGCTCCTGTTGCTGTGAATGAAGACAACCTACGCACCATTGCACCCATGATAAAACCTCATACCATTGTTACGGACGTAGGCAGCGTAAAAGCCGGTATTCACAAATTAATTGGCGAACTGCACCTTGAAAAACAGTTTATCGGCGGTCATCCCATGGCCGGCAGTGAGCGTTTTGGTTATGCCAACTCCAAAGTGAATTTGCTGGAAAATGCGTATTATGTACTAACTCCGACCGCTGAGGTTGCGGAAGAAAATGTTTTGAAATTAAAAGAAATAATTTCCGGCATGAAAGCTCTTCCCCTGGTAATTGCCTGTGGAGCACATGATTATGCTACGGCTGCAATTAGTCATTTGCCTCACATTATTGCTTCCAGTCTGGTAAATCTGGTAAAAGAGTCTGATTTAGAAGACGGTCTGATGAAGACCTTGGCAGCAGGCGGTTTTAAGGATATTACACGCATTGCGTCTTCCAGTCCGGTAATGTGGCAGCAAATTTGTCTGACCAATACGGATAATATTAAAGCGCTCTTGGAACGATATATTGCAGATTTACAACATATCCGCGACGAATTAGAAGAAAAAGATGCGTTGGCACTGTACAATTTTTTTGACCAGGCTCGTATGTATCGTGATTCCTTCAGCAGTACCTCTCGCGGTCCGATTATGCCATCCTACACTATCAGTATTGAAATTCCGGACAAACCGGGTTCCATTGCAGAAATTACAGTTCTTTTAGCAGAGCATCATTTAAGCATCAAAAATATGAACATTGTTCACAATAGAGAAGCAGAATTTGGTGCCCTTACCATAGAATTTTACAGTCGTGAAGATATGCTTAAAGCGGTAGAGCTTTTACAGCAGGATGCTTTTACTACTTATTTGAAGAAGAATTAATTTCCACGGCCGATATAAGTCCGGCCTGTAAATAATTGAGGTTTTTATGCAACAGTTTTATAGTTCCGGTTCTTTCGCCCGCAAAGCTAGGGTAAGCCTTAGAACCATACGGTATTATGATAAAATTGATTTACTGAAGCCTACCCGTGTGGAGGACAATGGACGACGTTACTACACAGAGGAAGACTTCACTAAGCTTCAGCAAATTCTTACCTTTAAAATGCTTGGCTTTTCTTTGGATGAAATCAAAGCCATGACCATATCCACCCCCGACAAAGACACCTTGCAAAAATCTCTTTCCATGCAGTTGTCTTTAGTTCGTATGCAAAAATCCCAGCTTGCCCAGATGGAGCAGGCACTTTTAGAGGCAGATGCTTTCTTAAATAATAACGAACAACTGGATATGAATCATATGGTAAATCTGATTCATTTATCCAACGCCCAACACGCCCTTCAGGAACAATACAAAACCTCCAAAAACATCGATGCCAGAGTACGTCTGCATAAGGAATGCTCTATCAACCCGCAAGGCTGGTTCCCTTGGGTATTTAAACAATGTGAATTTACGGAGGGCTGTAAGGTTCTGGAACTTGGCTGCGGCAATGGTGCTCTGTGGAGTGATAATGCACCACTTATTCCTGCACATTCTCATATTACGCTTACGGACATCTCCGAGGGTCTTTTAGAGGAAACCCGATTAAAGCTCACAAAAGAACTATCACAGGTTGTTGCAGATAAATCCGTACAACTGGACTTTATGGCTTGCGATTGCCAGGCTCTTCCATTTGAGGATGCTAAATTTGACCTTATAATTGCAAACCATCTCCTCTTCTATATTGAAAACCGCGAGCAGGTTTACAATGAAATTTGTCGGGTATTAAAAGATGGCGGACGATTTGTCGCCTCTACTTACGGACCAAAGCACATGGAAGAAATCACTTCCCTTGTACAGGAGTTCCATCCTTCCATTACCCTTGCCGACAAGGAATTATATGAGATTTTTGGTTTGCAAAATGGCGCTGACGAATTAAAACAGTATTTCAAGCATATAGATACACGCTATTATGAAGATGGACTTCAGGTTTCCAATCCTCAGCTACTACTGGAATACATCCTCTCCTGTCACGGTAATCAAAATGAAATTCTCTTACCAAAGTATCAGGAATTCAAGGACCTTCTTACCAGAAAACTGTCACGCAAACCATTTAAAATTACCAAAGAGGCCGGATTATTTATTTGTAAAAAATAAAATTTCAAATTTTTTCAAAAAATACTTGCAAGTGACGTTACGTCACCTTTTATGCTATCATTATAGGGCATAAAATTTGCAAGTATTTTTTAATTGCCTACAACACAAACTAACATTCATTTATATGAAAGGAAACACGTTATGAACATTATTGTAACAGGCGGTGCCGGCTTTATCGGTGCAAACTTTGTTTATTATGAATTAGAAAAACATCCGGAAGACAGAATTATCTGTTTAGACGCTTTGACCTATGCAGGTAATCTGGAAACATTGGAAGAAGCCATGAAAAATCCTAACTTCCGTTTTGTAAAAGGTGACATTGCAGACAGAGACTTTGTATATAATTTATTTGAAGAAGAACATCCGGACATCGTTGTTAACTTTGCTGCAGAAAGTCATGTAGACCGTTCTATTGAAAATCCTGAAATTTTCTTAAAGACTAATATTATGGGTACTCAGGTATTGATGGATGCTTGCCGCAAGTATGGTATCAAGCGTTATCATCAGGTATCTACGGATGAAGTATACGGTGATTTACCATTAGACCGTCCGGAATTATTCTTTACAGAAGAAACTCCAATCCACACCTCCAGCCCATACTCTTCCAGTAAAGCTGGTGCAGACTTATTGGTTTTGGCATACTACAGAACCTTCAAATTACCGGTATCCATTACCCGTTGCTCTAACAACTACGGCCCATATCACTTCCCAGAGAAGCTCATTCCTTTAATGATCAGCCGTGCACTTGCTGATGAGCCATTGCCGGTATATGGTAAGGGTGAAAACGTTCGTGACTGGTTATATGTAAAAGATCACTGCTCTGCAATTGATTTAGTAATGAGAAAAGGCCGTGTTGGTGAAGTATATAATGTTGGCGGTCACAACGAGCGTACGAACTTAGAAGTTGTAAAAACAATCCTTGCTCAGCTTGGCAAGCCGGAAAGCCTTATCACATATGTTACTGACAGACCGGGCCACGATATGCGTTATGCTATCGACCCAACCAAGATTCACACAGAGCTTGGCTGGTTACCGGAGACAAAATTTGATGATGGTATTAAGGCTACTATCGAATGGTATCTGGAAAACGAATCCTGGTGGAAAAATATTTTAAGTGGTGATTATCAGAATTATTTCCAAAAAATGTACGTAGACAAAGGCCGTGCATAAGGTACACGTTTATCCATCATAACAGTTACCGGATACTGACGTATATGTTTTCTTCCTAAACGCATGTGAAGTCAGCCCCTAAAAATGTGCAGGCGTTACTGCACATTTTCTAAACGGGGCATTTTACATACGTTTCTCCAGAAAAATATTCGTCAGTATCCTCTACAGGTTATGTTCTACAAACGTCTTTCCTATTGGCGTTTTATTTGTTTCATTTGAGAGAGGGATTGTTATGAAAGTTTTAGTAACAGGTGTGAAGGGTCAGCTTGGTTTTGATGTGGTAAATAAATTAGAAAAGCGTGGGCATATTGCAATCGGTACAGATGTGGACAATATGGATATCACAGACGCTTCTATGGTTCGTGATGTCATTACAAAGGCAAATCCTGACGCAGTAATTCACTGTGCGGCATACACTGCTGTAGATGCTGCGGAGGACAATATAGACCTTTGCAGGCGTATTAATGCAGATGGTACTAGGCATATTGCCGAGGTGTGCAAGGAATTAGACTGCAAAATGATTTATATTTCTACAGATTATGTATTTGATGGCGAGGGTACGCATTTTTGGCAGCCGGATGATAAGCGAAGCCCATTAAACGTATATGGTCAGACCAAATATGAAGGTGAGTTAGCTGTAGAATCTATTCTTGAGAAGTATTTCATTGTTCGTATCGCATGGGTTTTTGGTGTAAACGGCAAAAACTTTATCAAGACTATGTTAAACCTTGGCAAGACTCGCGACCATTTAACGGTTGTATGCGACCAGGTAGGCTCTCCTACTTACACCTATGACTTGTCCAGACTTTTGGTAGATATGGCAGAAAGTGATAAATACGGCCGTTACCATGCTACCAACGAAGGTCTTTGCAGTTGGTATGAATTTGCCTGCGAAATCTTTAAACAGGCCGGCTATGACCACATAACCGTATCTCCGGTATCTGCAAGTGAATACCCAGCCAAGGCAAAACGCCCTTCCAATAGCCGCATGTCTAAGGATAAACTCGTTGAAAACGGTTTTGAGAAGCTTCCAACCTGGCAGGATGCGCTTGGAAGATATTTAAAAGAAATTGAGCATTAAAATTATTCGAACACTGTAAATAACAATACCCCTTGTCAGACGTTCACACATGTCTGGCAAGGGGTAGATTTTTAATATTTTAATAGTCACTCTCGCTCTTTGCACCGGACAAAATGGCAATGGTTGCACTGGCTCCGATACGGTTTGCTCCTGCTTCCACCATAGCAATCGCTCCCTTAGAATCACGAACGCCGCCGCTTGCTTTTACTCCAATATCCGGACCTACGGTCTTTCGCATAAGTGCAATATCCTCTGCGGTTGCACCGCCGGTAGAAAAACCGGTAGATGTCTTTACAAAGTCTGCACCAGCTTCTACGCTAAGCTCACAGGCTTTTACAATTTCTTCTTTTGTAAGTAAGCAAGTCTCTAAAATCACTTTAAGAAGTGCCGCTCCACACGCAGCCTTAACAGCCTTAATATCTTCTAAAACCACATCATATTTACCGTCTTTTAATGCAGCTACATTTAATACCATATCAATTTCATCTGCACCGTCTTCTACTGCACACTGTGTTTCCAAAGCTTTTGCCTTAGTGCTCATTTGACCCAGTGGGAAACCAACTACGGTACAAACCTTTACATCAGAGTCCTTTAACTGCTCTGCCACAAATGCAGTATAGTACGTATTCACGCAAACACTCATAAAGCCGTATTCTTTTGCTTCTGCACAAATCTTTGCAACTGCTGCTTCGGTAGCATCTGCTTTTAAAATAGTATGATCAAATAATTTTGGTGATAACATTTTTTAATCCTTCTCTTTCTTTTTTGCTAAGAAATGCTGACTCTGCAGCGTTTAAATATAACTGGCGCTCCTCTTCCACCGTAAGTCCAAGGTTATCGCGAAGGAACTGCATTTCCTTTGCAATGGTAGTCTGGGAAACCGTTCGATTGTCCGTATTTACCGTAACCTTAAGACCTCTATATAAAAACTCTTTAATCGGATGTACCTCAATAGAAGCTACTGCTTTTGTCTGAACATTGCTGATTGGACAACATTCCAGTGTAATTTCGTTTTCCATCAGTTCTGTCACAAGTAAAGCATCTTCTGCTGCACGAACACCATGCCCAAGACGCTTTGCACCAAATGAAATGGCATCCTTAATACTCTTAGGACCATCTGCTTCTCCTGCATGAATAGTATAAGGCACACCGAGTTCTGCAGCATAGGCAAATAAATCAGCAAAAGTCTCCGTTTTGAAAAGAGCCTCGGCACCTGCTAAATCACAAGCACATACACCTTTCCCTAAATATTTAGAAGTCATTAACACGGTCTCACGATTTGCATCCACATTGTCTGAACCACGCATACAGCATAAAATAAGCTGAACCTTCATCTCCTGCCCTAAGGTGGCCGTTTCTACACCTGCAATGGCTTCCTGTACCACATCCTCCTGTGTCAGACCCTTCTGTAGATGTAGCTGAGGTGCAAATCGAATTTCTGCATAAATCATTCCTCCGGAAATTAATTGTGCAATTAAATCCTCCATGGATTCCTTAATGCCTTCTCTTGTCTGCAACACACTTAACGGAATATTAAACTTTTCTAAATACTCGTTTAAGCTTTTACAATCCACAGGACACACCATCATTTCACGCAGTTCATCCATAGAAGACGCTGCCAAAGTAATGCCCTGCTTTTTTGCCTGCTCCCACACGGTCTTTACCGGAAGAGAACCATCAAAATGTAAATGTAGATCTATCATAATTGCCTCATGCTAAATTCTTCGGGCCAAAACCATATGGTAAAATATCTTTTAAAGTAAACTCCTGATATTCTTCTTCACTGGTTCCGATAATAATACGGAATGTTTCGTATTCACAAAATTCCATCATTACCTGTCTGCATACGCCACAAGGAGCCGTAAACATTAATTCTCCGCCTTCCGGACCGGCCACAATTGCGATTGCATCAAATTCCAGTTCGCCTTCGCTTACTGCCTTAAAAAAAGCAGTTCTTTCCGCACAATTGGAAGGAGTATATCCTGCATTTTCAATATTGCAGCCACGATAAATCTTGCCGGACTTTGTCAAAAGTGCCGCTCCCACTTTAAAGTGGGAATACGGCGTATATGCATGTTCTCTGGCTATAATAGCTTCTTTGATTAATTTCTTTTCCATAAATCACCTTTACTTCGCTTTTGTATATGGCTTACCATTTGCTGCCGGAACATGTGCCTTTCCAACAAATAATACCAGTGCAATGATTGTTACAATATAAGGAATCATAGAAATCAAGTTAGGAGAAACGGTGATATTCGGATTGGTACTTGCAAGAGTCTTAAGACCATTACATAAACCAAACAGCAAGCAGGCTTTCATTGCACCCTGTGGTGTAAACTTACCGAAAATAACCGCTGCAATGGCAATAAAGCCCTGACCTACAATCAGATAAGGTCTGAACTGGTTTACTGTGGCAAGGGTAATGTATGCTCCGCCTAAACCTGCAAGAAAACCGGAAATCACAACACAAATATAACGAATACGGAATACGTTAATACCTAAGGTATCACAAGCCTTCGGATGCTCACCAACAGCACGCATTCTCATACCAAACTTAGTCTTATAAAATACAAACCATACAACACCAACTAGGATAAAGCATAAATATGCTGCGGCGTAAGTGCTCAATACATTGTACCAGAAACTGCCTACCGGAAATACACCATCAAATAACTTTGGAAGTTTTGCTGCTGTGTCAATCGGCGGAGTATCGGAAGAGTTATCAAACATGGCTCTACAGATAAATACTGCAAGACCCGGTGCAAGGAAATTAATTGCGGTACCGGAAATGGTCTGGTCTGCACCACAGGTAATACATGCATAAGCATGAATTAGCGCCACAAGCGCACCAACTATGCCGGCTGCCAGAAAAGCAACCCAGCCATTGCCGGTATAAAGTGCTACTACAGAACCGGTGAAGGCACCTACTGTCATCATACCCTCGATGCCGATGTTTACTACACCACTTCTCTCAGAAAAGCAGGAACCTAACGCTGCAAACAACAATGGAGGTGTTGCAATTAACGTTGCATTAATAATTAATCCTAAATTAGAAATAAATGCATCCATTTTTATTTACCTCCTTTTTTCTTGTTTAAAAGATGTCTGAATACATGTGAAATCGCAATAAATAATACGATGACACCCATAATAATATCAATTACTTCACTTGGTGCCTTAATCAAGGTAAGCTTTGTTCCGCCATACTTCATCATACCATAGAACAAACCGGAGAAGATACATCCAATTGGATTAGAGGAAGCAATCAGTGCTACCGTAATACCTTCAAATCCGAAACCTTCCTGACCTGCAAACTGGCTGATACGGGAGCCCATACCACAAAGCTGCACCATTCCGCCAAGACCTGCCATGGCACCGGAAATAGCCATTGCCTTCATTACCGCTGCATTAGAGTTAATACCGCCGTATTCTGCAGCATTTTTATTGAAGCCTACTGCACGAAGCTGGAAGCCCAAGGTAGTTTTTGAAATAATAAACCAAATAACAATTGCTGCTGCAACTGCAATTACAATACCCCAGTTGGTATTTTTACATTCAGTCAGTTTTGTGATAAAGTCAGGACAAATAATAGATGCTGTTTCTTTGATATCCTTGGTTGCCTCTGCATTACCTTCATTGTGTAACCAGTTGGTATTTACCATGTAATTACTTAAATAATAAGCAATCCAGTTAAACATGATATAAGAAAGCACTTCATTAATGCCTTTTTTTACTTTTAAAATTGCTACAAAAGTACCCCAAAGAGCACCTGCAAGCATTGCTGCTAAAGCACAAGCAATCACATGAATTACCGGTGGTAAATCCAGACACGCACCTACCACAACTGCTGCAAGAGAACCTACTACAAACTGCCCCTCCGCACCGATGTTAAATACACCGGTCTTAAAGGAAAATGCTACAGATAAACCGGTCAAAATCAGTGGAGATGCATAAACAAT
Organism: Lachnospiraceae bacterium; assembly: GCA_045631045.1. GTDB lineage: Bacteria > Bacillota > Clostridia > Lachnospirales > Lachnospiraceae > RGIG6307. Next base: position 9,440 of record JAZQUB010000032.1, read on the forward strand.
ACTCCATGCAACATATTTTGGCTTACCGAAAATACCCTCGATCAGTCTGCCGTATGCGGCAATCGGACTGATACCAATCACTGTCAACAAAACAGCACCTACAATAAATCCTGTAATAATGGCAATCAATGTATATAATACACTGCTGTTTTTTATGGTCTGAAGAAGAGATTTTTTGTTATTCATGGTGTGCACCTCCTGCCATCATGAAGCCTAACTGTTCCTCGTTTGCATCCTTGCCAAGTACGGAACCTGTAATCTGACCCTCGAAAATAACTTCGATTCGGTCTGATAAACTCATGACTTCATCTAATTCAAAGGAAACCAGAAGAACTGCTTTGCCTTTGTTACGCTGTTCTACTAAATATTTGTGTACGAACTCAATGGCACCAACGTCAAGACCACGTGTCGGATTCACTGCAATCAATAAGTCCTTATCATTCGTAACCTCTCTAGCAATAATTACCTTTTGCTGGTTACCGCCGGATAAAGTACCTGCTGCTCTGTCCTCGGAACCACGTGGACGAATATCAAATTTCTCAATCATCTCATGAGCATGCTCTCTCATAGTCTTCTTGTCTAAAATACCCTTCTTTGCATAAGGCTCTTTTTCAAAATTCTGAAGCACTAAATTTTCAGAAATAGAGAAATCCAAAACAAGACCATGCTTTTGTCTATCTGCCGGGATAGAGGAAATTCCTAAATCAAAGGCTTTTCTCGGTGTTATGTTATAAGCATTCTGACCATTGATTGTAACACTGCCCTTGGTAGCCTTACGCAAACCGGTTAAAATTTCAACCAGCTCGGTCTGTCCATTACCGTCAACGCCTGCTATACCTACGATTTCTCCTGCGCGCACCTGAATGTTAAAACCTTTTAGAATTTCAATATCACGATAATCGTTTCCATGTAAATCTTTAACATCCAAAACAACCTCGCCAGGTGTCATTTCTTTCTTTTCAACACGGAAGGTAACATCACGGCCAACCATTTTGGCAGCCAGCTCATTTTCATCTACTTCATTTACATTTACCGTACCAATATATTTACCTGCACGAATAATCGTACATTTATCTGCACAGGAAGTAATTTCTTTTAACTTATGTGTAATTAAAATTACGGATTTTCCGTCACGGGTAAGATTTCCAATAATATCAATTAATTCAGAAATTTCTTGCGGAGTCAGGGATGCAGTAGGCTCATCCAAAATCAAAATATCAGCACCTCGGTACAGCACCTTTAAAATTTCCACTCTCTGCTGCATGCCTACAGAAATATCTTCAATCTTGGCATCCGGATCAATCTGCATATTATAACGCTCAGAAATCTCCATAACCTTTTCTCTGGCTGTCTTTAAATCTACAGTCAGACCTTTTACAGGTTCCATACCCAGAATGATGTTCTCAGTAACCGTAAACGGCTGAACCAACATAAAATGCTGATGCACCATACCGATACCAAGATTAATGGCAGTTGTTGGACCATCCATAACTACTTTCTGTCCATTGATAAAAATCTCGCCCTCTGTCGGCTTATACAAGCCATAGAGTACGTTCATCAGGGTACTTTTACCTGCGCCGTTTTCGCCAAGAATTGCATGAACTTCGCCTTTCTTAACGGACAGGTTGACATGGTCATTTGCTACAAAATCACCAAATTTTTTGACAATATTTTTCATTTCAACTGCGTAAGCAGTCTGTGTGTTTGCTACTGTCTGTCCCACCTGATTTCCTCCTTCTCTTGTTTAAATAATAATAACTTCTTGAAATCCTACCTGTATCGCTATATCTTTCAACTGCTCCATATAAGAAACATCAGGACTTTCATATATTTTGTATTGCTTACGTACACCGAAAGGTCTATAAGCAATTAATTTATATCGAAGCATTCCGATATCCATGTAAGCACATAAATACTCTGCAATGCTTTCAATCACTCCCACAGGGTCAAACAATTCCCTGACTACAACCGTACGAATTTCATACAGTTTGCCGCATTTTGCCAAAAATGCAGCATTTTTCAGCACCCGGTCATTGGAATAACCGGTTACCACCACATGATCTCTTTCAGAAAACGCCTTAATATCTAACATCACACCATCGGTTACCGCTAAAAGCTCCGGATAAACACCAAAATCAATCATGCCATTGCTGTCAATTAGTGTGTGTAATCCTAACTTTTTACATTCAGAAAATAAAGCAGCTAAAAATTCTGGATAAAGAGTACACTCCCCGCCGGACACCGTAACACCACGAATAAACGGTATCTGTTTTTTAATTTCTGCAAGCACTTCCTCCACAGTCATCCACAGAACACGTGGGCTTGCATCATGTGTACAGGTCTGAATACAGGTATCGCAAGCAACACATTTTGCAGGTTCAAAATGCACCTTGCCCTCCACCAGGTGTAATGCTCCTGTCGGACACCCCTGCACACACAAACCACAATTTATACACAATGCTCTTGTCTCAGGATTGTGACAATATTTACAATCTATATTACACCCCTGCAAAAACACTGCTGTGCGATTACCCGGCCCATCCACTGCACTGAATGGAATAATTCGATTAACCGGTGCGGCTAACTTTTTCATCATCTGATCTTTCGCTCCAAAATGTGACCATTTTTTGCTGCTCCTGTACCTAAATGGGTGGTATTCTGTAAAACACGCTGCCCCGCTTTAAATTTCTCAAGTTCTGATTTCTTTACCAAATAACCGGTCACACGGATTACATCGCTATCCTTGTCATGGAAGGACAAATATCGTAAATCCATTTGGAATGCACCTTTAATAATATCTAAAATAAACTCAGGATTTTTCTTCGCGGTTACTTCTACAGGGAAAATATCACCGGTTCCGGAAGGAAAATATTTGTGAAATAAGCTGCAATGCTTTAAGTGGTTAATCAACTCTTCCGGTTCTTCACCAATCGGAATACGAGTCCCCGGAGAAATGTTTAAATCCTGCGCAATGCCTACCTGTGCGTGTAACAAATAATGTCCATCGGTTGCCTCACAATATGGTGCATCATGGCTGTCATTAAATGCTTTAATCTGTTCCATGATTTCTACAGCAAGTGCATCTGCCTCAGCATCTTTGCCATAGCGGAAGTTTTTGCCTTCTTTCTCCATAAGAATATTGACTGCCTCTGCCATACCAACCATGCCATACATTGCTGTAAATCGGTCTCTGTGAATCAGACCTTCCTTTGCAAGAAAATGATTCTCAAAAAAGCCACTCTCTTCTACAATAAAACGAACTCTCGCATCCATATATCTTGCTTGAATATCTAATACATACGGAAGCACTCGCTCCTTAAAGTCCTGAATATTCTCTGCACGCTTTGCAATATTACCTAAAATCAGTCGGCAAAGCGTGTAAGAGCCTCCGCCGTACTTCAAGCCATTATAGCAGCTTGCAATTACGTAATTATCCGTAAGTTCTTCACAAAACATCTTATGATTTGCAAAACTTGGCTTCGCAGATTTTAATGCCGTCTTGATTGCTCTTACAGCATATGCATCCGGCGTCACATCCGGGTCATACTTAAATGTAATGTTTGGTACCGCCTGCTCTAATTCTTCTTCACATTCTAAGATAATACGGCCAGCCTTGGTCTCCTCCGGTCCTAAATTAGCATGTGAAAAGGAATCCAATACGGTTCTGTCTACATGCACCAAAAACATCTTAATGAATTTCTTGGCAGTAGCCTCATCTACTTCATCTATAAAAGGCTCTAACAGCTTGTCAAGTGCGCCTACATATACGGGATAATTGGTAATACTCGGCACATGCTTGTACATAATAAGTAAGTGATTCAGTGCTTCAAAGAAATCCTTTGGCGCATCCAGTTGTAAAAACTTACTGCCTTCCTTCATAAATTTCTCGTAATCCGGTACAATATAACGCGGTCTCATTGGTGCATGCCCTTCAAACAAATCACAAATGCACTGCTTACCTTCTACCGGTTCTAACAGTTCTTCCAAGCCTTCCGGCAAATCCAGTACTTCCAACAAAAAATCTGCCTTGCCCGCTAAATTCGTGAGCTTCTGCTCATGTGTCAAGGTAGAGCTTGTAATAATATCTAGTATATCTTGACGAGTACTTTCCACTCTTTCCATAGTAATTGGTCTCATACTTTTACCTCCACTATTACTCAATACTACTATTATACAACATATGTCTACATATTTCAAAATAAATCTTAAAAAACATTCAATATTTTATGACCAAATTTTCCCAAAAAGAGGAACCTCTCAAAAGAAGTTCCTCTCGAATCACTTATTCAATTAATCTTAGTCTAATGTATAAACATCACCGTGTTTTGCTTCGAAATCAGCCTGTGTCTTAGGAACAACGATTTCACCGGATAAAATTTTTGCCTTAACGTCTTCAACTGCCTTCTTAACATCATCTGTTAATAAATCAGAAGCAACATAATCTACACCGGAAGAAGAAAGGTCATATACAGTAACGCCGGACTTATATGTGCCATCTAATACAGCCTTAGCAATGTCATAGCTTGCATTGTCTACTCTCTTTAATGCAGATGTAATAATGTTTTCCGGAGCTAACACGCTCTGGTCAGAGTCAACACCGATTGCTTTGATGTTTGCTTCCTTACAAGCTTCGATAACACCAAGACCTGTACCACCCGCTGCATGGAAAATGATATCCGCGCCATTGGTAATCATAGCGGTTGCATTAGACTTGCCCTGTCCAGGGTCAGCAAAAGAGTTTGCATCAGACATCTGAACCTTTGCATTTGGGTTCGCATCTAAAACACCTGCAACATAACCATAGCCAAATTCGTTCATTACAGTGTTTGACATACCAATTACAAAACCTACATTGTTAGATTTTGTGGTTAAGCCTGCAATATAACCTACTAAGTAAGAAGCCTGAGACTGTTCAAACATAAGACATGCTACGTTTGCTTTGTCAGCGTTTGTGCTGTCATCGATGATTGCAAACTTCTGGTCCGGATTCGCTGCTGCTGCTGCACTAATAGCGTCTGCTAACATGAAGCCTACACCGATGATTAAGTCACATTCTTCATCGATAAAGGTTTCGATGTTTGCTGCATAGTCGGAATCGTTCTTGGATTCCAAGTAGTTAACTTCGATTCCCAACTCTTTCTCTGCTCTCTGCAAACCTGCCCAAGAAGACTGGTTGAAAGAACCATCGTTTACACCGCCGGTATCTGTTACCATACCAACTTTAATTTTACCCTTTCCAGCATCCCCTGTGCCACCACAAGCTGCTAAGGAAAGAACCATTGTTGCTGCTAAAATTACGGAAAGAATTTTCTTTAACATAATTTTGCTCCTCCTGTTTGTAAATAAGTAATTAATTTATAGTATCAGCAATCGCAATAATGCTTGCTGTCACTACCTTGGAAAAGGTTGATGCCACTCTGTCAGCCGTCTCCTGAACCTCTGCATGGTCAAGTGGTGTGGCCTGAATACCTGCTGCCATATTAGTAATACAGGAAATGCCGCAAATACGCATGCCCATATGATTGGCTGCAATCGCTTCTACTGCCGTGGACATACCAACTGCATCTCCCCCGATTGCACGTGCCATGCGTACCTCTGCAGGAGTCTCATAGCTCGGACCGGAAAACTGTACATATACACCTTCCTGCAACGTAACACCAAGCTTGTGTGCCTGGCATTTAACAATATCACGAAGTTCCATATCATACGCATCACTCATATCCGGGAAACGAGGACCGAATTCTGAAATATTCTCCCCCATTAAAGGATTTGGAATCATGCATATATGGTCAGAAATAAGCATTAAATCTCCCGCGGAGTACCCGGTATTCACACCCCCAGCTGCATTGGTCAAAAACAACACCTCTGCACCCATAAGCTTCATAAGTCGTACCGGAAGAACCACATCCGTAATAGGATATCCCTCATAATAATGAACTCTTCCCTGCATACACACTACCGGAACCTGTCCCACATATCCAAAAAGAAACTGTCCCTTGTGTCCTTGCACGGTAGATTGCGGAAACCCCACGATGTCTTTATAAGGAATGGTCGTCACAATATCCATTGTATTACCATAGTCACCCAGTCCTGAGCCTAAGATAAGTGCTACCTTTGGCTTAAACGGAATACGTTCTTTTATACTTTCAAAACACTGCAACAACTTGGTATACGCCGGATTCATACACGTCCTCCTTTTATGCTATTTCATATAATATTGATTTAATTTTACACGTTCCATAACACATAGTCAACTTATTTTATATAAATTTTTAGTATTCTGTGGAATTCACATCCAGTTCATCGCTATAAAGCGGTTTCAATTCTTTTTCAATGACTGTGGGCGAAAGCAGCCAACTTTCGTCAAACTTATCATTTTCATATAGGCTCATTGCCATAAACAATGCCCCTGCGGCAAGAAGTACCATAACAATAGCCAAACATCCTGTCCAAAGATTTTGCTTCATTCCTCGTTCCTCTCTATTTGCACCGGCAATAAAACAGTAACCGTAGTTCCCTGTTTCGGTACACTTTCAAACTGCATGGTACCAGAGTGCTTTTTCACAATCAAATCGCAAAGATTTAATCCGATTCCCGCACCTCCATTGGAACGACTGCGCGCTTTATCTACACGATAAAAAGCGTCTGTAATACGTTCCAAATCCTGAGCCTCCATCCCGATGCCTTCATCTTTAATACGCATATATATTGTTTTTTCATCCATCTTATCCACGGTAAGCCATATACGTGCCCCACTGTCACTGGCTCTGGCTGCATTTTCAATCAGATTACGTAACAGACACACTATCATCGCCCTGTCACCTTCAAAGTTAATAGGCTTAATCGATTTGATAAGTTTCAAACGTTTTTCTCGTAACGTACCTTGCAGCAGACTGGAAATATCCTTCATCAGACTTACGCTGTCAATCCTCTCTGCATTGACTTCATCTTCTCGGAAAATAGCCATGGTCAAAAGTTCCTGCCCCATGTGAGATAAGCGTTTGCTCTCTGACATAATATAATCCAAAGCATCCAGTTTTTCTTCCTCTGTATAAGGTGCCTTTTGCAAATATTCTGCATAACCATAAATAGCAGTAAGCGGGGTACGCATTTCATGTGCCAAATCATCTACCAGCTGTTGTTTTGTCTTACTTTCCCTATACAACTGCTCCAACTGCGCCTCAATTTCCGCGCCCATCTCATTAAAGCTTTTCGTCAAATCTGCTATATCGTCATGACCTTCCACTTCAACGGCCTGCCACGGCTCTCCTCTTTGCATCAGCTTTACGCTCTGAGTCAAACGCTGAAGGGGCACCGTCATTTCATATAACAGTAAATATAATACTACCGCCAACACACCAGAACAGCATAAACTGATGATACCAAAAACTAATTTTAAAGACTGCCACAGGTTGTAAAAATCATCTAACGGCTTAAAATAAAACAACTGATAATTTTCATATGGTGCCTCCAAAAGCTCCAACACTCGAATTTCAGGATACTCACCGGTGTCATATATGGAAATATCCTGCTGCCCCATCTGAAGAGTTGTCTTTTCCCCTACATAATGAACCTCTAGTGTGGCATTCGCATCTTTATTGGTAATATAATTTACATACGGTTCTGCAACACGGTATACGATATAGTCATCCATCTGTTGTTTATAATCCAGACTTTCAATATCCTTTACAATGGTACGGCTTAAAAGATGCACCTCATCAGAAGCCTGCCCCTTTGTCACATCCATGTTGTAGTTGAAAATCATACGTGCACCCATAAACAAGCCAACGTTTAATACCGGCAGAAATAATAATAGTGCAATTATGTAGATTCTTTGCCAAAGTCTCATGCTGTTGTCTCCAGTCTGTAACCAAGCTTATAAAGGGTCTTTATCTGTTCCTCCCAGCCCAGCTTTTTACGCAATTTTACAATGTGAACATCTACCGTACGAGCATCTCCGTCAAAATCATATCCCCATGCCATATTAAGCAGCTTGTCACGACTAAGTGCAATATTTACATTGCGGATAAGGACCTCAAGCAAAGCCCACTCCTGTGGCGTCAAAATAATCTCCTGCCTGTCCTTAACTACCTTTTGAGAAATCATATCTACATCTACACCAACCAAGGAAAACGTAGTGGTATCTTTTTTGTGACGCTTTAAAATTAAATTCACTCTGGCAATCAGTTCTAACATATCAAAAGGCTTTACCAGATAATCCTCAGCACCGCTGGTCAGTCCCTTTATCTTGTCCTGAATACCATCCTTTGCTGTCACAAACATGACCGGAATTCCTTCGATTTCCTTAATTAGCTCCATGCCTGACATATACGGAAGCATAATATCCAAAATTACCAAGTCCAAATCTGCCTTGTTGTCTAAAATTTCTAAAGCCTGCCTGCCGTCAAATGCCTGCATGACTTGATGCCCCTGTAATACCAGGTTCTGCTTCATCAACTGATTGATTGCTTTTTCATCTTCTACAATTAAAATCTTAGCCATAAAAATACCTCTAACAAACTTCCCGCTCTTTTGCCGGTAATATACACATTTAGTATATCACATATTACAAAAGAAGTGTTAGAAATTTGTTAGAGGTTTTTCTTTACATTTATCGCGTCAATCAGTCATAGAGCATCTCTGTCTTCTTAAAAGCATCGATGAACTTTTCCGGAAGTACGCCTTTCTTCAACTGTACATAGTAATTGTCTCCGTTTTTCAGCCAGATAACAACATCACAATTGGTGTACTTCGGCCCGAATATAGAGCGATTATTTGGTCTGTGATATGTAACAATATCCAGAATTCCCGCAATATCTTCGCCTTTTTCAAAGGTGGCATGGTAATTATATTCTTTATACGCCTCTGCCTTGTCTACCGTATAGGTTACTTCTTCATAACCTAATCCTGAATAACCGCCCTGATTTATTACCGCTGCCGGTTCTTTCAAACTTTCAGAAGTCTGTGCCTCTTCTTCCAATCCAAAGAAAACCTTTAAATTGTTGGTGTCATACAGATAGGCATCCATTTCCACCTTAGCTATTTCTTTTAAGCTAACTTCTTCCAGTATATTTTCATAGCCATATTTCTTTAATACAGCAATCACATTCTCCATAGATTCATATAAATCCAGACGCAAGTTATAGTAGTTATTACCATAATGATGATAATATACCTTTGCAAATATTTCATCATCCTGATAAATCAGAATGTCCGGATTTGCCAGAATATCTGCATTATACGCTTTTATAAGCTCTTCTGCATGCTCTTTATCACGAATATCCCAATGTTCAAACGTCTTTTCCAGAGTCAATTCATCTAAATTTCCGCCATCAAAAACCATTTCATCCATAACTACTTCCGGAACCAGGAAATTCGTTTGCACATAAGATGCATCTCTTAAAATCGGAAGCACAAGTTCTTCGTCGGACTCCCATACTTCATATACTCTGTAATAGGTCCTGCCGCTTTTTTCTGTCACACGTACATATGCCGTAGCAGAATTACCATCCAGCGGATACCTTCTTTCTCTATCTGTCACAGTATCCAGGAATGCATAAATCACTTCTTCATCGGTATATTCCATGTCTTTTATTCTTTCCTCTACGCTATAAGCTCTATTTAAGCTTCCGCCTAACGTAAGTGTATTGATGCTAATACCCATATCTGCAATTTGATTTTTATCCGGTACGTAGCTATCAAAACCGGTCCAATCAAACATAAAGGTAAAACCAATCAGAATACCCGCTATGGTAGTCAGTGCCAACTGGATTTTGTTTTTGAAAAAGGCTTTGAAATCCATGTTGAAAATAATATCTAAAATACCATATGCCAACACACTTGCAAGTATGGTACCAAATACGGTCCAGCCAACGGAATCGATATCGGTCAAAAGTCCAAAGAACATCCAGCCTGCCATTCCGGACAAAATGGTCACTGTGGTTTTAAAAATTATTTGCACCGGCTTAATTTTAATGCCTTGTTCTGCCAGCTCGGACGGTCTGTGAAGGTAAATCACAAAACTAATCACAAACAGGAACGCCGCCATCAAAATATTCATTACACACGGAAACGCCTTCATGCCTTCACAACGCATTACCAACTGGTAAATTGCTCCCGGAATCGGTGTCGCCCAAATAACCTTTGGCAGATTATCACTCCAAAAACTATAATACGTATCAAAATAAGCACTTGCAAACCCCTCATACATACCATATATAGCCAGTACTACAAAGCTCATAATAGTGCCGCTTACCAGGGTATTTAAAATATTTCCGCTAAGCATGACTGCCACCATAGCCAGATGATAAATAAGTAAAAATGCCAGCACCAAATTTGTAATCGTGATTACCAGAGTATCTAACGTACTCATCCATGCTATAAAGTCACCAATAAAAGCAAAGGACATTACCGCACATATTGCACTTCCAATCAACATCGGAATAAACCAAATCAGAAAACCATTTACATAATGAACAAAAAACAACTGCTTTCTGGTAATCGGAATGCTGTGATACAGGTCCACCATTTTCTTGGAAAACACATATCGAAATCCGAAAATGCCAACAATCAATGCACCGACACCAAGGACGATACCACCGCCGATTGTCATGTAGTAGTTAAAAAATTCTTCAATGGATTCCGCTTTGTACTCCAACATATCCCATCCGCTTCCCGGATACCAGTTTCCAAGGCGTCTGTCCCATTCCTGCTTTGCTAAAAGATAAACTACAGGAAATGCCATAAAGCTTGCCAGACAAGACAACGCAATCATCCATACTCTGTGACGTAAATCCTCTATCATTCCTTTATAAAATAAGGCTCTTGATGTCATATCCCTTCACCTCCGTTTCACTGATAAAGATTTCCTCTAAGGAAAGCGGTAATAATTCATAGAAAATCGGATTAATTTCCTGCATAAAGCTATCCACCTCTTCCCGTTTACCTCGAATAGTAATGGTATAAAGAGCTCCCCTGCTATCCACCTTTACCACCTCAAATTGTTCTTTAATCTTTGGTAATGTAGTCTCATCTTTAATAACAATCTGCATCTTGTGAATATTTATTTTCATGTCTTCCATATCCTTAGCAAGTAAAATACCGCCACGATGCAATAAACCTACGTATTCACAAATATCTTCCAGTTCACGTAAATTGTGAGATGCAATAATCGGTGTAAGCCCACGCTCTTCAATTTCCTTTACGAAGATGCTTTTTACTGCCTGACGCATTACCGGGTCCAAACCGTCAAAAGTTTCATCACAAAGAAGATACTTGGTACCTGCACAAACACCGCAAATAACGGACAACTGCTTTTTCATACCTTTGGAGAAGGTATTTACCTTGCGGTTAATATCCAAATTAAAAGCCTTCATAAGCTCTTTAAACTTTTCTCCGTCAAAACCATTATAATAAGTCATATAAAACTTGAGCATATCCTTTGGCGTTCCGGTTTTAAAGAAATACTGGTCATCTGATATGTAAAACACCTTTGCCTTTACTGCCGGATTATCATATACACACTCGCCATCAATCAGGACTTCTCCACTGTCTGCCTTTAACACACCGCACAAAATACGCATAAAGGTACTTTTTCCGGCGCCATTGGTACCAATCAGACCAAATACATGGCCTTCTTCAATGGTTGCACTGATATTGTCAATAGCTTTAATGGCATCAAAGTTTTTATTAATATTTCTTACTTCAATCATCGCCTGCCTCCTTAAATATCTTCTTTACCACTTCTATCGTTGCCTCCATGGTCATTCCGGCTTCCTTGGCCTTTAAAAGAACTTCTTCTAAGTCCTTAGTAAGCTCCGCCAGCTTGCCGCTGCGCCACTCACATTCATGTGCCACAAAGCTTCCTCTTCCGGTAACGGTATAAATATACCCATTCTGCTCCAGGTCTGCATAGGCCCTTTGAATGGTATTGGGGTTTACAGACAATTCCATTGCCAGACTACGGACACTTGGCATCTTGTAATTGGCTTCTAAGCCCCCGCCCACAATCAGACGCTCCAGCTTATCTACTATTTGCTCGTAAATGGGACGTTTGTCCCGATAGTCCAGTAAAATCATAGCGCCTCCTTTCTTTTACTCCGTTAGTTATTGTGAACTTTTGCGGCTGTCTAGGGTTTCAAAATCAGTTCCGCCCCGGGGACACTCCCGTTCCACGAAAAGCTGCAGCGGTACTAAGCTCAGACTGCGGCTAAAAGCCTTGCTTCGCTAAGGACCGGCGCTTTTCAAGGCCCCTAGCCAGAACTGATTTTGAAACCACCGCAGCCACCACACACCAAAACTACCTATAAGAGTCACAAATTCTATAACACACTAAAACAAAAACTACCATAAGTGTATTAAACATCTTAGTACACTTATGGTAGCATGTTTGCTAATTTATGTCAATTGAGTTAAAAATATCTTAAGAATTTGTTTGTAATGCTTCGTCCTGATTGCGGGTTCTTGGTTTAAATGAACATGCTTTCGAATGCCTTCAAGCGAGCGTCGGTCCTTAGTGAGACGAGGCATGACCGAAGTCGAGCTTAGTACCGCTACGTGAGCTTAGAGCGAAAGCGTGCTGAGAAAGCATGGTCATTCAAACCAGGGTCCTGCAATCAAGCCAACATGTTACAAACTAAGCTCAAATTTGTTTTTATCCCGCACATCAATGTCTTTACCAAGCTGCACTTCGATAAGTTTCAGTTCGGTTTCTGCAAAGATGGTATGTTTAGAGCCTGCGGGCATGGTAATCACGTCGCCTGCTTTCACTGTAATTTCTTTTTCATCTATTACTGCTCGACCTCGTCCGGAAATAACGGTCCAAACTTCGTCGCGTCTTACATGGCTATGATAGTTCATGCTGTGATTCGGATTCAAGGTCACTTTAATGGTAAGGCTTTCTTCCTCAATGTCAATGATACGGAAGCTTCCCCAGCTTTTTTCTGCAAACATAATCTGCTGGTCAATGGAATCTACAAAAGGCTTAATATAGCTGGACTGCTCTTTATCTGATACTAAAATGCCTTCCGGCGAAGCACTGACCACTATATTTTTAAGACCCATGCATAGAATCGGTACATCCAGTTCATTTACTACATGTACATTTTCACAGGTCTCATTAAAAATGGCTTCTCCTACACTGGCTTCTTCCATAGCTTCGGTTAAGGTATTCCAGGTACCAAGGTCTTTCCATTCTCCTGAAAAGCGCATCACCTGAATCTTTGGTTCTTTTTCTACCACAGCATAATCAAAACTAATCTTGGTAAGCGTCTCATATTTATCAAACAAGTCTTGATAATCGGTAAAATCAATATATTCATGTGCCTTTTTCAACACATAGCCAAGCTTGTACGCAAACACACCGCCATTCCAAAGGGCACCTTTAGAAATGTACTCTGCTGCCGTTTTTGCGTCCGGCTTTTCTTTGAAAGCACACACAGAACTTACCCTATCAGAATTTTCCGGGATAATATAGCCATATTTTTCACTGGAATAGGTAGGTTCAATTCCCATTAACACTAAATTTGATTCCCCGTTTTTTGCCAAATCCCCAAGTTCTTTTAGTCCTTTAAAATAATCATCCTTTACATAAGGGTCTACAGGACAAACCACTACTGCTTCATCTAAAGAAATGCCTTTTACATAATGTAAATAAGCCGTTGCAAGTGCAATAGCAGGGAAGGTATCTCGTCTGCAAGGCTCCACGCAGATACCTACCGATTCGCCCAACTGATTATAAATCGCAGACACTTGGCTTTTGGATGTGGCAATGGTCACATTGGCATCCTTGTCCACAGTTTTAATCTGGTGGTACACACGCTGTACCATGGATTCATATTCCCCATCCGGAGTCTTAAAAATCTTGATAAACTGCTTGGAACGAATATCATTGGACAGGGGCCAAAGACGTTTTCCGGAGCCACCGGATAATAATATAATATTCATAAAAACTCCTAACGCTCTGCTCTCATTGGATTGTGCAGGAAGTCTTCATAGGATAATCGAATACCTTCCTCTAATTCCGTATGATACTTCCAGCCTAAGCGTTCTAATTTCGATACATCCAACAATTTTCTAGGCGTACCATCCGGCTTGGTGGTATCCCATTTAATTTCTCCATCAAAGCCTATAACCTTAGCAACCACCTCTGTCAACTCTTTAATCGTAAGTTCTTTACCGGTCCCTACATTTACCGTCTCATCTCCGGAATAATGATTCATCAAAAATACGCAGGCTTCTGCCAAATCATCTACATAGAGAAACTCTCTAAGCACAGAACCGGTTCCCCAACAGGTCACTTCCTTAAGCCCTGCCTCTTTTGCCTCGTGGAATCTTCGAATCAATGCCGGAAGCACATGGCTGTGGGTTGGGTGATAATTGTCATTTGGTCCGTAAAGATTGGTCGGCATAGCAGAAATATAATCCGTGCCATATTGTTTATTTAAATATTCACAATATTTAAGCCCTGAAATCTTAGCAAGTGCATATGCCTCATTGGTCTTTTCTAATTCAGAGGTAAGTAAACAGCTCTCAGGCATAGGCTGTGGAGCCATACGAGGATAAATACAGGAAGAACCAAGAAATAAAAGTTTTTTACAACCATTCTGCCAAGCAGAATGAATCACATTCATTTCTAAAATCATATTATCATATATAAAATCCGCAAGAGCACTCTGATTGGCTATGATACCGCCCACCTTGGCAGCAGCAAGAAATACGTAATCCGGCTTTTCTTTCTCAAAAAAAGCCTCTACATCCGCCTGTCTGCACAAATCCAGCTCCTTGTGTGTTCTGGTAATAATATTGGTATACCCCTGTTTTTCTAATTCTCTGATAATGGCACTTCCTACCATGCCACGATGACCTGCCACGTAAATCTTGGCATCTTTTTGCATCATGTTACTCGTCTCCTTTTGTCACATATACGGTAAAAATGCATATTATTTTGCTGCTTGTAATGCGGCTTCTCGCTTGGCAAGCTCTCTGTCATGGGCTGCCATAATATGAACCAGTTCTTCGTAACTGGTCTTCTGCGGATTCCAGCCAAGCACGGTTTTTGCCTTGGTAGGGTTTCCCCATAAATTATCCACGTCAGTAGGTCTGAACCAGGCAGGATTTACACATACTAACATCTTGCCGTTTTCTGCATCATACCCCTTTTCCTCCAGACCGGTACCTTCCCACCGAATGATCATGCCGTTTGCTGCAAATGCTTTCTCGGTAAAATCACGAACAGTATGCTGCTCACCGGTAGCAATTACAAAATCCTCCGGTGTTTCATGCTGAAGCATCATCCACATACACTCTACATAATCCTTTGCATATCCCCAGTCACGCAAGGAATCCATATTACCTAATTCCAAATGGTCCTGCAAGCCTTCTGCAATACGTCCAGCTGCCAAAGTAATTTTACGTGTAACAAAAGTCTCACCTCGGCGCTCAGACTCATGATTAAACAAAATACCATTTACCGCAAACATACCATATGCCTCACGATATTCCTTTGTAATCCAAAAACCATACTGCTTTGCAACAGCATAAGGGCTGTATGGATGAAATGGCGTAGTCTCACTCTGCGGTACTTCTTCTACCTTGCCATAAAGCTCAGAAGTGGATGCCTGATATATACGAGTTTTGTGAGTGAGACCTAAAATACGTACTGCTTCCAAAATACGAAGAACGCCCAGAGCATCTACATCCCCGGAATATTCCGGCACATCAAAAGAAACCTGTACATGACTCTGCGCTGCTAAATTATAAATTTCATCCGGCTGCACCAGACCGATAATACGAACCAAAGAAGAGGAATCGGTCAAGTCACCATCGTGTAACTGAATGGCATTTTGGGCAATTAAATGCTCGATTCTGGCTGTATTGGAAAGAGAAGCTCGTCTGGTAATGCCATGCACCTCGTAGCCTTTTTCTAATAAAAACTCTGCTAAATAAGAGCCGTCCTGTCCCGTAATGCCGGTAATTAACGCTTTTTTCATGAAAAACCTCACTATAATTTGTTATTCTGTATATATTATAAATTCACTGACATTTATTGTCAATTTAATTAACCCATTGTCAGATTAAAGTAGCCCTGATTTTCACATATATTTGATTTGTCCGTAACCATAACCGTTGGATTCAGACATACATGAGCCTTTTTGCATCCGGTTTCTTTTAACACGAGCTGCACGCAGGCTTCCGGCTTCGTCTTGTCTAAAAGGCTTTTCTGCTCCAAGCAATTATCCTGAGATATTATTTCCAAGAACTTCAGCACATCCCCCTCAACACGGTACATAACAATATATTCTCTGTCCTCAACGGTAACTGCATTTTGTGTACCACCGCAAACTTTATTTTCGTGACAGATATAATTTATAAAATGATTATCCCATTTTATATAAAAACTTCCGGCTAAAGCCTTTTCTCTTTTTGCTGCATATTCAACCGGAGTTAGGTCTTTTATACGTCCTTGAACCGGGTCATCGTGTTTATATTTTGCTGAAATTTTTTCTGCATGAGTGTTAATATCTAAGTACTGTCCTTCCAGCCACACCAGCATTCCCTGTTTTTCATAATAAGAAACTAATGACGCCTCCCCCGGCACTAAAAGAACAGGCTCCGAAATTTGTTCCCGTACAACCTTCATAATCTCTCCGAAATAACCACGACCTCGATATTCCGGAAGGGTTGCAGCCGCATACAGATACCGGCATGGAACCGCCTTCTGCCCAGCCCTCTCATAGGTTACCGGCAGTAAATACGCCACGCTGACAGCCTTGCCGTCCACCTCATACACAAGCACCGTGGTTTTAGCCAAATTCCAGGCAAAAAACATTTTGATATATTCTTCACTGTCTCCAAAGCTTTGCTTCCAAATTTCTATTAATTCGTTTTTCCTGCTTTTGTCTGCAAAAACAACCATTTTGTACCTCTATTTTAAAACGGCAGTGTATTTTTCTATCATCTTCACCGGATAATAGGATTCCTTAGCTCTTCGAAGTCCCGGCACACCATCATCTTCTTCCCGATTAATATACGTATAATCCTGCATTTCATGTAGCACAAACTGCTGGTTAATCATAGGGTATGCCCCTTGAATATCGGAGTAGGCTTTTTCCATATGCACATGGAAAGTGTCCTCATTCAGCACTTCCCCGATAGTAAATGCTACAATTTTACCATCCAGATACAATGCACCGCCTTTTAAATTCAGCTCCTCCATATGATCCAAAGCAAAATTTAACACCGGCTTTTCCTTCAAAACGGTAATATTCCCAATATTTAACTGTGCATGATACCACTTATCACTCATAGCACGACAGTCTTCCACATTCTCAGCAGTAAGACTTTCATAATGCCATTCGCCGCTATCCTTAAATCGTGCAATATGGTTTCTCTTACCATGATACTTGCTTCCGGTAAGACTGCTAAGATTTTCTACACTGTATAAATAGTCCCACTCATCACGAGCTTCCTCCATCTCAAACATTCCCGGAAAAGTCTCTTCCAGCCAGTCTGCCCATTCCTTTGTAAAGCCACGCAATACAAATGCATGACCACTTTCCTTTGCAAATACCATTAAAGTCTCAATGGCTGCTTTTTTATCACCATTTCCTGCCGGAAATGCATACACATAACGATTCCTGCCGGAGCGGCCACGATATCCCAACATGTCCCCAAGGTCCGCCACCTCTGTATGATATACATCACTCCACATCAACATGGTACTAAATGAATACTCACACCCCTGATAACCGGACTCTTTTAAATACTTGGATACCCATAATTTATCTTCTAATGTGATTGGTTTAAAATTCATATGTTCCTCTTAAATTACATAATTTCGTGAGCACGTCATAAGAACCCACATTAAATTATTATGCGACAAATCTCACAAAAAAACAATCCTTTTTTATATGGTTGTATATATTTACCTGAACGTTAAAAATTAGGTGCCTCAAATTTGCGACACCTAATAAAACTAAAATTCTCTAATTTTAAATAAAATCATATACACTATGCATGTTCAATCCGCTGTGCAATATAATCTTCTACACCATTTTTCTCGATACCTAAGCTTACCGCCAATTCGCCGTAGAGCTGTTCTCTGGCCATAAACAAATATTTTTCATCCAAAGACACTGCTTTCTTACCTGCTGCAAGGCGTGCTTTTTTACGTAAATATAAGGTTTTGATAATGCGGCTGATATCTTCACATTTTCCACCACGAATCATTTCCTTAAAAACTTTTTCCCGCTCTTTTTCATTTTGTACTGCAATCGGCTCCATTGCCGGAAGACTTGCCACCAGCTCCAGCGCACTTTCCTTGGTCATTACGGGACGAAGCCCAATATTTTCACTGTCTGTCGGAATAAAAAGTTTGCTCTTGGCATCATATAAAGGCACTAACGTATAAAATAACCGTTCAACCTTTACATTCTTCATATCAATTTTTCCAATATGCACCACTTCGCACACACCATAGGTTGGATGAACAAGCATCGTACCCAATTCAAACATATAACACGCTCCTTATCTAAAACGGTGGCCTTTATACAAGGCTGATTCTTTCACTAATACACCCTTATTATAACCTGTTTTCAGATAATTTATAAGTAAATTTTACCAATGCGTGTCTATTTTCAGCTTTGTGCACAAAAATACATGAAAGATAAATTGTGCGAGTTTACCAAAAGATAAACCCGCACAACGTCTTCAACCTTTATAATTCCACCACCGGCTCTTCGTCCGTCAACTTCAAAATCTTTGTCGGAAGTTCCTTTGTCAATCGCTCGTTTTCATACCGGTCTACCAGCTCATACTCGCCCCACAGATGCATTGGTACTGCATAGGTAACCGGAGCGGTATTTAACAAATAGTCCATACCCAGCTTGTAATACTGTCCCTGCCTTGGGTCAAGCGGTGCGAATGCCAGGTAAATCTCACGACCACTGATTTTTTCCATGCTGCGTTTAAAGAGTGCAGACATGTTGTTAAACTGCTGTTTGGTATCCTCTTCCCATACCCAGTTATTTAAATCACCGGCATGATAAATACGCTTACCTTCCACTTTTATCAAAAACGCAAGTCCCTGGTCTGTGGATTTAATAGTTTCCAAAACGATATAATTTTTGTCATCTTCTTCATCAGACAAAGGAATCACTCTCTTTAATCCCGGTGCAACCATGGTAACCTTTTCCTTAAGATACTCAGGAGTGAACTCATAGTCTTCCATAATCTTATCAGAAAGCTGAATATCATTTGAAATAAAGTAATGTATATTGGTATACTGCTTAGCCAGTCTGAACACTTCCGGATTGTAATGGTCACTATGTTTGTGTGAAACAAATACAAGCACAGGAAGGTCATTATTTATCTTTGGTATGGTACCTTTGTAGTAATCAAACAGTAAATTTGCAATACCGGTTTCCACTAAGAATCCACTATGTCCAATGTATGTAACTTTCATAATATCCTCCTGCGTTCTCCAAAAAAAATTACTCCCAGTCTACTAACGAATGTTCAATAGTTTTATCACGAATCATCAGTTCCCTCACAGCCTCCGCTGCCGGAAGCCCCTCAAAAAGAACTTCATTTACCTTTTCAATAATCGGAAGTGAAACATGGTATTTGCGCCCCAGTGCCAATGCTGCTTTTGCAGAATGTACGCCTTCCACTACCATTTTTACTTCATCCATAGCCTCCTTATAGCTATAGCCCTGACCAATCAAAACACCTGCTCTGCGGTTTCTGGAGTGATTGGATGCACAAGTTACAATTAAATCACCCATGCCGGTAAGTCCACAAAAAGTTTCATACTTACCTCCCATTGCCATACCAAGTCTGGAAATCTCCGTAATACCACGGGTGATAAGTGCCGCTTTTGTATTGTCACCATATCCAAGACCGTCCGCTATACCTGCTGCCAAGGCAACCACGTTTTTAAGTGCACCTCCCAGCTCAATTCCCTTCATATCAGAACTGATATACACGCGGAACTTTTCACTCATAAAAATATTTTGCAGATAAACTGCTGTTTTCTGGTCCTTTGCACCAACTACAATGGTAGTAGGAATACCTCGTCCAACCTCTTCTGCATGAGAAGGTCCGGACAATACCGCCACATTTGCCTGTGGAATCTCTTCTGAAATAATCTCCGTCATGGAAAGAAGTGTTTCCTCTTCTATCCCCTTGGCTACATCAACCAAAATCTGCCCTTCTGCCACATATGGTGCACACATTGCTGCAGTAGAACGAATTACGGTAGAAGGAATCGCTAATACCACTACATCCTTACCATCCAACGCATTCTGCAAATCGTTGGTAACAACCATCTTCTCGGAAATTTTCACCCCCGGAAGCTTGTCCTTTTGCTCACGTTCTGTTTTAAGCATCGCCACTTCAGATTCCAAATAAGACCAAAGTGTCACCTCATGCCCGTTTCCATCCAACAGTACTGCCAATGCCGTTCCCCAGCTACCGGCACCAATCACACTGACTTTTGCCATGAAACATCTCCTTTTAACTACTTTCTGTTTTTCTTACTAAGGTAAGTTTTACTTTCTGTACCTTCCATAAGACGTTTTACATTTGTCCAATGCCTTACCACTGCCATAATTGCCATAAATGCAGAAATAATAATTACTTCTGCAATTTGGACACCGGTAAGTGCTCCCAGAGAGCCGGTAAGGCACAAGACTGCCATTACCACAACAAAGACACCATACATCACTACAGAACCCAGTGAAACATAATGGGTTGTTAAAAATATAATTAAAAACGTAGATATACAAATTACTAACAGCCATGGATGATAAAAAAGCATAAGTCCTGCTGTACATGCCATACCCTTTCCGCCTCTAAACTCAAGAAATGCCGGATAGTTATGCCCTAATATTGTACCAAGTGCAGCGTAAAGTGTCAAAATGTAAATTATGTCAACGCGGCTTTCTCCAAACATCAATTTGGAAATCCAGATTGCCACTGCACACTTTAACACATCACCGATAAATACCATTGCCCCTGCTTTTCTGCCAAGTACACGCAAGGTATTGGTGGTGCCGGCATTGCCGCTTCCATGCTCGCGAATATCAATTCCATTCAGCTTTCCCATAAGATATGCTGACTGGAAATTTCCGCAGACATATCCTATAATAAGACAAATCAAACGTTCCATTTACTGTTCCTTTTCCTTTCGTTCTCGAATAATAAAACGAAGAGGTGTTCCTTGAAAACCAAATGCATTACGAATCTGATTTTCAATATATCTGGTGTAGGAAAAATGCATTAACTCCTTGTCATTTACAAAAATGACAAAGGTAGGCGGCTTCACGGACACCTGTGTAATATAGTACAGGCGCAGACGCTTGCCTTTATCTGCAGGCGGCTGCTGCATTGCAACTGCCTCGGTCATAATCTCATTAAGGACACCGGTTCCTACACGAAGTGCATGGTTTTCTGCCACTGCATCAATGGTTTCGTAAAGCTTACCGATACGTTGCCCTGTCAATGCGGAAATAAAGATAATTTCTGCATAAGGCATAAAAGCCAAAGTCTGACGAACCTTTTCAGTAAAACGATAAATCGTCTTATCATCTTTTTCAATCGCATCCCATTTATTTACCGCAACAATAATTGCCTTGCCCCTTTCATGAGCAATACCGATAATCTTGGCATCCTGCTCTGTCACGCCTTCCTTGGCATCAATTAAAAGCACTGCCACATCTGCACGTTCCACAGCAGATACGGTACGAATAATCATAAAACGCTCTAATTCTTCTTTGATCTTGTTCTT